>CAZUAX010000015.1:0-49679 GCA_964618435.1 uncultured Solibacteraceae bacterium
GTGTAATTCCGGCTTCGGTGCGAAGTTCGCGAATCAGTTTTCCAAATGGCTTCTTTTTCGACATGAGTGGGGTCCTTGATTTAGCCTATGACTAAATTGTAAGTCGTAGGCTAAATCAAGTCAAGCCCCGTGATGCTTTCCCCCTACCCGCACCCGCTCGTGGTCCCGCAATTCCCGCACTTGTAGCAACTGCCGTTCCGGGTCATGATGCTGCCGCACTCACTGCAGCTCGGGGCATCGGCCTGAATCGCTTCCTCGAAGGGGAGGTCGGCTTGAGGGTCGGGTTCGGTGGGTTCCAGCTTGCCGACGCTCGCCGGGGCTTCGCTTAGGGCGTATTCGGGGCCTAGGAAGCGATTGCCCATCCAGCGGAAGATGTAGTCCATGATGGACTTCGCGTAGGGGATGTCCTTGTTGCCGGTCCAGCCGCTCGGCTCAAACCGTACGTGGCTGAATTTGTCTACGAAGAACTTGAGCGGTACGCCGTACTGCAATCCATACGAAATCGCCGTGGCGAAGCTGTCCATCAGGCCGCTGATGGTGCTGCCTTCCTTGGCCATGGAGATGAAGATTTCGCCGGGCATGCCGTCTTCATACAGGCCCACCGTGAAGTAGCCTTCGTGACCCGCAATGGAGAACTTGTGGGTGATGGCGGCGCGCTCGTCGGGCAGCTTGCGACGGACCGGGCGGTAGACGATCTTTTCGACTTCCTTGACGACTTCCTTCACCACGGTCTGGGCGTTGCTGGCTCCCTTGGCGGTGCCGGAACTGAGGGGCTGCACCATCTTGGAGTTGTCGCGGTAAATGGCCACGGCCTTGAGGCCCATCTTCCAGCTCTGGAGGTAGGCATCGGCGATTTCGGCAGCCGTGGAGTGCTCCGGCATGTTGATGGTTTTGGAGATGGCTCCGGAGATGAAGGGCTGGGCGGCAGCCATCATCTTCACGTGGCCCATGTGGTGGATGAAGCGCTTGCCGTTCTGGGGCTTGAAGCTGCAATCGAAGATGGCAAGGTGCTCAGGCTTGACGTGCGGCGCGCCTTCGATGGTGCCGGTGGCGTCGATGTGGTTGACGATGGCGTCCACCTGCTCTGGCGTGTAGCCGCGGCGGAGCAGGGCCTGGGGCACGGTGTTGTTGACGATCTTGATGAGGCCGCCGCCGACAAGCTTCTTGTACTTCACGAGGGCGAGATCCGGCTCAATGCCGGTGGTGTCGCAATCCATCATGAAGCCGATGGTGCCGGTGGGGGCAAGGACAGTGGTTTGGGCGTTGCGGTAGCCGTGCTGCTTGCCGTGCTCGTAGGCGAGGTCCCAGCTTTCCTTGGCGCCATGGAATAGCTCTTCCCCAGCGAGCTTACGGTCGATGGTGGGGATGCTGTCGCGGTGCATACCGATCACTTCCAGGAAGGGCTGCTCATTGATGGCGTAGCCGGGGAAGGGTCCGGTGGCTTCGGCGATACGGGCGCTGGTGAGATAGGCCTGGCCGCACATGATGGCGGTGACGGCGCCGGCGATGGCGCGGCCCTCATCGGAATCGTAGGGAACACCCATGGCCATCAGCATGGCGCCGAGGTTGGCGTAGCCGAGGCCGAGGGGGCGGTAGTCGTGCGAGTTCTGGGCGATGCGCTGGGTGGGGTAGGCGGCGTTATCCACCAGGATTTCCATGGCGGTGATGAGGGTGTCGACGGCGTGGCGGTAGGCTTCGACGTCGAAGGTGCCGTCCGCGCGGCAGAACTTACGGAGGTTGAAGCTGGCGAGGTTGCAGGCGGAGTCGTCAAGGAACATGTACTCGCTGCAGGGGTTGGAGGCGTTGATGCGATCCGTGTTCTTGCAGGTATGCCACTTGTTGATGGTGGTGTCGAACTGCATGCCGGGGTCGCCGCACTGCCAGGTGGCTTCGGCAATCTGGCCGAGGAGTTCGCGGCCGCTGTAGCGGTTGAGGGGGGTGCCGGTGAAGACGGATTTGGTCCAGAAATCGCTGCCGGTTTCGGCGGCGGCCATGAACTCGTCGGAGGCACGGACGGAGTTGTTGGCGTTCTGGAAGAAGATGGACGAGTAGGCTTCGCCGTCGAGGGAGGAATCGTAGCCGGCGCCGATGAGGGTGTGGGCCTTCTTTTCTTCCTTAGCCTTGCACCAGATGAACTTTTCGACGTCCGGGTGGTCTGCGTTGAGGATCACCATCTTGGCGGCGCGACGGGTTTTGCCGCCGCTCTTGATGACGCCGGCGAAGGCATCAAAGCCCTTCATGAAGCTGAGCGGGCCGGAGGCGCGGCCGCCACCGGAGAGGATGGCGTCCTCTTCGCGCAGGGCAGAGAGGTTGGTGCCGGTGCCGGAGCCCCACTTGAAGAGCATGCCCTCGGTTTTGGCGAGGTCGAGGATGGATTCCAGGGAATCCTTGACGGAGATGATGAAGCAGGCGGAACACTGGGGCTTCTTGCCGGCTTCGGCAAGGGTCTTGACGGTGTCGGAGGGGCGGTCGTAGGTCCAGCCATAACCGCGGAGGTCGCGCACGCCGACGTTGAACCAGACGGGTGAATTGAAGCAGGCTTTCTGGGTAAGCATGAGGTGGGCGAGCTCATGCCGGAAATTTTCGGCGTCCTCGGGGGTGGCAAAGTAGCGGTCGGCCAGGCCCCAA
The DNA here is from genome assembly GCA_964618435.1 of uncultured Solibacteraceae bacterium. GTDB lineage: Bacteria > Acidobacteriota > Terriglobia > Bryobacterales > Bryobacteraceae > JACTMJ01. The sequence continues at coordinate 2,629 of CAZUAX010000015.1, forward strand.
TCGGCAATGGTGTCCACCACACGATGCACCAGCTGGCGGACGGAGCTTTCGCGCTCGGGCGAGCCCATCTTGCCGTGGAAGTACTTGGAGACCACGATGTTGGTGGCGGTCTGCGACCAATCGGCGGGGATCTCGACGTCGTGTTGCTCGAAGATCACCTCGCCTTTCGAGTTGGTGATGGAAGAGACGCGCTTCTCCCAGGTGACTTCGTCGTAAGGGGTGCGGCCTTCGGCGAGTTTGGCGGTGAAGTAACGCGGGAAACGCATACCCTTCCGCTCCGCGATGGGGAGACTACGCTTCACGCTTTCGATTCTACTGCTGAGATCCACGGTGAGTTGGCCCATGATTCCTTGATGCCTGCCTTTTTTGGAAAAACTTCGGTTTACACCTGCGAGCGGGGCGGTATCCAGACACGCAAGCACGGGCGCAGAGACGACAAACGAGGCGAATCTGGCCAGGGGCGGGCGCGGCGCTGGAGGTCCTCCCAAGTGCGAGTGCTGGAAGCTCGCACAGCAGGGACAATTGAGAAGTTAACCCCAACCTATGGGGTCTGTCAATGGTTTTTAGACTACATCTAGTGCGCTATAAGAAAGGATGCACAACAAATCCACAGGGTTTCCACAGCAGAATCCATGTGAAATGAGTGTGTTAGGTGGCGGGGAAGGGGAGGGCCTGTCACGAAACTGTGATTTTAACTAACGAAAAAAATAGAGTTTCCCCTTAGGCGGCGAGAGGGTGGAAATTACGGTGAAACTGCGGGGTTGAGATTTCTGGATCAAGGAAGGGTACTGGATGCGGATCTAGGGGGATCTGGGTGTGGATACGGGCTGTTCAGGCGGAGGGCACCGCGGGGATGAGGACGACGCCGGGCGGGGGCGATTGCAGAGGAATGCTAAAGGTGCAGGGGAACGCTAAAGGCAGGAGGGTGCGGATCCGATAGACGAGGGAAATGCCCCACTTGCAGACCAACGTCCCGCTGGAGCCTGCCACTGATGCTGGAGGGGCGGCTTGTGCTTTGGATAGCTTCCAGGGTGCGGAGGGCCTCCAGAACGCGGAGGGCCTCCAGAACGCAGACTGCCTGCGAAATGCGGACTGCTTGCGGCGTGAGGCGGAGCAAACCAAGGCGGAGCAATCTACGGGGCAATCCACGCGGATCCTGTTGTCGCCGCCGGACGTGGGGGAGCGCGAGAGGCAGGCACTGCTGGAAGCCTTCGCCAGCAACTGGATCTCGACGGCCGGACCGGCGATTGAGCGCTTCGAGGAGGAGATGGCGGCGCGCTTGGGGCGACCGTGCGTCGCGTTGAGCAGCGGAACGGCGGCGATTCACCTGGCATTGCGTCTGGCGGGCGTGGAAGCCGGCGATACCGTGATCTGCCAGAGCTTCACCTTCGTAGCGACGGCGAATCCGATTCTCTATGAGCGAGCGGTGCCTTACTTCGTGGATAGCGAGCCGCGGACATGGAACATGGATGCGGATTTGCTGGAGGAAGCAATCCGGCGGCTGGAGCGCAAGGGACGGAGGCCAAAGGCGGTAATCGCGGTACACCTCTATGGCGTTCCGGCGGAGATTGAGCGTATCGCGGCGGTGTGCGAACGCCATGGCGTGGCGCTGATTGAGGACGCGGCGGAGGCCCTTGGAGCGACCGTTGGCGGGCAGCCGGTAGGAGCCCATGGGCAGGCGGCGGCATGGTCGTTTAACGGGAACAAGATCATCACCACGGCGGGTGGCGGCATGCTTTCGTTACGCAGTGAGGCGGACGCCGCGCGGGTACGCAAGTGGAGTACGCAATCCCGCGAGGCGGTAACCCACTATGAGCATCAGGAACTTGGATTCAACTACCGGATGAGCAATCTGCTGGCGGCTCTAGGTAGCGCGCAACTGGCGGGCCTGGATGAGAAAGTAGAACGCCGGAGAGCGATTGCGGCGCGCTATCGGGAAGAACTGGAGACCATGGGCATCCTGGGCTTTCAGGAAGAGCCGACTGGATGTCGCGCAACCCACTGGCTGAGTTGCGCCTTGGTGCAGGCGGAGGGGCTGTCCGCTGAACTGCGGCGGCGATGCCGGGACGGCCTGTTAGAACATCTGGCGCGGCATGGCGTGGAATCCCGCCCATTGTGGAAGCCCATGCACCAGCAACCCTTGTTTCGGGATGCGCCAAGGCTGGGCGGAGCGGTGAGCGAGAGTCTCTTTGCCCAAGGAATCTGCCTGCCTAGTTCAAGCGCGCTTAGCCACGCCCAGCAGAGCGCGGTGATTGCCTTCGTGAAAGGCTACTTCGGGCAACGCAGTTTGGGCAGCCTGGGCAGGTATTCCCGCCTCGGGGTGCCGCCAAGGGCGGGGAACCGGCGGAATCCCAAACCATCCGGCCAGCCGCAAGTAACTGAGCCGCAAGAGACCGTGCCGCAAGTAACCGTGCACGCAGCTACTGCTGAACACACGGGTAAACACCACCAGGGGTTTCGGGAGTCATGATGCGCCAGCCGCGCCAACAACTGTATCTGGTTCTGCATATGCTTACCTGCGCGGGTGCATCGCTGGCCGCGGTATGGATTGCCTATCTGTTGCGCTTTGACCTGCAGGTGCCGCCCGGGTGGCTGCCAGGGGCGATCTACGCCTCCGGGGTATGCGTAGCCGTCCAGGTGCCGTTGCTCTGGCTGATGGGCTGGCGAAGAGTGGGATGGCACGGCATTTCCCTACCGGATCTGGCGATTCTGGGGCAGATGGTGGCCGTGGCGGTGATGGCTTCCTCGACGGTGATCCTGCTGGTGCGGCATCAGCCGGTGCCTCGGTCGGTGCCGATTCTGCAAGGGATTGCGCTGCTGGCAATCGCCGTGATGGGCCGCTTAGGCGTTCGCCTTTGGAGGGAACGGCGGGTACGGGTTGCGGAAGGCCAGGAGAAATCGTGCAAGCGTGTCTTCCTGTACGGCGCGGGTTTTGCCGGACAGGCGCTGCTGAGGGCCTTGTCCCGGTATCCCGAGTTAGGCTACCAGCCGGTGGGTTTCGTGGACGACAATGAGGCGCTGCACGGAGAAATCATGCACGGACTGCCCGTGGTGACCAACGGGGTGGGGCTGTGTACGGAAGTGGTGCGGCACGCGGTGGACGAAGTGCTGATTGCAATTCCATCGGCGTCTCCGGAAACCTTAAGGCGACTGCGGACGCACTGCGACCAGGCGGGACGGCCGTGTAAGACGGTACCTGGACTTGCGGAACTGCTGCAGCGGCCGGAGCGGCTGACAGAACTGCGGCAGCTGGATATGGCCGATTTGTTGGGGCGCAGCCAGGTGGCGCTGGACGAAGAAGGAATCCGGCGCAAGCTGTGTGGCCGGGTGGTGCTGGTGACCGGGGCAGCCGGATCAATCGGTTCGGAGATCTGCCGGCAAGTGGTACGATTCCGGCCCCAGCGGATTGTCGCATTGGACGTGGCGGAAACGCCCCTTTTCCATCTGGAAAACCACTTCCGAGAGCGATTTCCGGTGGCGGATCTGCTGGCCGTGATTGGGGACGTACGCGACGAACGGCGGCTGTGTGCGCTGATGCTGGAGCAAGGGGTGGATGTGGTGTTCCACGCCGCGGCCTACAAGCATGTGCCGATGATGGAGCGGCATGTGGCGATGGCCCTCGAGAACAACGTCCTGGGAACCTATGCGCTGGCTTCTGCGGCGGAACAGGCGGGAGTGCGGGACGTGGTGATGATCTCCACTGACAAAGCGGTAAGGCCATCCAGCGTAATGGGCGCCACCAAACGCATTGCGGAAATGGTGGTGAAGTCCCGGTCAGGGGCGGGCGAAGGGGGAGAAACGCGATTTGTCTCCGTGCGTTTCGGCAATGTGCTGGGCAGCAATGGCAGCGTGATTCCCACATTCCGCAGCCAGATTGCCAGTGGAGGCCCGGTGACGGTAACGCATCCAGACATGCGGCGATACTTCATGACGATTCCCGAAGCCTCGCGTCTGGTGCTACAGGCAATGGCTATGGGCGCGCGAAACGAAATCTTCGTGCTGGATATGGGGCAACCGGTGCGCATCGACGATTTGGCGCGGAATCTGATTCTGCTTCACGGGTTGCGCCCCGGCAAGGATATTCAGGTGGAGTATACGGGATTGCGGCCGGGCGAAAAACTTTTCGAGGAACTCTATCTGCACGACGAGAACCTGGTGCGGACGGTGCATGAGAAGATCCTGGTGCTGCAAGGGCCGCCGGTGGACAGGGCCTGGGTAGATACGCGCATTCACGAGTTGCGGCCTCTACTGGGGGCCGACCATTCCCGGCTTCGTGCCTGGATGAAGGCGATGATTCCCGATTATGTGCCGGGTCCGGGGGGCGAATCCATTCCTCACAGGCATAGAGTGGCAGAAAACAGCGTGGAAAGTCCGTTCCCCAAGCGGCTGCTGAGGGGTGACGATTCGGTGGATGCGCTGGAATGGGCATAACGCGATGGCTGGGCAGGCAGATGGCATCCAAAGCGGGAATTTTGGCGTAATCGGTAGCGACGCGTACGGCAGCGATGCGCACGAGCGGCCAGGCATGGCCCGGCGCACGACAGGCAGCGAGGCGGATGCTCCGTCCTGGGCACCGCTGCTCGCGCTTGGGGTAGTGGCTATTCTCCTGCCTACGGGATCTGAACCTTCGCCAGATTACTGGAATCTGGCACTGCTGGCTGGGGGTGCGTACGCTCTCTACCGTTTGGCGCAGGGTGCATGGCCACTTGTGCGACTGGACGGGCTAACGACACTGCTGTGTGCTGGGGCTGCCTTGGCTGCAGTGCAACTGGCGACAGGAAACACCGATTCGCCGTTCCTGACGCTGCACGGGCTGCAGTTCTGGTGCGGAAGTCTGTTATTGCTGCCGCTGTTGCGGGAAGGCTTTGCCCTCAGGCTGACGGCTCCCCAGGGTGAAGGCGGCCACGGATCGCACGACGCCAAGTCTAGCTGCGCAAGCAACGGGAATCATGCGCGGAACATGGGCGCGTTCCTGGTGCTCACGATATTTGTAGTGGCGCTGGCCAGCGGGCTTTACGGCACTTACTACGGAACTCGTTCGGATGGGCGCGCGCTCTGGTGGCCATTTCTTTACCGCAATCACCTCGCGGCGCTCCTGGTGGTGACGCTTCCTGGCCTGTTGTGGCTGTTCCAAAGGGGAACTGGCGGACGCGCACTGGCTCTGGGGGCAGCCGTTGCCGGAACGCTGGCTGTGGTTGCTTCGGGCTCCCGTGGGGGGCTCGCCCTGGTTACGCTTGAGTGGATCGGGTACGGACTGGTGGTATGGCGAGCCAGACTTAGTAGCGGACAACCCGGCAGGAGGTGGCTGTTTGTGCCGGCGGTGGCACTGCTGGCAGGCCTGAGCCTGCTCGCTTTGCTGGGTGGGACGGCGGTGCTGGAGTACCGCATGGCGAAATGGACTCCTCTGCTTGAAGGCCGGCTCGACTTTTGGAAGGCATCGCTGGCGATGATCGCAGAGCGTCCGGTGGCTGGCTGGGGGTTCGGAATGTGGCCGGACGTATACCGCCAATTCCAGGTCTTCGACACCGGACTAGTGGTGAATCGCGCCCACAGCGACTGGTTGGAATGGACTGCAGAGGGGGGCATTCTGATGTCCCTGGCACTGGCTGCGGCTCTATGGGCATCAATTCTCCGCGCACGGAGGCATGCCTGGGCCTGGGGATTGCCCGCACTGCTGCTCTATGGAATGGTGGATTACACGCTAAGGCAACCGGTGGTGTGGGTAGCCTTCCTGACGCTATGGCTGGCAAGTGGAGCCGTGCCCGGCGGGGATGGGGTCAACCGCCAAGCCGGGCGCGCACACGCTCGCTAAGTGCCTTACCATCCACGCGCTTGCCGGCGAGCTTGGCCTGGACGGCCTTCATCATCGCGCCGAGGTCCTTGACGGAGGTGGCTCCGGTTTCGGCGGCGGCGGCTTCGATGGCGGCGACGAGATCCTCGTCGGTGGGCGCGGCGGGCATGTAGGTTTCAATGATGCGCGCCTCGGCTTCCTCGGCCAGAGCCGATTCCTCACGTCCCCCCTGGCGGAACATGTCGGCGGCTTCCTTGCGCTGCTTCATCAGGGAACTCAACACCGCAAGTTCCGCCTTTTCATCGAATTCCTTATTGCTGTCAACCTTGGCCTTGGTGAGGGCGGTCTTGATCATGCGGATCGCATCCAACCGCTGTTGATCTTTGGCCTTCATGGCGGCCACCATATCTTTTTGAACCTGATCGAGGAGTGCCATACTGCTTTTGTTATTCTAAGGGATCCGGCAGTGCCTGTTCGCACGCCGTGCGCGCACAAGTAGCTCGTTCGCGCCGCCGTTGCCTGTTCTGGCATGGCCTTCCTGGTAGATAAGGTCTTTCACGATGATGAACATCCTAGTTGCAGAACCGCTTTCGCCCGCCGGTCTGGCAATTCTCCAGAAGAATACCGAGTGGAACGTGATCGTCTCCAGTCCAAAGGAGTATCAGCAGCATCTGGGGGACTGCGATGCGCTGGTGGTGCGCAGCGCGGTGAAGGTGACGCGAGAGGTGCTGGCACAGGCTCCTAAGCTGCGCGCGATCGGCCGCGCTGGTGTGGGTGTGGATAACGTCGACCTTGCCGCAGCCACGGATGCAGGCGTCATCGTGATGAACACGCCGGGTGGCAACGCCATTTCCGTAGCGGAGCACACGCTGGCCTTGATGCTGGCGCTGGCTCGCCATGTGGCGGAAGCCTCGGAATCTACGAAGTCTGGCAAATGGGAAAAGAAGCGCTTCCTGGGGAATGAGCTACGCGAGAAGACCCTGGGCCTGATTGGGTTGGGAACCATTGGACGGGGCGTGGTACAGCGGGCGAGTGCGTTTGAAATGCGCATCGTGGCGTTTGACCCGTTTGTGAATCCGGAGAGCTTGCGCGGCATGAACGTGGAGATGCTTTCTCTTGACGAACTCTATGCGCAGAGCGATTTCGTGAGCTTGCACACAGCGCTGACTCCGGAAACCAAAGGGATGCTGGATGCCGCGGCCTTCGCCAAGATGAAGCCGGGCGCGAAGATTATCAACTGCGCTCGCGGAGAGCTGATTGATCACGAAGCGCTGGTTGCTGCGCTCGAAAGCGGGCACTTGGGCGGTGCGGCACTGGATGTGTTTGAGGTGGAACCCTTGAAGGGGGACGAAGCCTTCCTGAAGGTTCCGTCTCTGGTGGCTACGCCGCACATTGCCGCGTCCACCGAAGAAGCCCAGGAAATTGTGGGTGTTCGCATTGCCCAGCAATTGAGCGATTATCTGAGGGACGGAGTGGCCATCAATGCGGTGAATATGCCGCAAGTGTCACCGGCGGAATACCGGCAGGCAGAGCCGTACATGCAACTCGCGGAACGGCTCGGCGAGTTTGCCTCCCGCATCAGCAAGGGTAATCTCCGTTCAGTGCGTATTACTTACTTTGGTGATGTTGCTGAAAATACGCAACTTATCCGCAATGCGGGTGTGGTAGGCGCTTTCCGGCGGGCGGGAGAGCGCGCCAATATGGTGAACGTGATGCAGGTGGCTGCTGCCCGCGGCGTGAATATCAGCGAGCATCATGAGAATGTGCAGGATCATGGCAATGCCATCCACCTGGAGTTGGAAACCACCGAGGGAAGAACGCGGGTAGGCGGCGCGGTAGTTCTTGACCGGCCCCGACTGCTGCGGGTGGACGGCATCTCCGTAGAGACCCCTCTAGCGGGCACTTTGGTGTACATGCGCAACATAGACGTGCCTGGCGTAATTGGGCATGTTGGTAAAGTACTGGGCGACAACCAAATCAACATCGCGAACTTCTCGTTAGGGCGCGAGGAGCGGGTGCCTACGCCGGAAGAGCCGCTGGAAGCCGTGGCGGTGGTAGAGACCGACGAGCAGCCAAGCGAAGCGGTGATTGCCGAGTTAAAGAAAAATCCCGCTGTGAAGATTGTGTGTGTGGTGAGTTTGCCTCGCTAACGCTGCGGGCTTACATCCTCAATACAACAGCCAATCGCCCTAAAAAAACCTCTACTAACCTGTGGTAATGCCATCGTCGTGGGTGGAGCTGCGGCGCTGCACATCGGAGCACCCTTTTTATTTCCGGCAACTTGCGGACGCTACGCTAAACTAGAGTCACGGATTTCTCCGTAACTCTCTCTTTTGGAAGAGAAGCCGCTTTTATGCAGGAACTGTTCCTCAAGCTTTGGCTCGCGATGCCCCGCATGGATATCACTGCGGCCATCGACGTGTTGCTTGTGGCGTTCCTGGTTTACCAATTCTTTGCCATCGTGCGCGGACGCAGGGCTGAGCGGATTCTTTTCGGTATCGTCCTGGTGGTGCTGGTGTATACCGCATCCATCTATTTCGGGCTGGAACTGCTGCGCAGCATCATCGGCAACGCAGTGCCCTACACCGCCTTCGCCCTGATCGTGGTGTTTCAATCGGAGATTCGTCGTTTGCTTGCCAGGCTGGGCAAGGCACGTATGTTCAGCTTTGGCTCGCGCTTACAGAATCGCGAGGGCCTCGATGAGATCCTGCTGGCGCTGGACGTGCTGCAGAAGAACCGTGTTGGTGCGCTGCTGGTGTTGGAAAGGGACATCGGATTACGGACCTTTGTGGAGAGTGGTGTCCAATTGGACGCATTGGTATCGCGGGACCTGATTCTGGCCATTTTTCAGTTCGGGGGAGCCCTCCATGATGGCGCGGCAATCATCCATCGTGACCGGGTAGCCGCTGCCTCCTGTTTCTTGCCGCTCTCGATGAATCCCAACGTATCCCGAAGCCTGGGCACGAGGCACCGCGCCGCTCTTGGCGTGACCGAAGAAACAGATTCCCTTGCGATTGTGGTATCCGAGGAAACCGGCAAAGTGTCTGTGGCCGCGTTCGGGGAACTGGCTACCGACTTGACCATTGGGGATGTGGAGGCACGTGTACTGCAGCACATGACCAGCAAAACCCCCGCACAGAAAGCAGGCGACCTTAGCGGAACTCAGCCCATTGTTATGCCTGCGTTTGAAGACCAAAGCCAAACTAAAGCGGAGACCGGATCGTGAGACGACTATTCCGGGACTTCTGGTGGAAAGTACTCTCGCTGCTGATTGCGCTGGCGCTGTGGTTTGCGATTGTCGGTGACCAGGAGCGAGCAATCAGTCTGGCTGCCCCAGTGGAGATGAAGGGGATTCCTCCTGATTTGGAGATATCGAGTGATGCGCCAGAGCGGGTGATGCTAGAGGTGCAGGGGCCTTCTTCGAAAGTGCGTGACCTCGCGGAGAGCCGGACTGGGGTGATTCTTGATCTTTCCGATGTGCTGCAGCCGGGGCAGAGAACCTTTACGGTGGATAGCTCCAACGTGTTTCTGCCTCCGGGTGTGCGACTAAACCGGGCAATTCCTGCCCAGATACGTATTCGTTTTGAGCGCAGGCTGCGCAAGGATATTCCGGTACGGGTAAATTACTCAGCATCGCCTCCGGAGGGGTATAAGGTCCTGAGTGAGATTGTGATGCCGGAACTCATTCGCGTGGAGGGTCCGGAACTGCGAATCCGCGAGGTGACCGAAGCCGAAACGGATCCCATTGACCTGAGTGCTGTGGTGGGTAAGAAGGAATATCGCGTGAACCTGTATGTGAATGACCCCTTCGTGCGGCTCACCACGGTCACGAATGTAGTGGTGCGGATAGAGGTGGGTATTGAGGCGTCGGAAGTTGAGGCACCGTCTGTCGGTGCCGCCAAAGAAATGCCCCAAAAATAGAGAAGAATCCAGCGATGGCGTTCCGTGCGGAGTGTCTCGCAATTTGCGGAGATAGCGTTTTGGCGAGAACACTGTTTGGAACCGATGGCATTCGAGGCGTGGCTGGAGAGCCGCCGCTCGACGCGCGCACTGCGTACGCAGTGGGCTTTGCGCTGGGGGACTTCGCTCGCCACCTGGATGCGGAACCCGCTGTGCTGATTGGCATGGATACCCGGGAAAGCGGCCCCTGGCTAGCTGCGAGTGTTGCTGGCGGCTTGCACGCGCAGGGCGTGCGGTGCCATTTTGCGGGCGTACTTACCACTCCTGGCGTGGCCTACCTCACGAGAACGGGGCGCTATGTCGCCGGGGTGATGATTTCTGCCTCCCATAATCCCTTTCAGGACAACGGGATTAAGGTGTTCAGCCACGCGGGGTTGAAGTTTCCTGATGAGCGCGAAGAGCAGTTGGAGCAGCGCATCCTGCAGTTTCTGGCTAGCGGCGCGCCTGCCGAACCCCTCGTCCTGGAAGAGGATCGCGCCTTCGACGAACAGTACATGGGGTTTCTGGCGTCGACAATGCCCATCGGATTGAAGGGTGTCCGGATGGTGGTGGATGGAGGCAATGGCGCCGCGCATCAGTTGGGTCCGGAAGTGCTGCGGAGGCTGGGTGCCGAGGTGATTCCCATCCACTGCCAGCCAGACGGACGCAACATCAATCTGCAGTGTGGGGCTCTGCATCTGGATAGCCTCCGCGAAGCCGTGGTGCATCACGGTGCTGATTTGGGCGTGGCCTTTGATGGGGATGCAGACCGCGCCCTCTTCGTTGACTCCATTGGCAATGTGGTAGATGGCGACGGCGTACTCTATGTTTGCGGCTTGCACTATAAGGAACGCAATCGTCTGCATGCCGCATCCGGATTGCCCGCGGTAGTTGCCACGGTCATGAGCAACCTTGGGCTTGAGGTGGCGCTTCGCGATGCCGGAGTGGGCCTGCTGCGTACCGCGGTGGGCGACAAGTATGTGCTGCAGGAGATGCTGGCCAGTGATCTGCTGCTTGGCGGAGAGCAATCCGGCCACATCATCTTTCGCGACTTCGCCACCACCGGTGACGGCATCCTTAGCTGCTTGCGGGTGCTGGAAGTGATGGCCGAGACCGGGCGATCCCTGAACGGGCTGGTGGAGAACTTCGCCGTTTTCCCTCAGAAACTGGTAAACATCCCCGTGCGCGAAAAACGGCCTCTTGCGGAGATACCGTCAGTGCATGCAGAGATTGAGCAGGCAGAACGGGAACTCGGAGATGCGGGCCGCGTTCTGGTGCGTTATAGCGGCACAGAACTGCTGGCCCGCGTGATGATTGAAGCGCGGCATATTGAGGACGTGGAGCGCCTTTGCGAGAGCATTTCTGCCGCAATACGCCGCGAACTCGGTGTTGGCTAGCGGGCCAAGCCCAATAGCCTGAGGGCCACCGGGATACCTCCTGCGCGCTGCAATCCAGGAATAAAGCAGTGCTCTGTGAGCCACTCATCGTAGGCCCACTCGGGATGTGCGCTGAAAGGCGGTGCCTCCGCCGTGGCTGCTCCATTCGCGATGGCCGCGGCTAGGATCGCCCAGACGTTGCCCTCCTCATGACCCAAGATGCGGACGCTGGTGGCGCCCTGCGCCCTTGCGTAGGCCACAGTAGTGAGCAAATCCTGTACTCGCTGCGCGTCGTCGCTCAAGTTGAAGGTAGTGTGGTGCAGGTGGCGGTCGGCTACTGGGGCCTTGGCCGAGCCAGTCTGGTACAGGTCTGGGGCATACACGGTAGCGTCTTTGCCCGTCCGCGCCATTAGATCCTGAGCAGCCAGAGCCGCGGCGCCTCCGCTTGGATGTGCCAGAATGACCGCCTCCTTGCTGCTGGAGCCGCCCTTCCGCACCCGCACAGGAACCCGATCACCCTTTCCGGCGCTTAGCAGTGTCTGCGCTCCGTCGGCGACGGATTCTACCTGCGTCGGCATGGTGGCCTCCACCGCCATGGCCAGACGACGGCGCAGAACGCCTTCATCCAGTTGCGAGGCATGCGATTCTGACATCCCGCGCCATTCCGCAAACAGATCCGGGAAGTTGAGTGCATGGTCTGGAAGAGCATGGTTCCACAGCACTAGAAGGTCGCGCGCATCCGGCACGGTAGCGCTACGCTCCGCCACCGGCGAGCCATCTTTGCCCAGGAAGACCTTATTGAAGAAGGTGTAGACCGCTTCCCGGCTGGGTTTATGGAAATTATGTGGCGCTTCAAACTGCACATGTTCCACTTTGTCGGCTGCACCATAGAGGCTGTAGATCTTCTGCACGGCCGGGAATTCTACCGTGGGGACGTTGCGGGTCCAATCGCCAGTGGCCGCTACAATCAGTTGCGGACGGGGCGCCATCAGGCCCGACATTTCCACGTTCTGTGTATCCACACGAAGATGAGGTGCGTTTTCGCAGATGCAGCCTCCTTGCATGATGAGCGAAACCATATTCACCGGCGCAGCGGCAGCCACCCTCTCATCCACCGCCGCGTGTAGGAACACCTGGGTGCCTCCACCCGATGCACCGGAAGCTCCAATGCGCTTGGGGTCCACGTCAGGGAGGCCCTCCAGGAAGTCCAGTGAGCGGATGGAGTTCCAAAGTTGCAGGCCCAGAGGGGTAAACTGCCACAACTGCTCGCGCTTGCCGGTAAAGCGGTGCGGTACCTGCGGCGTATCGTTATAACCCACCATGTCGTAGGCGAACACCACAAAGCCCTGGCGTGCCATATTGATGCCGAACGTTGGGGCAGAATAGAGCGGCTGATTTTCGAGGCGTCCATAGGTCCAGTGCCCATGGGGATGAAGAATTGCCGGAACTTTGCCCTGGGCATTTCGTGGCCTGTACAGGTTGCCGCCCAGAAAAAAGCCGGGCATGGTTTCCAGAAGCACCTTCTCGATGGTGTAGCCATCGCCCTCAATGCGTCCGAAAACCTGCGCATTCAGGGGAGTCCGCGCGGGCATGGGGTCCAGCCCCGCGGCGAAGAGAACCCTCTGCTTTAGATCGACGCGTCGGGCATCCCATTCGGAGCGGGTATAGTCGCGTGGCTGAAAGGCGGTATCGGTGTTGGGACGTATGCCATTGCGCAGGTCGGTCTTCGGAACCTCGGCAAGTAGTGGGATCATCAAAAGGAGCAGAAAAAAATAGCGCCGCATAGCCATTTACTATATGCTCTTCGCCGGGACGATTGCCGGGAATTGTTGGCACGCCAGGCTGGCGGTTGCAGAGGAGACAAACAAACGCATGCGCATCGTGAACTGTGTGAAAGTGCACCAAGAACTTCCGGGACTCACTGAGGTTCCGTTTGAAGGCCATCCGCTGGGACAGAAAATCTTCGAAAATGTCAGCCAGCAAGCCTGGAATCAGTGGAAAGAGCACATGAAGATGCTGATGAACGAGTACCGTCTTAACCTCGCTACTCCGGAAGCCCAGGAATTCCTGATCCAGCAGATGGACGAGTATTTCTTCGGGGAAGGCAAGTCGGAAATGCCCCCCGACTATGTGCCTCCTTCCAACTAACGCTCCCTTCCAGCGCGATGCCGTCAAGTGGACGGATTAAAGGCTTAGCGGACCGTGAGCACTTCTGCGAGAGGCTTTTTCTGGATCGCCGGCACCTGTGCTCCGAATGCGGGGTAGCCCACGGGGATCAAAAGAAAGGGGCGCTCATTTTTTGGGCGCCCCAGTATATCCGTGAGGAAGCCCATGGGGCTGGGCGTGTGAGTTAATGTTGCAAGGCCGCTCCAATGCAGTGCAGCCAACATTGCTCCACAAGCAATGCCAACACTTTCCTGCACGTAGTAGTGCTTGCGTTTTCTCTCCACGCCATCCGATTCTTCCAGTCCGTAGTCGATGCGAAAAACCACAATCAGATAGGGCGCAGTTTCGAGGAATTCCTTTTGCCAGTCCGTGCCGAAGGGTGCTAGGGCTTGCAGCCACTCGTCGGGGAAGCGGCATTCATAGTTCATCTTCTCTTCGGCTTCAGCAGCGATGCGAATCCTTCGCTTCACTTCCGGGTCCCGTACCACAACGAAATGCCAGGGTTGCTGATTGGCGCCTGAAGGTGAGCACGCGGCAGCCCGGATTGCGTTTTCAATTAACTCGAAGGGGACAGGTTCGCTCGAGAAAGTGCGCACTGTGCGGCGCGTTTTCCATCGCGTCAGGAACTCTCTGCTTCGTTCAATTTGGCGCTCTGGGCTAAGGCGCTCAAAGAACAACGGGAGATGGGGGTGGGACATACTCCGCTATAGTAGCGCTGATTTGCGAACGTCCTCCTCCGAGTGCCCATAAATCGCGAGTGAATTTCCGTTTCACTTCTCTTCGTTGAGCACTGCCGCCAATACCGCCTTCGCATCCGGCAGGCGCAAAACGGTAAGCTGCTCTTCCAGCGCCGACAGCAGACGTCCCGCGAAGCGCCTCGTGTGGGGAACTAAAAGGCTTGGCCGGAAGTGGGAGCTTCGCTCATGACTCAGGATCTGCTCAACGGTCGTGTGCTCCAACTCTGCCTCAGTCTGGTGTGACGACGGCGGGACATCATCGGGAGCCACCTTCCGTGCCAGGGCCCTTACATTACCGCCATCTCCGGGTGCGGTTGCTTCTGTCACGCGAAGCCCCGCCCGGCGCAGGGTCGCGGCAAGAGTTTCTGGCGTGAAGTGGACTAAATGCGCCCGATGAAATCGGCGTGACCGTGTGCCGAGCGGGGCTAGGAGATTGGGGACCTCGACAAATAGGAATCCCCCTGGTCGCAACCATTCAGACACCCTTAGCAGGCAATTCAGTGGGTCGGGCAAATGCTCCAGTACATGGAACATGGTTACTGCGGCAAGACTTTCCTTGCCCACCTCTGCGCTTTGCCAGAGGCCTTGGCGCACGGGAAGACCCAGAACGCCAGACGCATGGTTCGCATACCCTTGATTGGGCTCAATTCCCTCGGCGGCAAATCCTACCGCTCTCGCCAGTGCCACAAACTCTCCACCGCCCGCGCCCACGTCCAGCATGCGGTCGCCTTCCTGCAAGAGCGGTCTCAGGTGAGCCAAGCGTTCCCGTGCGAGCCTGCTGGCGCGTAGCACGTGCTTCTTTCTGGGGATCATCACGCCCTTGTAATCGAGGCGGTACTCCGAAGCGTAGTATTCCGCGAGTTCTTCCGCACTAGGAATGGGGTCAGTTCGTGCAACGCCACAGCCCGCGCAAAGCACGGTAACAAGTTCACCCCCTTCGCGGGAACGTCGCGAGATAGGCACGCAATGGCGTTCGTCGCACACCGCGCAAGCGCAACGGGCCACGCTCACAGATTGTGTGACAGTCTGCGAGGAAGCGGTGGTCGTGGGCTCCGTTGTGGATGACATAAGCGGGGGGGCGTTGTCCAGCGGGGCTGGTTTTCCCCAGTATCGCACTCGTGTCCCGCATCGCGGCGGCTTCCCCTGTTTCGCCGGATTGTCTTGCGCAAAATTGTCTCTGGGAGCTCCGACGCCGCGTGACAGAGCGGCATCCATCCATTTTCGAAAAGTGGCTCTCAGTCTGTTACCGCCGCAGCCATATTGCCCTGCTGGCTGAATTCGCGCAATACGCGCATCACTTGCCTCGTGGTCTCTTCTGAGTAAACGGGGGCATTTCGGCGTGCTGCCATCGAGCTAGCTACCCCGAGAAGCCTGCCCATCCGGTAACCGAGTGAGCGTGCGAGAAGGCGCCACTCCACTGCGATGGTGAGCCACGGATTGTTCATTTCCTTCAGGTAGCGGCGCACTACTTTACGGTGATTGCGAATGGTCCTTTGGTACTTGGCGTAGTCGAAGTCAGGATCCTCGCGTATGACGTGCAGCGGTTCGGGAATATACAGCAGACGGCTGTGTTCTATGGTGCGAATCCAGAGGTCCAAATCTTCGCCTCGCCGTGATTCACAGCGGTAGCGATTGCGCCTTGCCCAGTCTGTGGTGGTGGTCACCGTGGGATGCGAAGGTCCATTGCGAAGCATCACTTCGTTGGCGGTACGCGCGAGTTGAGGAATTCTCCGTATGCCACGCAGCTGGTTTTGGTTGTCCACCACGTAACAGCCCGTGCTTACCACCTCCAGCGAAGGGTCTGCAGCGAATGCTTCCACCTGTCGCTGAATACGCGTGGGCATCATTAGGTCGTCAGCATCTGTGCGCGCCAGGAGTTCCCCCTGCGCCAGATCCGCAATCTGGTTCAGCCGGTGGCTAAGTCCGCGGTTCTCATTGTCGAGAAACACGCGAATCCTGGGGCTTTCTAATTCACGCAGAATGTCTCGGGTGGCATCCGTGGAGCCGTCGTCAATGGCGACTACCTCCCAGTTGGGATAGGTTTGGGCAGCAATCGACCGGATGAGCCCAGGCAGATAATCCGCGCAGTTGAAGCAGGGAATGCCAATCGTCACTAGTGGGCTCGATTGCGGTTGGCAAGCCAATGGATTGATGGACATCTTTCTCTTACCTCACTAGAGCAGCGCTTGGCTGCTGGTTTCGGAAGGGGGTCGGGGTCTGCAGGTTGCGTAGCGACTGGGGCGCACCCGCAAAGACCATTTCCAGCAGATTCGCAAACAGCACCATGGATCCGAAGTAGAGCATTACGGATGCTGCATCGTATCCCGACATCCACACGGCACCCAAGCAGATTCCCGGCAGGGCTCCAGGGTGTAGGCGCCGAATGGTATCGGCAATCCCCAGCAACATGCCGTAGAGCAATATGCCAGGCGCCAGCGCAAGAATGCCGAAGTTCAGGCTGATTTGCTCAAGGAATCCAACACCCAGGCTCCAGTTGAGGAACTCCACTTCCTGCCCCGCGGTCATGCCCGTAAAGTAGGCAGTGGTGGAATATCCCTTCTGCGGGAGGATTCTGCGCGGGATGTACAACGTGGCCGCGTAGAGGTAGCCTTGGCCGGGGGAGGGCAACACGCGGGTGCCCACCATCTCCGATTCCTGTAGCGCGCGCAAGAGAACGTTGCCACGGGTGAAGTCGTCGTTTAGCACCTTGACTACCCGTTCCTCAAAGGAGAGATTTTGGTCAATCGCATAGCCCTTGTAGAACCACACCATCCCAGCGGCAAAGGCGACAAGCAGTGCGAGCCCCACTGCCACCCAGCGAAGACGGAATCGAACGTAGAAGAGCAGAAGAACCAGCAGAGGCAGGAGCGTCATCGTTCGTTGCCCCAGAAATAGGGTTGCGCAGGCGGAGCACGCCACCATAGCCAGCACGAGAAGCCTGCCTGGCGCTCGGCGGCTGAAGTCAGAACGCACCAGGAACGCAACCGCGAACATGGGCAACAGGAAGGCAATGTATGCGCTCCCCAGCGTAGAGAGCCACTCCATCTTGATCGCGGCAATGGACACCGTACCCCAAACCGCGGAAACACCAAAGGCTGCCAGGGCCAGGGAAGGAGGCAGAAGCAAGATTATGAACAACCACTGCATCCGAGGTGCAAAGTGTAGCAGGTGCGTTTCACTGGGAAGCAGGATATCTCGCGTAACTAGCCGTGATCCGCCCCAAAGCAGATAAGGAGCGCCAAGCACTGTCATCACCAGCAGGGTGATTTCTCCCTCACTTGCTTGGGCCAGGTCCGGAAAGAAGACGCTCCGATAGGGCAATCCGCACATTTGCAGCAGAAGACCCAGGTCATAAAAAAGCATCACGCCCAGGGCGCCAAACTGCCAGGCCGGAGGAAGATAGCCGCGGCGCATGCGCGAAACAATCTGCAACAGCAGTGGGGCATGCCCTGCCACCAGAATGAAGGCCAAGGCCAGTTCAAGCGGGTTGTGCATTGCTCCCCACCCTCCTCTGTGGCAATTTTTCAGCTATCGGCCTGCGATATAGAGCCGTAAGCAACGCGGCGTTGTGCTGGATCTGGTAGCCTGCTGGCAAAGTGGTGGGGACACGCTGGCTGGTAACGTCCTTGGTTTCAAGGAACTGCAGCAGGTCCCTGGCCGTTCGGTCCGGCGGCACATCCAATGAAAACTGGCGGTTCCTGGTTGGAAAGACATTGGCCTCCGGGGGTACACAGTCGGAAAGGAAGCAAGGCAAGCCGGCGACCTGCGCCTCCAGCATGACGATTCCCAGCCCTTCCCAGCGCGAAGGGAAGAAAAAGGCATCCATTCCATGCCGCAACAGCATGGGGATGTCCAGGCGGTGTCCGGCAAAGGTTACGCAATGACGAATGCCAAGAGACTCCGCGAGCAGTTCCATGTCTTCCCGCAGCGGACCATCGCCCACCAGTAGAAAGTGCAGATCAGGGCGGATACGTAGGGCTTGCGCTGCGGTTCGCAGCAAATACTGGTGGTTCTTTTGCGGCATGAATCGTCCAATGTGTCCAACCACCCGCGCGTGTTCCGGAATGCCCATCTTTGCCCGAAATGCGGAGGCGGTAGTGCCAGCAGGCAAATTGCTGGCTGCATGGAAACGCTCTTCATCTAACCCATAAGGCATGTGCACGAAGTCGCCGTTGCGAACGACGGACTGCCCGAATAGCGACCGCGCCGCGCGCCCGCTGCATGCAAGCAGATGATGGCTTAGCACGCGAATCACCGCAGTGGCGGCAGAACGTCCGGTGCCGCGCAGCCACCAGGGATAGGCGTCATCCTGGCCATGGGCATTGTGGCTATGCGTAATGCGTATGGGAATTCCCAATTGGCTAGCGGCGATTTGAATGAGTGCGCTACGCCGATAGGCATGGCTGTGCACAATGTCCCACGGTCCGCTGTCCTTCATTGCCGTGGATACACGATGCAGGAATCCCAGCCAGTTCCCCCTAGGGTCCACGCGCAACACCTGCACCCCGCGCTCACGAAACCTGGAAGCGAGCAGGCCATCCTGGGAGCCTAATACCAATACACCCGTAACCAGCCGTGCGTCACCGGTATGTTCCACAAGCCTCAACAGCCACGTTTCAATTCCGCCTGGGTCCAGTGCGGAGGTCACATGCAGCACGCGCCGTGGCGAGATTTCCTTGCGGTCAAGCATCGGCAATTCCCTCTTTCGGTTGGATTTTCTGTTCCTGCCCCATGCGGATTCCGCGCTGCTTGCGAACACCCCAATGGAACTCCATGAGATAAGCCGCCACCAGCGCCAAGCCTCCGCAGCCAAGGCTGAGAGTGGCGCCAGTTAAGCCGGATCTGGGAATCAGGATGACGCCCAGAAGCAAACACACTGCAAGGGCAATCCCAAACGCGACCGCCTGCGGAATCACCAGCCGTGCTGCCGTGGCCGCCGTTCCAAACACGCTTGCCATGGCCCAGCAGACGGCGAACAGCATCGCACCGCTCAGGGTCAGGCGGTCCACCTGATAGGCGTCCCCAAAAATCCAGGCCATCACCTCGCCGCCGAAAAGCACCAGCACCAAGCCGCATGGTGCTGCCACCATCACCACGCGGAGGAGTGCTTCCCTCGTCAAAGGCCATACTCCGGCCAGGTTGTCTCTCTCTAAGCTCTCAGCGAATTCCCGGGAAAGCCCTGCTGCGAACGAAGAAGCCAGCAGCCCAGGCAGCACCAGCAAGCTCATTAGGCAACTCAGCACCGCAATGCTATCCCAGTCCATCCAAACCCCAAGCAGCAGCCTCGGCGAAGCCACAACCGCTTGATTCAGGAACATCACGGCAGCAAGGGGAACTGCCACGCGAAGCAAAGTCGCCATCTCTGCCTGGCGACTATTAAGGCTGGCCTCCATATCTAGAGGTTGCGCACCCGCCAACACCTCTGCGGTTGGGGCGCCTAACGCCTCTCGATCGAGCAGAAGCGTGATCGCCCATGCTGTTACTCCGCCCACCACCAGAGCGCCGGACAGGTGGCGCGTCTCCATCCAAACGAGGCCAAATGCACAGAAACTTGTCACGGCGCGTAACAGCTGGGACAAGCCGATGGCAAGGAACTCGCCTCGTCGAGTGCGCACCCCGTAGCTGAAGTCGCTCATCATTTCCGCAAACCGTGGTAGCGCAGCCGCCGCCAAGATCCAGGCCAAGCCGTCCTGCGCCAACCCGTCCTTTGCCAACCACTGCCAGGCGGTCCCGATCACTGCAACGCACGCTGTACCCATTCCCATCCAGCGCAAGCGGCGATACACAACGAGTCTTTCCTCCAAGGCGTTCTCGGTTGCCAGCAAGGGGCGCAATTGGAGTCCACACAAGGCGAGCAAGGGGGCCAGCCACGCAGAGGCAAGGCCATACTTCCCCACCAATTGTGGATCCGCTGTCCGCGCCAGTATCCATACCGTCAGCCATTGGCTCCCTGCTGCGGCGAAGACGCCCAGCGCCAGGTAGAGCCAATGCCTATGTTGCCTGCCTGTTTGCTGCAGGGCTCGGTCCGCCATCTCAGGAAGCCATCTTCTTCGGGGCGGTTGCGTCAACGCCTTCGTCGGCGTAGGGTTCTTCGGCCCGGTTCGCCGCGGGTGCCTTCTGGCTGTAGTGCGACGCGTAGTGATGGTAGTAGTAGCCTCCCTGCGTGTCTCGTGTCGCGCCGTTCATTACCACTCCCAACGTCTGTGCGCCAATCCGGCGCAGCTGGTTTAGCGCCAACTGCAGCGCTTTCCGATTGGTGCTGCCAGAGAGGGCTACCAACAATACGCCGTCTACCAGCGATGCCACGTGCAATGGTTCCGGGAAGCCCAGTAACGGAGGGGAGTCCACCACCACCAGGTCGTATTCTTCCGTGGCCTCCGCCAGGAGATCTGCCAGGACGGCCGCAAAGGGATCGATCGCGCGACGATTGCAGGCGCCGGTGGGAAGCACATGAAGGGTTGGAAGTTCCGCCATCGAATGCACAACATCCCGCCACGACGCGCCCTTCAGGCAAACATCTACCAGACCCTGCCGGCTGCTGATCTTCAGTTTGTCGGCAAGGCTGGGTCGGCGCAGGTCGCCATCAATCAGCAGCACGCGCTTGCCCTTTCCTGCATGGCTGATGGCAATGGCCGTGGCTACCGTGCTCTTGCCTTCGGCG
Organism: uncultured Solibacteraceae bacterium; assembly: GCA_964618435.1. Taxonomy (GTDB): domain Bacteria; phylum Acidobacteriota; class Terriglobia; order Bryobacterales; family Bryobacteraceae; genus JACTMJ01. The sequence continues at coordinate 23,299 of CAZUAX010000015.1, forward strand.
GGTGCAGCGCTGGTCACCATCATCGACCGTATCCGCTGCTCCACATCCGCCAGCACGAGCGAGGCATGGAGCGTCTTTACCGACTCCAGATAATTGATCGCCGGCCGCTGCGCTACATCTGCGCTCCGCACCAGCGCCCGGGAGTTTGCTCCAGACTCCAGGAGCATCGTGGGCACCAGACTGCCAGCCGCGCCCCTTACCTTCGGCAACATCCCCAGCACTTCGCTGCCCATCACCGCCGACACCATTTCGGGATCACGGACTGTAGAGTCCATGGAATCCGACAGCAAAGTCACCCCAATTGCCAGCATCAGCCCCAGGACCATTGCCAGTAGAACATTTACCTTGATATTCGGGCTCACCGGAGCGTAGGCCGGACGGGCGAGGTCCGCGATACGGATGGCGCTGCTTGGGAAACCTGCGTTGATGGTGGCCTGTTTGGTTTTTGCCACGAGTTCCTCGTAAAGTTTGCGATCCGCGTCGGCCTCCCGCTTCAGCGTCTTGTACTGAAAGGAACTGGCGTTCAATCGGTCAAACTCTGCCTTGGTGCTTCGTAGCTCTTTGTCGAGCAGACCTTCGCGCTGCACAGATTCTTCGAATCCCAGCCCGATTTGCCGCTGGACACTGGAAGTGGTCTTGTCGAGTGCGGCGGTCACCTGATCCAACTCTGCTTTGGCGGCGCCGTAGGCCGGATGATTTGGCCCATAGTGTTGCTTCACTTTGGCAAAGGCTTCCAGGAGTTCCTGCTCCCTCTTCTGTAATTCCACCAGTTGCTGGCCGTGCTGCGACATGGTGGCTGCTTCCATCGATCCCTGGCTCAACGCCCGGAACGCGGCCTCCCGCTTCACCCGCTCCGCCTGTGCCTGGGTGTACTCCGTGTTCAACTGCAGCAGCCGCGAGGAGATGATCGACGTGCGCTCCTCCGGGTCGATCATATTGAGTTCCCGCTCAAATTCCGCCAGCGCCGCGTTTGAACGTTCCATTTTTGTGCGTAGCTCATCCAGTTGCCGCTCCATGAATGCCGAAAGTGCCTGCGAGCTTTCGTGGCGAATGCGGAATGTGTGGTCGATGTAGGATTGCGCAATCTCGTTGGCTACCTGCGCCGCAAGCTGTGGGTCAGGCGACCGGTACTGGATATAAATCAGGAAGGTCTGCGGTGGATGCGTAACCTTCAGCCGTTTCAGGCGGGCAGGAGCCATGTTGCGCGCCGCCTGCTCGTTATCGCGCACCGGGGCGAACCAGGTGTCGTGCTCCTCCAGCGGAAGCTGGTGTCTCTCCGCTACGGGCCTTAGCACCGCGTCACTCTGCACCAGTCGAATCTGGGTAGAGATAAACTGCTCCGAGTTTCCTTGTGCTGCTGCGGCACGCGCTTCGCCCCCAACGGCTTCCACTTCGCTATTGCGGTCGATATCGATAATCGCAATCGACTCATACAAGGGGGTGACCCGAAGGGACACAATCAACGAAACCAGGCCGCACAAGATCGCAAACAGCGCGATTCTCCATTTATGGCGCATCAGGGCCGCCAGGTATTGCGCTAGTGGAATTGCTTCCTCAGCCGGCGGGCGCGATGGTGCTCCAGAGTACGCCATCAGGGAATTGCCATGGCTGCCGGGGTTCCCTGCACCCCATTCACGCCCCACCATACCTTGCGTCTGCCGGGGGATGATGGCGAGTTCATCGTGGCTCGATTGTTCCGAATGCAAGCTCCACCTCAAGTTCTCTCTGGGTTTTCTCTTGTTTGGTCATCAATTCTCTATAGCCAGAGGACGCGGCGCCAGAGTTCCGCAGTGCATATCCCTCCGCCCGGATGCGGCTGCCTTCGTCAGCGGGCAACTCCCCAGATCAACATCCCTGATGCGGTGGCCGAGCCGAAGGCTAAGGCCTTCTCCATGGCTGTCATCGTCGCCTTGCGCTTGCCGCTCTCAGGGATATAGAGAACGTCATCGCGAAGCAGTGTGATGTCAGTCGCTTTTCGCGCCATCAGTGCCTTGAGGTTGATGGGGATCTCCGCTTTGCTTCCGTCGGGCGCTTTGCGATAGATATAGGCTTCCTTCATCGCATTGGGCAGGAGCCCTTCGCTCATGGCGAGGGCTTTCAGTACGCTGGTTTCGTGGTCGTTGGGGATCCGGAAACTGCCTGGCTTCTTTACATTTCCGACAATGTAGATCTTGCCTGCTTCCGGCACGCGGATTTCTTCACCGCCGCGCAGCCGGATGCCAGCCGTTGCACTGCCGGATTCCAGTAAGTCACTGATGAGAATTCGTTCCGTAAGCACCGCACCGTCTCGGCGCGTGTCCTCACCAGGTATGGAAGCTTTGGCGCTCAGCAAGAGGAAAGAGCCCGCCTCATCGGTGAACCCGCCTGCGCGGGTCACAGCCTCCAACAGTGTAATGGGCTGGTCTGCATGAAAAGTCACGGGCTGCTTCACGGCTCCAATCACGCTTACGGGCTTGCTTGCATATTCCAGCACGGAGACCGTCACCACCGGGTTCACCAGAATGCCTTCATTTTTGTAGGCCGTTCCAATGGCGATTTCCAGTTCAGCCGGGAGCAAACCCGCAGCAGGTAAGGGCTTCGTCAACATGGGCAGCCTCAGCCTTCCGTCCTCGGCGATACGCGCCTGCAGTGATAGCTCCTCGGCGTTGTAGATGGACACCGCAATGAGATCGTTGGCGCCCATCTTCTGCTGCGGACGCACGTCCGCGCGACCCGCCGCGGTTTGGCTATTGAGCAGGAACGGGAGGGCCAAGAATAGGCACAACCCGCTAAGTTTCCAGGCTGCAACGCAAGCCAAAATATCTTTTGTTCGTTGAACCAGAGGGGGGATCATCATAGTCCGAAGCTCTCCTTGAGGCACCCTGCCGGGTTGGGTTGGACCGTGAATACTTGGACCGTGGATATTTGGCGCTAGAAGGGCAATGTCCTTCATGCAAGGCTTGATTTAGATCAAGTCACCGCGGCCCGTTTGCATAGGTTCCATCGGAGCCCCGCCGGGAAACATTACAGAACCTCGGAGATTTTACTGAGTATCCGTTGCCCACCACTCTGCCATCACCTGTTTCCATCACCCGCTAGCACTTCGCGACTCCTCCGGCCTACCGCAGTGCGCCCTACCCGCCGATAACAGCCGGTAGCGAACGAAAGGTACAGGACATGCGCAGGTCCGGGGTTTATCCAGGGATTACCGGTTAGGCAGCGAAGGTCATTCCCATGCCAACTGTCAGTTTTTGTCGGGCTGGTGCGGCATTCCTCTTGGCTCTCCCCATGCTGTTGGCGATTGCACTGCTGGGTGCGCTGGGAGGGCACACGGCATATGACTCGGCCCACGCTGGGGCCTCCTCCCGGAAGAGTCATCCTCCCGGGCCAGCCCCCACGGGGACTCCTGGTGGTTGGGATTTTCCGCTGTGGTTTCAGGATCCTCGGCTGCAGTTACGCGAAGCCGGGCAATGCATGGTCACGGCTCCCGCAGCTTCAGACTGCATTTCTGCCCTTGAAATGGCATTGCGGGGAAACGCCCGTAACACACAGGCGGCGCTTTGGCTGGCGCAGATATACTCTCATCTTGGCGACGATACGCAGGCGGACAAATGGCTACGGTATGCCCGCGAACGCGACCGCAGTTTCCCGGCGATGCTGGCCGTCTGGCAATTCCATGCCTCCGAGCAGGAGAATCCGTTGGCCTCCTCCCTCGATCGGGACCTCATCCTAATGGCCCCGCCTGTCTTCAGCGGACACTATAACCGCCTCTTTCTTCGCGGTTGGAGTGCGCAGGCCCTGTTTCGGTTGCTGCTTGAGGAGGGTCGTTCCGTCCAATCCCGCGCGTTCCTGCAGTATCTTGTCGAGACGGGTGATCCTCAGGCAGAGAATCTGCTCTTCGACATAATTGGCGAGAGGCTGCTTGCTTCACCTCACACCTTTCCCTGTAGCGCGCTCGTCCGGCAGTTCGTCGCGCAGGGCCTCCGCGGGAACCGATCGATGGGGAGTGCCCTCCGCCTTTGGAGCGCGGCGATTGGAGCGAAGTCAGTGTTTTGTGAACCTTCCGAAGAAGAAGTGATCGCGGATAAACGGGACCTGTCCAGCCAGGATCCGGTGTGGAACTACAACCCCTCATTGCGATTTCCTCTCGTCGCGCAAGGCTTCGACTGGTCCGCCGCGCAGGGCGAGCAAGTGAAAACCGTGCCGCAGGCCGGAGGCGGAGTTCGGTTCCACTTCGCCGGGCCGGCTGAGCTACCAGTAATCCTGCTTGCGCGTCGGTTGCCTTCAGGTTCCGGTATCGGTTCCATCCGCGTCGCCACAATTTGGGAGCCCGGCATAGCTGAGGTCTGCCAGGCTTCGCTGCGCTGGGAAATCCGGAACCCCAGCGGAATTACGCTGATTTCCCGCGCCCAAGAAGTCGAGACTGGCCACAAACGCGAGGGTCAGCAATTCTCGCAAAGCGTTTCCCTTGCCCTGCCGCAAAGCGCTAGCGGCCTCCAGTTGGTGCTCCGTTCTGACCCCAACCTCCAGCCATCCTGCCAGGAAGGCCCGCTGGCCATCCGCTCGGTGAATGTCCATGCAACTCCCCATCCCGGGGGACAACTCGCCTCCTTTGCGCAGGCAACCAGCACAGATTGAATTGACGCACTCGGCGGCAGACCTTACACTTAAGGATTGGGCTACTGTGCTCAGCCACCCGCCGTTCGCGCCATTCTTCGCGGACTAAGCACTTCGGCGTCAGGCGACTCAGGCGTCAGCAATGCTTGCCCAGCGCGTAGCAATCCCTAGAAAACAAACAGGAGGACCCCCTGCTCATGGCCGAAAACCGCCACATCTTTACGTCGGAATCCGTATCCGAAGGGCATCCGGATAAGCTTGCTGACCAGTTGTCTGATTCCGTTCTGGACGCCGTGGTTGCCGATGACCCCACCGCCCGTGTTGCCTGCGAAGTGCTGGTGACCACCGGCCTCGTGTTGGTTTCCGGGGAAATCACCACCCACAGCTATGTGGATGTTCCTACCCTGATTCGGAATGTCGTTCTCGAAGTGGGATACAACGACGCACGAATGGGATTTGACGGGAAAACCTGCAGCGTTCTGAACGCGATCCAGAGCCAGTCCCCGGATATCGCCATGGGCGTGGATACAGGAGGAGCGGGTGACCAGGGCCTCATGTTTGGCTTCGCCTGTACAGAGACTCCGGAACTGATGCCGTTGCCCATCATGCTGGCGCATCGTCTGGTGCGGCAGAATACTGAGATCCGCAAGCAGGGAATTCTTCCGTTCCTGCGCCCTGACTCAAAGAGCCAGGTAAGTATTGAGTATGTCGATGGCAAGCCCAGCCGCATTGAAGCGGTAGTGCTTTCCACGCAGCACGACGATGCGGTATCCACTGAAGAACTCCGCGAGGCCGTAAAGCGAGAGATTATTGACCCCGTAATCCCTGGCGACATGGTGGATTCTGCCACTAAGTTCCATATCAACCCCACGGGTCGCTTCGTAATTGGCGGTCCTCATGGCGATACCGGCCTTACCGGCCGCAAGATTATTGTCGACACCTATGGGGGCATGGGCCGCCATGGGGGCGGCGCTTTCTCCGGCAAGGACGCCACCAAGGTCGACCGTTCCGCCTGTTACATGGCCCGTCACGTAGCTAAGAATCTGGTGGCCGCTGGCTTGGCTACCCGCGTAGAAGTGCAACTGGCCTACGCCATTGGTGTGGCGGATCCAGTTTCCGTCATGGTGGACAGCTTTGGGACAGGTACTGTCAGCGATTCCCGTCTGGCAGATATTGTTCGAGAGGTGTTCCCACTAACGCCCCGTGGCATTATTGATTACCTGCAGTTGCGGCGGCCGATTTACCGCCAGACGGCGGCGTATGGCCATTTTGGGCGCACTGAAGAGGGCTTCACGTGGGAGGCCACTCACCGTGCGGATGATCTGCGTACCGCGGCTTCCTCTGCGGTAGGCGCTTAGTTTTTTTCCGGTGGGAGTGTGCCTCGCGCACACTCCCGCCTACAGAGTTTTCTTCCCCATTTTGGGGTATTCCGATTGCCTTAGGAGTCAGCGTTGGCCGACGATTGCAAGCGAACATTGGAAATTACCGTCCCTGCGGACGAAGTGGAAGTAGTCCGCCAGCGGGTGGTGGGTGACTTGGCCGCCAAGGTGAGCCTGCCTGGCTTCCGTCCCGGAAAAGCGCCCAAGGGTGTCATTCTTTCCCGCTTCCGTGACGATATTCGCCGGGAAACTATCGACCAGATTCTGGGATCCGCCTTTGCTAAGCGCGCCCAGGAGCTCGAGTTGGATGTGGTGAGTACTCCGTCCGTAAAGGACTTGAAGTACGACGATGGTGAACCGCTTACCTTCACCGCCGAGTTTGAGGTCCGGCCAGCGTTTGAGCTATTGGACTATAGCAGTCTGGAAGCTCCTTACGCCGAACCTTCTGTAGGCGACGATGAGGTGGATGCTCGCCTTCAAGGCATGCGCGAGCAACGCGCGGAACTGGTGAACATCGATCCGCGTCCGGTGGAAGATGGGGACGTCGCGGTGGTCTCGCTCGAAAGCAAGTCCGACGTGGGGACCGAAGAGCCTATTCGGCAGGACGAGATGAATCTTGAAGTGGGCGGGGAGTATACCCTGCCCGAATTCACCGAGAATGTGCGCGGTATGCAGGTAGGCGAAACGCGAGAGTTCGATGTCGTCTACCCGGAAGATTACTCCGGTAAGAACCTTGCTGGTCGCACTGTCACGTTTGAGGTAAAGCTGAACGGCTTGCGCAAGCGCGAGTTGCCTGAACTGAATGACGAGTTCGCGCAGGACCTCGGCGATTACAAGGGGATGGACGACTTACGAGAAGCGATTCGAGGGTCCCTTCTGGCGCAGCGTGAGTTTCTCGCTCGCGATCAGGCCAAGCAGGCGATTGTCGAAAAACTGGGAGAAATGTACACGTTCCCCGTTCCCGAGTCGTTTGTTGAGCAGCAGGTGCAAACGCAGATGCGGCGCCTTATTCGTCAACTTGCTGAGCAAGGTGCCGATATGGATAACTTGGGTGTGGATTGGAAGCAAATCGTCGCGGAGCAGCGTGCACCTGCGGAGCGGGCTGTGCGCGCCGGCTTGGTGTTGGATCGAATCGGCGACGCCGAATCCATCCAGGTGTCCCAGCGTGAAGTAGATGAAGAGATTGCCCGTGCTGCCCAGCGTGAGCGTGTGGCCGTGACGGCAATCCGGGAACGGCTTGAAAAGGACGGCGGCCTCGAGCGAGTAGCCACCCAGTTGAGGACAGAAAAGACGCTCAATATTTTGTTCGAGAAGGCGGTTAAGGTGCCTCCCCCGGCGGTGGAGCCCGAGAATGCCGTCGCTGCCGGAGACGATTCCCCAGCGGAATCGTAAGTTTTCAGAATAGGAAAGCTTCGCTTTTCATTCTCTCCCCACTTCGTGATTGAATTGAGGGAGCGAAACTTCAGCAAAACGAGTAAACTGAAAACGGCAGGGGACGATGGTTTGTTTCGAGGGGAAATGGTTCCCTTCCTGGCATCACGAAGCCAGGTAACGGGATTTTCCCTGGAGGTCCCAGATGGTCGCCCTTGAGGGTTTATCAGGGGTGGGCTGGCAAGGCCTTGCGATGCTTTCGGGCAACAGTCTAACTGGCTGTGGCCCGAGTAGTGGAGCCCTATGATCGGAGAAGGTGACGCTTGAAACGGACGGGACCGATGGAAACATTGCGCTGCTCCTTTTGCGGCAAGACCCAGGACCAGGTTGGAAAGCTAATCTCTTCCCCCAGTGACTACCCCAGAGCCTACATCTGTGATGAGTGCGTGGGCGTCTGTAACTCCATTCTTGAGGACGATCAGGCCGAAGCCCCACAGGTTTCCATGGGCAAATTGCCCAAACCCCTCGAAATCAAAGAATACTTGGACCAGTACGTTGTCGGGCAGCATGCCACCAAAAAGAAGCTTGCTGTTGCGGTCTATAACCATTACAAGCGCGTGCAGATGAATCGCCAGCGCTCCAATGATGTTGAGATCGCCAAGTCAAATATCGTGCTGGTGGGCCCCACCGGAACCGGCAAGACGATGCTTGCGCAGACGCTTGCCCGCATTCTGGATGTGCCCTTCGCCATTGTGGACGCCACCACGCTCACGGAGGCTGGCTACGTGGGCGAGGACGTGGAAAACATCATCCTGCGCTTGCTTCAGAACGCGGATTGGGACGTGCAGCGTTGCCAGCAGGGCATCATCTACATCGACGAAATCGATAAGATCAGCAAGAAGGATGAGAACCCATCGATTACCCGCGACGTCTCCGGCGAGGGCGTTCAGCAGGCGCTGCTGAAGATTCTGGAGGGTACTGTTGCCAATGTGCCGCCGCAGGGCGGGCGAAAGCACCCCCACCAGGAATTCACGCCGGTAGATACCACCAACATTCTTTTCATCTGTGGCGGAGCCTTTGTCGGTCTCGAGAAGATCATTGCTCAGCGCCTGGGGCAGAAGACGATTGGTTTTGTAGAGGCGGCAGATCCCAACCGGCCTACGGCCTACTCGCTCCGGGATACCCGACTCTTGGGCGAGATGCAGCCGCAGGACCTCATTCGCTACGGATTTATCCCTGAGTTGATTGGGCGCCTGCCGGTGGCCGCAGTGCTGGACGACCTCGACAAAGCGGCGCTTGTTCAGATTCTGACGAAACCGAAGAACGCCCTCATGCGCCAGTATCAGAAACTGTTCGAGTTCGAAAACGTGAAGCTCAAGTTCAGCGAGGAAGCCATCGATGCGATTGCACAGATGGCGCTGGAGCGGAAACTTGGCGCGCGTGGCTTGCGGATGATTCTCGAAGACCTGATGCTTGATTTGATGTACTACGTTCCGTCGTACAAGAAAATCAAGGAGTTTGTGGTCACCAAGGAAATGGTGCTTTCCCGGAACATTAATCTTGGCCTCCTGGAAAAGGCCGGTTAGCGCTACAATTAGAACAGCACTCTGGCTGGTCTCCCCACTTTCCCGTTTGCCGGAATGGGTCGTTGATTCCCAATCCGGTCGGGTCTTCGTTTCGTCACTGGAATTAGCATGGCATCACCCAAAGAAAAACCCGACACGCGACGGCTTCCCATGATGCCGGTCCGCGATGTCGTGATCTTCCCCTTCATGATGACCCCCTTTGTGGTGGGTCGAGAATCGAGCGTCCGCGCTCTTGAGGATGCGCTCGGCGGCGACAAGAAACTGTTTCTGGCCACCCAGCATGACGCCTCAGTGGACGAGCCAAATCCGGAAGAAATCTATAAAGTCGGCACGATTGTCAGCATCGTGCAGAGCTTAAAGCTGCCCGACGGCAATATCAAGGTGCTTGTCGAGGGCATTGAGCGCGCCCGGATTGTGAGCGTGTCTGACGAAGACGGCTACTTCCGCGCGGTAGTTCGCACGGCGGTGGTGAAGTCCGACCCTGGCCCGGTTCTCAGTTCGCTGGTAAGCCGGGTAACCGGCCTGTTTGAGCAGTACGTCAAGCTCAGCCAGAACCTCAATTATGAGTCGATGGTGGCGGCTGTGCGTTCCGACGAGCCAGCCAAACTTGCGGATACCATCGGCGCCAACCTGCAACTCACCATTGAAGAGAAGCAGGAACTCCTTGAGATCTTTGATCCTCTTGACCGGCTCAATCGCGTTGCCGAAATGCTCGACATTGAAATTGAGAAGCTGAATGTCGACCGTACGATCCAAGGTCGCGTGAAGCGCCAGATGGAGCGGGCACAAAAAGAGTACTACCTCAACGAGAAGATCAAGGCGATCCAGAAGGAACTGGGCCGCGGGGAAAAGAGCGAGATCGACGAACTGCGGGCGAAGATTGAGGCCGCAGGCATGTCGAAGGACGCGCAGGATAAGGCATTTGCCGAGTTGAAGCGTCTCGAAAACATGCCGCCGATGTCGGCGGAGTCCACAGTTTCGCGGAATTACCTGGACTGGATGCTGTCCGTTCCCTGGAAGAAAAAGGCCAAGGAAATTCAAGATCTCAACCATGCGCAATCCGTGCTGGAATCCGATCATTACGGCCTGGAAAAGATCAAAGAGCGCATTTTGGAATTCCTTGCCGTGCGCCACCTTGTGAAGCGCCCCAAAGGATCGATTCTTTGTTTCGTTGGACCCCCAGGAGTCGGGAAGACCTCATTGGGTATGTCCATTGCTAAGGCCACCGGGCGTCCCTTCGTCCGCCTATCTCTAGGCGGAGTGCGTGACGAAGCTGAAATCCGCGGTCACCGGCGCACCTATATCGGCGCGCTCCCCGGCCAAATTCTGCAGATGATGAAGAAGGCCGGTACGGTGAATCCGGTATTCATGCTGGATGAGATCGACAAGATGTCCACGGATTTTCGTGGGGACCCATCAGCCGCCCTGCTCGAAGTCTTGGACCCTGAGCAGAACACCTCGTTCATCGACCACTATCTGGATGTGGAGTACGACCTGAGTGGCGTTTTCTTCATCGCCACTGCAAACGTGTTGCACACCATCCCACCGGCTTTGCAGGATCGCATGGAGGTCATCCGCCTCTCTGGCTACACCGAGTTGGAAAAGATGGAGATCGCCAAGCGCTTTCTGGTGCCTAAACAACTGGAACAATGCGGATTGGATACCAGCCAGTTGCGGTTCCAGGACGATGGGCTGAATACCATCGTTCGCGACTACACCAGGGAAGCAGGAGTCCGCAATCTCGAACGCGAAATTGGCAATGTCTGCCGTAAGATCGCTCGGGATGTCGTGACGCAAGCTGCCCAGGCGGCAGCAGCAGCTCCCGCTGCGAAGGCCGCAGCGGCAAAGGCGAAGTCGCCGGGCAAAGGGAAACGCGTTGCGGATGGTTCTGTGAAGGTGAGTTCGGGCGAAGTGGGGAAACTGCTTGGCCCGCCCAAGTTCCGAGACCTCAAGACCGACCGTCACAACGAGGTGGGGGCTACCACCGGGCTTGCCTGGACGGAGGTGGGGGGGCAGATTCTTACCACCGAAGCCACTGTTATGGACGGTCGTGGCAAACTCACCACCACGGGTAAGCTGGGTGACGTGATGCAGGAATCCGCTCAGGCGGCCATGAGCTACATTCGGTCCAGAGCCCAGACGCTGGGGATTCCCAAGGACTTCTACCGCCACCTGGACATCCATGTGCACGTGCCTGAGGGTGCGATTCCCAAGGATGGACCGTCAGCCGGCATCACCCTTGCCACCACTCTTTGTAGTGCACTCACCAACATTCCGGTGCGTGGTGACATTGCCATGACTGGTGAAATAACCCTTCGTGGGAAAGTGCTTCCCATTGGTGGGGTGAAAGAGAAGATTTTAGCTGCGCACCGTCACGGTATCACCGAAGTGATTCTTCCCAAGGACAATGAGAAGGACATGCCGGAGGTGCCGGAGTACATCAGTAAGGACATGCGAATCCACTTTGTGGAATCCATGGATGAAGTGCTCAAGTTAGCGCTTGAACGAGAAATCGAAGCCGCACCACTGACTCCTGCTGCTCCCCCGGTGGACGTGGCGGCCAGCCATGGTGACGGAAAGGTGATGCACTAGCTATTTCGGGTGGCGCCTCCTCCTGGGTATGCCAGGGCTGGCGCTGGCTCAAAACAGGAATCGGATTGCGCTGGCTGCGGTGATGCAAGTACAATTTCTCATCTCCGCAACCAGCGGCGCGCAGTTTCCGCCTGAACCCAAGCCGGAAATTGCCTTTCTTGGCCGAAGTAATGTAGGTAAATCCAGCCTGCTGAACCGTCTGGCAGGCAACCAGAAGGTGGCGTTCACTAGCAGCCGCCCCGGTTGTACCCAGCAAATCAATTTTTTCGATCTCGATGGCAAGCTCCGGCTGGTGGATCTTCCGGGCTACGGATATGCGAAGGCGCCTAAAGCGGTGCGGAGCGAGTGGGCCGGGTTCATTAACGAGTACCTGCAGCATAGAGACTGCTTGCGTCTTTGCATCTGTCTGCTGGATATCCGGCGCGGCTGGATGGAATCAGACCGGCAATTGCGCGAATGGCTGGAGTTCAATCAGCGTGATTTTTTGGTGGTGGCTACGAAGATGGACAAACTTCGTGGAATCAATCAGGTGAAGCAGCAGATTCTGAAGATACGAAGCGAGATCCCTGATAGGGAAGTGCTCGCGGTTTCCGCCCAAACCGGGCAAGGAGTGAAAGAACTTTGGCAAGCGATCTGGAAAATCAGGACCAGCCAGTAACTGGCGCTACCGAGGTTGCCGAATCCAACCCGCCGAAGCCGTCCAAAGAACCCATTTCGGCCATGCCGGAATCGGGGGGCAGGCGACGCTCTGGCGGTGGACATGGGCGTCGGGATAACCCGGACCCGCAGGGTCGAAACCGGGCAGAGCAGGCGCCTAAAGAACAGGCCGGTTCTCCCACTCTCGATCTGGTGGAACTCAAAGATATGAGTATCCAGAACCTCAACCAGATCGCTAAAGAGCTGGGTGTTGCAGGTGCCGCTGGCATGCGTAAGCAGGAGCTTATCTTTAAGATCCTGCAAACCCAGGCAGAAAAAAGCGGACTCATCTTCTCGGAGGGTGTGCTCGAATGCCTGCCCGATGGATTTGGTTTCCTGCGGGCACCCGAGTACAACTACCTGCCCGGTCCCGACGACGTTTACGTATCGCCCTCGCAGATTCGCCGTTTCGATTTGCGTACCGGGGACACGATCTCTGGCCAAATCCGTCCACCCAAAGAAGGCGAGCGCTATTTCGCCCTCATCAAGGTGGACGCCATTAACTTTGAGCCACCCGAAGAAGCACGCAACAAGATCTTCTTCGATAACCTCACTCCGCTCTATCCCGAGGAGCGTCTGCGGCTTGAGACGGTGAAGGACAATTACTCCGGGCGTATCATGGACCTTTTGACGCCCATTGGAAAGGGGCAGCGCGGGTTGATTGTCGCGCCACCGCGTACAGGCAAAACGATGCTGCTGCAGAGCATCGCCAACTCCATCACCACGAATCATCCCGAAGTGGCGCTCATCGTCCTGCTGATTGATGAACGCCCTGAAGAAGTGACGGACATGCAGCGTTCCGTGCGCGGCGAAGTGATCAGCAGCACCTTCGACGAACCCGCCACCCGCCACGTGCAGGTAGCGGAAATGGTAATTGAAAAGGCAAAGCGCCTCGTCGAGCACAAGCGCGACGTGGTAATTGTTCTCGATTCGGTTACCAGGCTAGCCCGCGCCTACAACACGATTGTGCCTCCCTCCGGCAAGGTGCTCTCCGGCGGTGTGGATTCCAACGCTTTGCAGCGGCCTAAACGCTTTTTTGGCGCAGCACGCAACATTGAAGAAGGTGGCTCGCTCACAATCATCGCCACTGCCCTCATCGATACTGGCAGCCGTATGGACGATGTGATCTTTGAGGAGTTCAAGGGAACCGGCAATATGGAAATCCATCTTGACCGGAAACTCGTAGACAAGCGTGTTTTCCCCGCCATCGACATCAACAAGAGCGGTACTCGCAAGGAGGAACTGCTGATGCCGCGCGAGGAACTGAATCGTGTCTGGATCCTGCGCAAAGTGCTGAACCCGCTCTCGGCGGTGGAAAGCATGGAACTGCTGCTCGACAAGCTGGGAAAAACCCGCACGAACGCCGAGTTCTTGAACGCCATGAACGGCTAGACTGTGATTGGAATGAAGGGCGCCCGCTCATATTGAGCTGGCGCCCTTTTTTTATTTGTCGGCGATGGTCTTGTAGTTGCTTACCGTGCGTTTGGAACTCTTCTCCCAGTCATTAATGGGAGGTGCGCCCCTCTGCGCGAAGTAGTTTTCCAGTTCCCTGGTGAGCGCGCCGCGCACCTGCGCGTAGTCTGGATGGCGAATCACATTGTCCTTTTCTCCCGGATCTGCCTCCAAATCGTAGAGTTCACTTTCCCAAGGTGTGGCGCGCAGCACCAGTTTCATGGTGCGGGTGCGAACGCTGCGGGTCTCACAGTACTCAAAGTAAAGGCGGTCCCCCCAATTGGGTTTCTCTCCGTGCAGCATGCCAGCGAAACTTCGGCCTACTCTGTCTTTGTCCGGTCTGGTCTCCAGCCCAAGGTAGTCCAGCAGGGTGGGGAAGAAGTCGTAGCTCGAAACCATCGCCTCGGTCCTTGAACCTGCCGCGATCTTCCCGGGATGTCGCCAGATCAACGGTACTCGGATTGACTCCTCGTACATGTTGCGAGGTACCGTGCCATTGCCTTTCCCCCACAATCCATGGTGTCCCGCATTCCAACCCTGGTCGGCGGTGAAGATCACCAGAGTGTTCCCGTCCTCCCCCATCTCCTTGAGTTTCCGCATCAGCTTGCCGATATTGGCATCCAGCCCGGTCACGAGTGCCGAATAAGCGCGCATGCTCGCCTCATTGCGGTGGTTCACGGAAAGTCCCTGATTCTGCCTGGGGTGTTGATCGTCGCGCGGAAAGCAGGAAAACTTCGAGTCCACGTATGGCTTCCGGTACTCGTCCGGCTGATAGTTGTATGGCGTGTGCGGCGCGTAGAAGCTCAGGTTCAGAAAAAACGGATCGTTCGGGCGGGTTCGCTGGTGCTGCTCCAGAAATTCCACCGCGCCATCGCCTACATGATCGGTCTTGTAGCCCGGCATTTTCCTGGTCTCGCCATTCACCACGAAATCCACGTCCTTGTACGGGCTGCCCCCTCCCGGAACCGTCCGCCAATAGGAAAAGCCTTCCTGCGCATGCTCGTCACCACCCATATGCCATTTGCCGCTCATTCCCAGGTGATAGCCATTGCGTGCCACCACTTCGGAAAACGATTCGTGTGCCGCTAAGACCGGCTTGCTCTCCGGGCCAAAGGATTCTTTGGGAATAATCCAGTCCTGAACGCCATGGGCGTACGGCAGCTTTCCGGTGAAATAGGTCACGCGGCTGGGGGAACAAACGGGCGTTGCCGCAAACGCATTCGTGAACAGCATACCCTCTCTGGCCAAGGCGTCGATGTGCGGCGTTTTCATCTCAGTGCAACCGTAAACGCCATTGGCCCATGCCCCGTGGTCGTCGGTCATGATGAACACGACGTTGGGGCGCTTCCCGCCAGCCTGCGCCGCCTTTACCCTAACGGTTCCTCCAACCGTGGCGAAGCTTGTGGCTAAAGTTGCCAGGAGAAAATCACGTCGGGAAGCCCTTTGCTTCAGTGCAGCGGAGTCGAATGGGGAGGACATTCTCGAAACCCTATCGCGCCGCCCTGCGAAGCGCAAGTGGGGAACGAATTCTGATAATGTACCTGAGAGCCCTGCGCCTGTCGGAAGCAGGCGCAACCCCCTCTTTGGAAAGGTGTCCGATGGAATTCACGAAATTGAATCGCAGAAATTTTCTGGGTGGTGCAACGGTCGCTGCCGCCACTCTGGCTACAGCCTCATGTGCGCAGGGAACGAGTCCGGCTCCTTCGGCAGTCGCCAAGCCGCAGTTCGATCTCTCCGTAGCCACCTATTCGCTGCGCAAGTTTGACCGCCCCAGCGCCATAAAAATGATCCAGGACCTGGGCGTAAAGAAGGTCTGCGTGAAGAGCTTCCACCTACCCTACGAAGCGAGCGCCGAGGAACTTGCGGCAATGCGCAAGGAGTTTGAAGACGCGGGTCTGGAGATTATCGGTGGCGGTACCGTTACCATGCAGAAAGAAGATGAGGCAGAGATGCGGGCCTACTTCGAGTATGCAAAGCATACGGGCATGGGCTTCATGGTGATTGCTCCCACCGTGAAGACCCTCCCCATGATTGAGAAGTTTGTGAAGGAATACGACATCGCCGTTGCCATCCACAATCACGGCACGGAAGACAAGCATTTCCCTGGGCCCCAAGATGTTCTGCCGCACATCAAGGATATGGACCCTCGCATGGGCCTTTGCGTGGACCTTGGCCACACCACGCGCACCGGCATCGACATCATTGAGGCTCTTGAGATGAGCGGTAGCCGCATTCTGGATGTCCACATTAAAGACCTCAAGGACATCATGGTGAAGGGCTCCGACATTGAGGTGGGGCGCGGCGCCATGCCCATCGCGAAGATTTTCCAGACACTGGCCAAGATGGGCTATAAGCGTCAGGTGGGCCTGGAATATGAAATCAAAGCGGAGGATCCATTCCCTGGAATGAATGAATCCTATGCCTATCAACGGGGGATCCTGGCCGCCATGAATCTGTAGGTCGCTTCTTGGCGATCACTTTCCTTGGTCTGGCTGCAACTATAATGGGAGCGTGCCTTTCCGCTCCCATTTTTCATTTCTGGCCTTCGTGCTATTGATCATTACTGTCTCCTGCCAGCGGGTAGACATCAACACTACCGAAGCGGTCCAGAGCGCGGTGGCTGCCCACATCGCTTCCCGAGGCGACCTAAGCCTTTCTGAACTGGACATTACCGTAAGCAACATGAACTTCCAGGGGGACCGTTGCGAAGCGGAAGTGCTGTTTGCTCCCAAAGGGCAGGGTGCGGAGAACGCCATGACGATGCGCTATGAGTTGGAGCGCGAAGGCGATACCTGGAAGGTGAAGCCCAAAGCGCCTGGGGCCCATGCCGGTGCACCCCCCGCTGAGATGCCAGCTCCGCCTGCTGGTGAATCCCCGGCATTGCCTGCGGGACACCCGCCAGTAGCTCCAGATGGCGCTGCCGTGCGTCCGTAGATAGAGTTACATGCGCTCTGTAGTCGTAATTGGCGGAGGTCCAGCGGGAGCGATGGCCGCTGAAGGGCTCGCGCGTCAAGGGCTTTCCGTCCGGCTCATCGATGAGAAGATGGCATGGGAGAAACCCTGCGGCGGAGGGGTTACCCAGAAGGCGTATCTGCAGTATCCGTTCCTCGCTTCGCTCAGTTCCCGCCACGCTGCCATCGGACAATGCCAGCTACGCGCGGATTCCGCGAAGGCATATAAGGTTTCTCTACAGCACCCCGTGCTCATCTATTCCCGCAAAGATCTGAACCAGCTTCTGTTGGATCGATCTGCCGCAGCCGGAACCTTGTTGGAGCAAACCCGCGTCACCGGTGCGGAGCGCACGTCATCCGGATGGCGTCTGCAATGCAAGCAAGGCATGCTAGAGTGCGACTATTTGGTGCTTGCCACCGGAGCGCGAAATCCGCTGCGACACTTCGGCACCGAGTGGGATTCGTCCAATACCATGCTTGCCATTGGCTACTACCTGCCGGTTTCGTCCTGCCAGATCGATATACAGTTTTTTTCCTGGCTGCAGGGCTACCTATGGCTGTTCCCTCGGGGTGACCATATCTCAGCAGGAATCTGTGGAAAAGGAGTAGCACAGGCGCAGATGCGCTCTGCCCTGGAGCGCTACCTCGATGAAATTGGCATCCAATGGAAGGGCGCCAATTTCTATGCGCATCTGATACCCGCCCTGGAAACTCCTCACTGGCAGCGCAATCGTCTGGCAGGTGATGGATGGCTAGCGGTGGGTGACGCCGCCGGCTTGGTGGATCCGCTCACTGGCGAGGGAATCTACTACGCGATGCGCTCCGGAGAACTGGCTGCCGAGGCCCTTGTTTCGAGCCGCTCGCCGAATAGCACCAACGGTGTGGCTTCCCGCTACATGCAACTTCTGCGAGACGACTTCGTGGAGGAGTTGGAAATTGCGGCTAAACTTGCCCGGGTCTTTTACCTCGGGGACACTGGCCTCGGGACGGTGCCTCAACGCATGATTCAGTTTGCGCGGCATAATGCTCGGATTCGCCAGCTCTTGCAGGATCTGGTAAGTGGGGCGCAGAACTATTCCGGGTTGCGTGATAGGGTTAGTGGTAGCTTACATTCCAAGGTGTTGGCCACTGTGCTCAAGTATCTCCGCGGCAGTTATGCCCGTTTAGAGTCCGTTTCGGCTGACGAAAGTCACGCCGACCCGCCCGCAGAGGCGACAGAATTGAGGTAGCTTTCCAACGATGTCCACGACAAGGTCCGAACAGCTCTTTGCCCGTGCCCAGCCGCTGATTCCTGGTGGCGTGAACTCCCCGGTGCGCGCCTTCCGCAGCGTCGGGGGTACGCCCCGCTTCATTCAGCGGGGCGAGGGCTGCTATCTGGTGGATGTGGATGGGAACCGTTACATCGACTTCATCGGCAGTTGGGGGCCCTTGATTCTGGGGCACCGGCCGCCCGTGGTGATTGAAGCCTTGCGGGAGGTGCTGGAGATTGGTACTAGCTTTGGCGCCCCCACCGAGCGGGAAATTGAACTTGCGGAAGAGATTATCGCCGCTGTGCCCAGCGTGCAAATGGTGCGTCTGGTGAATTCTGGCACCGAAGCTGCGATGAGCGCGCTCCGGGTCGCCCGTGGCTTCACCGGACGCGACCTCACCATTAAGTTTGAGGGCTGCTATCACGGCCATGTCGATTCCCTGCTCGTCAAGGCCGGTTCTGGACTGGCCACGCTAGGGATTTCCGATTCCGCAGGGGTTCCCGCGCGTTTTGCTGAAACTACCATCTCGCTTCCCTACAATCAGTTAGCACCTGTGGAGGAAGCATTTCAGAAGCACCCCGGGCAGATTGCCTGCGTTGCCGTCGAGCCTGTCGCCGGCAACATGGGCTGCATCCCTCCACTGCCTGGATTCCTGGAAGGCCTCCGCGATCTGTGCAGCCAGCACGGTGCCCTGCTGCTTTTTGATGAAGTGATGACCGGGTTCCGCCTGGCCTACGGGGGAGCGCAAACCCTATATGGCGTGCAGCCCGACCTTACGGCTTTTGGCAAGGTGATTGGTGGTGGCCTTCCCATCGCAGCCTATGGCGGCAGTGCGGAAGTGATGTCTTACGTAGCCCCTAGTGGTCCGATTTATCAGGCAGGAACACTTTCCGGGAACCCCATGGCTGTTTCGGCCGGGCTTGCTACCCTGCGCTATCTGAAGGCGCACCCGCAGATCTATCGCCAGCTGGACGACACGTGTGCCGCGCTCACCGCGAATCCTCCCACTGGTGTCACGGTGAATCGCGTTGGTTCCATGTTTACCTTCTTCATGACGGAGCAGCCCGTGGTGGACTTCGAATCCGCCAAGAGTTGTGACACTGAGCGCTTCAAGCGGCTCTTCCACTGGATGCTGGACCACGGGGTGTACCTTGCGCCATCCCAGTTTGAAGCAGGGTTCGTTTCGTCGCTACATGGTGAGGCCGAGGTCAAGCATACCAGGGAGGCTCTGGCGTCGTTCTTCGCGAGCGAAACGCGCGGATAATCGGAGCGCCACATAGCAGCAGTACGGTCCACAGGAGCCCGCCACTGAATACGGCAACGGCAGTCCGCGTTCCGGCTGGGAGCGTATAGACCGAGGGCTTCGCGGTTTGCTGCCGGTAAAGCCTGGTTCTCACTTCAAGGGGAATGGTTTCTCGGCTCGGATTGGTCTGGCGGAGCACGACGACATAACGCCCATCCCAAGGCGCCCGGTAGCGGACGGGTTGCTCCCACGGGCCGGTGGAGAGGGCAACCGATTGTAGATCTGCCAGGGACTGCGTGCGCTTGCGACGGCCATCGAGAAGTACCGAGTCATCACGAAGAATCTCCACCTGAACATGCCGCAGCATTGAGGACTTGGTGCCCGCTGCCGGTTCCACATGCACTTCAAGCCATGCACCCGCTTTCATCAACGGTAGGGTGATGCGGCGGGGGTCGCCCGAGGGCAGATCTACGGCCCGTTCCAAAGCGAAGTGGGGTTTGGCTTGTGCATTTCCTTGCGCGCGCCGCAGGGATTGCTCAGTTGGTGATGTTCTCGAACTCCCGGAGGGATCCTGTGCCCACGCAAGTGCCCCGAGTGCAAAAACCAGTAGAGCACAAGAAAATCTGCGGAGTTGTTTCGGGCTGGTCACCGTGCCCTCAGCATACCCCAGGCGGCTGATGGTTCGCGGCTTACTCCTAACTGCGAATATCAAGGAGCACTGGATGCAGCAGACCGCGCACTTCCGCTGCTCGTTCGCAGTTCAGTGGGCAGGTACAATTCGTGGCGACTGAGGCGGAAGACATTGGCGGCAACGTTGGCCGGAAAGAGAGCCAGGCGCACGTTGTATCGCTGCACGGCTTCGTTGTACTCCGTCCGGTCGTAGTGGATCCGGTTCTCGATGGCCATAATCTCTTCGAGCAACCGCTGGAGATCTGCATCCTGCCTAATGGCCGGGTTCGAAACGGCGGCATCTCGGAACTCCTGGAGAGACCGCTCCAAATGAGCGTTTGCCTCCACAAGCACGGAAACATTCGGGGCTTCATTGGCGGCGGTTAGCGCGTCAGAAAGAGTCGTCCGATACTCCGTCAGAGGGGCAAGCGTCTCTTGGCGTTTCGGATCTTCAAGCAGAGCCACCAGACGAGGGAGCGTCGCGGCACGCCGTTCAAGGTCCTGCTCCACCTTCATCCATGCCACTTCGATGTGGCCTCGCTGGATTTCCAGATCAGTCCGCGAACCAAAAAGTTGGGCCGCCAGGAAGAATGCGGCAAGTAGCATCCCAAATGCGAAGATCCATCGGAAGCGCGACATCGGTTTGACCAGTTAGGGCAGTTCCTGCATCTGCGGCATTACGAGAGTAAACCTCGATCCACGAAAGCGGAGCATTCGGATAGACCTGAGGCAGACACTACGAAAAGCTGTCCATCGCTATTCTAGTCCGAATCGCAGGCGGGAGCATCCCACGATCACGTCAGTGCTCAAAAAGCTGGCCGCACTACATGGCGAACTGACCGCGGACAATCTCATCCTTCAACGGGCATCCAACTCCCGCGATGCCCATTGCTTCTTCGCGAAACAAAGCGATGGCAAGGCGGCGAATGTCGTCGACGGTGACCGCATCCACGTTTTCCAGAAGCAGGTCCAATTCTGCCGGCTGCCCGAGAAACATTACCTGTCTGGCCAAGTGAGCCATCCGGCTGCTGCTGGATTCCAGGCTTAGCATCAAAGAGCCCTTCAAATACCGCTTTGACCGCTGCAACTCTGCGGCGCTTACGTCTTCATGCTTCAGACGACGCAGTTCCCCCAGAATCGCCTCTACCAGAGCATTGGCTGTGGATGGCGCGGTGGCGGCGTAGATGGAGAGGCAGCCTGAATCGCGGTATGGACTCAGTTCGGAAAAAACATTGTAGGCCAACCCGTGCTTTTCACGCACGTTCTGGAAGAGACGACTGCTTAGCCCGCCGCCCAACAGCGCATTCAGCACATAGCTTGCAAACCGGTCGTGGTGCGAAAACGACACGGATGGAAACCCTATGCACAGATGCACCTGTTCCAGCGACTCTCTTGCTTTCCACTCCATGAGCGGATACGTTTCCGGGGCAGGTTCTACTGTTCCCGCGTTTCCCGGGCGAAGCCTTCCGAAGCGTTGTTCTGCCGCTTCGTGCAAATCCTCGTGTCGGACATTTCCCGCAGCCGAGATCACAATATTTTCCGGTGTGTAGGTTCGGCTGTAGAAATCCCGAATCGTGCTCTGATCGTAAGCGCGCACCTGCGCTTCAGAACCTAAAATTGAGCGTCCCAGCGCATGGCCTCGCCAAAACGCTTTCGCGAACATATTGAATACAACATGTTCCGGACTATCCGCTTCCATTTTGATTTCTTCAAACACTACTCTTTTTTCGCGCTGAATGTCATCCTCGCGAAATGCAGGCTCAAGCACCAGGTCGGCTAGAAGGTTGAAGGCGCCAGCAAAGTGTTCGTCCAGTACTTTCGTGTTAAAACACGCATGTTCTTTACTGGTAAAGGCGTCAATATGGCCGCCAAAGGAATCTACCGCACGCGCAATTTCCAACGCATCGCGCTGGGGTGTTCCCTTGAAGACCATGTGCTCGATAAAATGGGAGATGCCGCCTTCGTGGTCGGCCTCGTGGCGGGAACCGCGCGCAATCCACACCCCGGCCGATACCGAGCGAAGGTGGCTCATGCGCTCACTTACGAGTTTGACGCCATTGGCCAGCTGACTTCGTTGGATAAGGCGCCTGAAGCGGGAATCATCAGGCATTTTGGACTGCAACCGATCTGGTATTTCCAGTGTCTCTTAGTTTTCGCTCTTGGGTAGGAAAATCTTTCATAAATCGTACCGATTGTGCAGTGGTAGCCTTAAATCAATGTCTGACGCCCTCCTCGGCCTCGAATTAGTGGATATTCAGAACCATTTAGGGTCTGTTTTGCCCGGTTATCGCACCGCGCAATTATTTTCCGCACTCTATCAGCAAAGAGTTCGCCATTTGGATCAGATCACCACATTTCCACTGAGTTTGCGTACCCAACTGGCGGCAGAGTTCGAAGTGGGTTGGCCCGGATTGCAGCAGCGCTTTGACTCCTCAGATGGTACCCGCCGCTACCTGCTGCAGCTCGCAGACGGGAAAACGGTGGAAACCGTCTTTATGCCGGAAGGCGCACGCAGCACCATTTGCGTTTCCACCCAGGTGGGATGCCCGGTGGACTGCAAGTTTTGCCTTACCGCGCTGATGGGGTTGGAGCGCAACCTCACCGCCGGGGAGATTGTTGGCCAGATACTGTTTGTGCTGGACGACAACGAACTCACAGGCGGCATCCAGCGCATCAACCTGGTGTTCATGGGCATGGGTGAACCGCTGCTGAACCTGCCCAACGTACTGAAGGCGACAAGGCTGCTTACTAACCCCAAAGGCGTAGGGCTCTCTCCACGACGGATTACCCTTTCCACCTCCGGTATCATTCCCCGCATTGAGGAACTGGGCGAGGCCAGCATTCGCCCGAAACTGGCTATCTCTCTGAATGCTTCGTCGGAATCAGCCAGGCGCGAACTGATGCCCATCACCCGCAAGTACTCGCTTGCGGATTTACTGGACGCCTGCAAACGCTATCCTCTCCGCCCTTGGGAGAAACTCACCTTTGAGTACGTGTTGCTGCGAGGTGTGAACGATACCGATGCCGATGCCAAACGGGTGGTTCGCCTGCTGGCCAACCTGAACTGCATTGTCAATCTGATCGCGTTGAACCCTGGCCCGGGAATTCCGTTTGAGATGCCGGACCCTGCACAAGTGGACTCCTTCCAGCGCATCATCCAGAAATCCATCCCTTGCTTCGTTCGTAAACCGCGCGGACGAGATGTGTACGCAGCCTGCGGCCAACTGAAACGAGTCTCCCAGGCGGAAATTGAGCAATTTCCCATTCTCCAGGGTGCATGATGTGCGGCCCGCCCAACGTTTGCACGCCAAGCAAGCTGCAACCATTTCCCGCCGTTGGCATATAATTCCATCGGAGGTCTTCCATGTCCGCACCGCAAGCACCGTCTGACAACCAAACGCCCGTTGCAGGAGCTCTCAGCCGTCGCTCGTTCGTGGGCGCATCCGCTGCTGCGGGTGCAGCCTTCCATATCATGAGCCCGCAGACTGTGCGGGGCTCTCAGGCAAATTCCAAGATCACAGTGGGCCTGATTGGCTCCGGTGGGCGTGGAACCTATGATGCCTCATTGGTGCAGACAGACCCTCGTGCCCAGTTGGTTGCCCTTTGCGACCGTTTCCCGGACCGTTTGGAGGAAGCAAACGCGCGGCTCAAGCTACAGAACCCCGCCACGTATACGGACTACACCAAACTGCTCGCTTCCAACCTGGACGCGGTAATTATCGCCACCCCACCCTTTGAGCATCCGGAACAACTCGAAGCGGCTGTTGCCTCGGGCAAGCACATTTATTGTGAAAAGCCGATGGGTGTGGACGTGGAGGGCTGCAAGCGAGTGATCGCCGCCGGCCGCAAGGCCCGCAAAGATCAGGTGATCTCCGTCGGCTTCCAGCAGCGCTACGGCGACGTCTATCGGGAAGCCTACAAGCGATTGCAGGAAGGCCAGATTGGTGATTTGCTCGCCGCACGCGGCTACTGGATTGCCAACGACCCCTTCACTCGCCGTCCCTACGACGACCCTCAGATTGAGCGCGTTCGCAACTGGTTCTGTTACCGCGAGTATTCCGGTGATTTCATCGTGGAGCAGGACTGCCACAACTTCGATGTGCTGCACTGGTTCCTGGGCGGCATTCCTGAAGCGGCTGTCGGCCGTGGCGGCACCAAGTTTCGCACTAACATGGAATTGATGGACCATCTCAGCCTGGTGTTCACGTGGCCCAATGGTATCCACGTGAACTTTGAGGCAAACCAGCTTACTCCGCGCGGATTCAATCGAATTGGCGAAGAGTTCAGCGGGACGAAGGGCACTCTGCATACCTCGCGCCAGAAGATGCTGCATTTTAAGGGTCCCAACGATATGGAAGAGATCCAGTCCAAGCGCGACATCACGATGGACGCCTTCGAACATTTCTTCACCATGATCCAAACCGGCAAGGCGGAGAATGTCGCCGAGCGCTCCGCGTTGAGCACGATGATCGCGATCCTCGGCCGTGAAGCACTCTATAGCGGCCGGGAAATTACGTGGCGCGGACTCTACGGCGTATACGCCTAGAGTGCCCCTAAGGGATGACGACAGAACAACAATTGAAGGTGGTCGTTTTCGGGGCGCACCCGGACGACTGCGAAGCTTATTGCGGTGGCACCGCGGCGTTATTTGCCTCGCTTGGCCACCAGGTTACCTTTGTTTCGATGACGAACGGCGATGCCGGGCATCATCTGAAGGGCGGTGGCGAGTTGGCGCGTCTCCGCCTGGAGGAAGCCCGGGAAGCGCAGAAGCGGCTTGGCATCGCGCACTATTTTGTGCTGGATAACCACGATGGCGAATTGCTGCCTACATTGGAACTTCGTAGGCACATCGTGCGCATTATCCGTCGCTATGGTGCTGATCTTGTGATTACGCATCGCCCGAACGACTATCATCCGGATCATCGCTATGGCAGCATGGCAGTGCAGGATGCTGCCTATCTGGTGATGGTGCCTAATGTTTGCCCCGACGTGGAGCCGCTTCGGCGCAATCCGGTATTTCTTTACATGCAGGATCGCTTCCGGAAGCCGTATCCCTTCCAGCCAGACATCGTGGTGGACGTGGACTCCATTTGGGCAAAGAAACTGCACGGCATGGCCGCACATGTCTGCCAGTTTGGCGAGTGGCTTCCCTGGATTGATGGCTACGAAGCGGAGGTATCTTCTGACCCTCTCCAGGCGGCCAAACAGGCGGTGGAGCGCTATACCTTTCCCATCGATGGTGACATCCGTGCCCGGTTGGCGCATTTCTACGGGAAAGCTTCGCAAGAGGTGGAGCATGCCGAGGCGTTTGAAATTTGCGAATACGGTCGGCAGCCAAGCGCGCAGGAGATTCTGCAACTGTTCCCCATGCTTCCGCAACCGGCAGGTGGCTGATGTCGTTTGCCTTGATGGTGCGTTCTCCTCACTGCCGCGCGGGTAAACCTAATGCCCTCTAACCAGGATCAATCCATCGCGAGCCTTTACCGGCAGATACCCAGTGTGGATGAGGTTCTGCGTGCTGTGCCAAACTTACGCGCAGGCTACTCGCACGAAGTGCTCACGCGCGAGATACGCCTGCTGCAGGATTGTTGGCGGCGTCACATTCGCGAGCACGATGCGCTACCATCCGAAAGCTTCACCGATGCACTCACTTCGTGCATGGCTGCGCTTGAGGAGCCCTCCCTTCGCCCGGTGATCAATGCCACGGGAGTGGTGCTGCATACCAATCTTGGCCGTGCTCCGCTTGGCGAAGCCGAGTTCATTGGCGGCTACAGCAATCTCGAGTTCGATCTTGCCAAGGGCGTTCGAGGGAAGCGCGACGTGCACGCCGCAAAGTTCCTGGAGCGCCTGCTGGGTAACGCCGCCATTGTCCTGAACAACAATGCCGCGGCTACCTATCTCATCCTGCGCGAACTGGCCGGTGGCCGTGAAGTGATCGTGTCCCGGGGGGAATTGATCGAGATTGGCGATGGATTCCGCATCCCTGAAATCATGGAGCAGGCGGGCGTCGTTCTTCGGGAGGTGGGCACCACCAATCGCACTCATCTGCGGGATTATGAGCAGGCCATCAACGAGAATACTGCCCTAATCGTCCGAGTGCATGCCAGCAACTTTCACATGGAGGGTTTCACCAGCAAGCCGCCGCTCGCGGACATCACCGCCCTTGCCCACACCTACGGCATCCCGGTTTATGACGATCTGGGAAGCGGCAATCTGGTGGACCTTTCCTCCGTCGGAATTGACGAACCCATCGCCGCGCAGAGCTTTTCCGATGGTGCCGACATCATCAGCTTCAGCGGCGACAAATTGCTAGGGGGTCCGCAGTGTGGCATCGTCGCTGGACGCGCGGACCTGGTCACGCGAGTACGCCGTCATCCCATGTATCGTGCTTTCCGTGTGGATAAGCTGATTTTGGAGGCTCTGGAGCGTGCGCTGCGCGCACTCTGCCTTGAACGCTACGACGAAATTCCCGCACTGCAGATGATTCTGACGCCGCTCGAAGAAATTGCTCAGCGTGTGGAGGCGTTCGCCGCCACCTTGCATGTGCCCGGCCTTGAGGTGGTGGATGGCCGTTCGATGATTGGTGGCGGATCCAC
>CAZUAX010000016.1:0-1947 GCA_964618435.1 uncultured Solibacteraceae bacterium
TGTGAGGGGTCGAAATACCCATAGGGCGCCATGAGGTGGCCGCCTGCTTCCATGCGCTGGTAGAGAGAGGGCAGGAAGCGATCACGCGTCCAACGGGCCAGGGACAAGGCGATGTCATCGTTCTCCGGCATATCGATGGTGAGGTCGTACTGATGGTCCATCCCGTTGGTGACGTGATGGTCAATTAGCAGGTGGGGCAGCCAGGCGTTGTAGTAGCGCAGCCAAGCCTGCATTTCGGGGGAATCCGCCTTCACGTAATCGCGATTCAGATTGAGGCGCTGTGCGGTAGCGCGGAAGCCCATGCTGCGCGGACCATTCTGATTGATGCGCAGATAGGGGCTGGCCATCTCGTGGCCGTCGACATTGAAAACCAGCAGGGTGGCCACGTGCAGGTGGTCGAGTAGCGCGGCGTGGCGACCGGTCACCAGCAAGTCGCGCATCAACATGAGGCTGGCGGGCTTGCCAGCTACTTCTCCAGAATGAATCGCGTTCTGGATGAACACCAAGGGTTTCCCGCTTTTGCGGACGAGTTCGGGCGAGAACGAGCGGCTCTTGCTAGCCATCAGCACCAGGAGTTCATGCCCTTGGGGGGTGCGGCCAATCGGGATTAGCCGGGCAAAACGCGAACGCTTCTCAATGAGCCTTGCCAGGGCCACCGCTTCGCTGTACGGCCCTGTCTCCAGGTAGTTGCTTTTCTCATCGGTAGTGAGGAGGTCCGCGGGGGATGCTGCAGTGCTTTCGGCGAGACTTTGCGTTTCTGCCGCGCCGGGTGGTTCCGCCACGGAAACCGGCCGCATCGGCTCCACCGGGAAGACCGCTTGGCCTATGGCCGCAAGTTGCAGACATAGGAGCATCAAGAGCAGCGTGAGGAGGGAATGAAGCATGCAGACTCCTGTGAAAGGAATGGCGACAGCAAGGCCCAGCGGGGGATGAGACGCAGACTGAACGGGATGCGCAAACACACTGTCTCAGAAATAGAAAGAGGGCGCGAACCCGGTATGGTAACACGGGAACGCGCCCTATTTATGCCACATATCCAGCCATGAAACCGCGCATCGAAGTCGTGCCAGGATGCGGCTGAATAAGGATGCGCTGGCGCTAGTTGTTGGTAGGCGCAGTGCCTCCCAAAGCGACGCCGATGACGTCGCCCGAAATGACGAGTTCTACACGGCGGTTGCGCTGGCGCCCCTCGCGGGTATCGTTATCGGCGACCGGACGCGAACTGGCATAGCCCCGGCCCGAGATGTTGGTTGGTGGGAAACCTTCCTGAACCAGATAGTTCAGAACGGCAGCCGCTCTCTGCTCAGAGAGACGCTCATTGGTGGCCTGCGAACCTGTGGAATCCGTGTGACCTTCGATTTCCAGATTGAGGCCCGGAGTCCAGCTGAGAATGCCACTGATTTTGGATAGCGCCTGCTTCGTCTCTGGCTTGAGGTCGAATTTGCCCGTATCAAAGAGGATGTCGGACATGGTGACCACCAGCCCGCGGGGGGTGTCCTGGGTCTGCAGGACCCGATTGAGCTGTTCCACCAGACGCTGGCGGAGAGCATTGGCTTCCGCGCGAGCACGCTCCGCTTCCGCGCGGGAGAGTTCTGCCTGCTGGGCGGACTGGGCAGCTTGTTGTGCAGACAATTCCGCCTGACGCCGTGCGGCTTCCTCTGCCGCACGTGCGGCGGCCTGCTGGGCCTCCGCTTCCGCGCGCTGGCGTGCGGAGCGCTCGGCCTCCAGTTGTGCCATCAGGCTTTGCTGCTCCGCCTGGCGCTGCCGCTCTTCAGCTTCCTTGCGGGCACGATCGCGATCGGCCGCCAGTGCCCTGGCTTCCTCCTCGCGACGCTTTGCTTCTTCAGCCTTGGCGCGCTCAGCGTCCTGCTCCTTCATGATGCGTTCTTCCTCGCGTCGGCGGAGCGAGATGGTGCGGGCATCCTCGGCAGCCTGCGTCACATCGCG
>CAZUAX010000016.1:2047-9948 GCA_964618435.1 uncultured Solibacteraceae bacterium
TCAAAGCGGGCGTCAATTTCCGTCTGCATTCCCTTGGTGTCACGGCGCGGCATATTTTCCAGCACCACCACGTTGCTGGGCATGGTAACGGCGAAGTATGGCTCGGCCGTGACAATCATGCCAAAGGTTTGTAGCTTGGTGGTGACGTTGAGCTTGGCACGGCCCCGGTCCATTCGCACTTCGCCCATGCTGATGGCTCGCCCCTGGGGGGTAACAGCCCACAGCACGTAGGTGAGATACTCATTGCCGAAACGTGTGGGTGACTGAAGATTGCGCAGGTCCGCCTCCACTTCCACGTAGCCATCACGGCTGCGGATGTTCGCGCGGCCTTCCGCCGTCGACATCAATGGAGTGCCTCGGAAATCCACGCGGGTGGAAGTATTTACCCGATAAGTGATGGCCTTGGTGCTGCGGGAGGTAACCGTGATGTTATACAGCGCCTGAGGCTTGTCTTCGGAGCCCTCCACCTGCTGTGCGAGGGTGGGCAGTGTTAGCAGCGTCAGGGCCAGCATCAGTGCCCCAACCGTACTCAATAATCTCATGTCGTCTTTCCTTTCAAGCCTTCTCACTTGGCCTTTAGACTAGCTCCGTTGAGGAAGTGTTGCACGAGGCATGCCAAAGACATGGCCTCCGTGGACGCGAACCTCTGTGAACCGCACAGTTCGCACAATGCCAGATACTACTGTTTCTGCGGACCAATCCGCGTCTTGCCGGGCTCCGGAGGACCATTGGGGAAGGTTTCCGGATTCACTAGCACTTCCGTGGAAAACTTCAGCGGATAGCGGCCCGGACCTTTCCATTCCATCTCTACGAAGTACGCGGTAAATCCACTCTCCGGTTTCGGTACATTTGCAATCCAGACATTCGGTTCGGCTGGCTCCAAATCGGTGGACTTGTAGATGGGTCCGGCCGAATCAATGCGGAAATCGTTGAACTTCGGGTTGGTTCCCGCCCACAGTCGCACCGCTTCGGGCTTCTGCGACGCGGTCACTCGCAGGCTGCCGTCCGGCTGCACCGTCCAATCCATTGAGGGACGCGGCGAACCTTCGAGGATGGTCTGGTAATAGGAAATGATGCTGGCTAGTGCGTCGGTGCCATTGCTCACATCGTGGCCTGCATTCGGCACGTAGCGCAGGTGTTTTTCACCGCGCAGATCCTTGAAATAGAAGCGTGACGATTCCGGTCGGAAGAACTGGTCGCCACTTCCATTTACCAGGAACTTGGGCATGGTGAGCCGGTCGCGGTAGGCGTAGGGGTCGACGATGGCCATCAACTCGCGGAAACCAGGGTCCTCCATGCGGTCCATGATGCCTTCCCGGAAATAGTCGGCGACGGCGGGAGCCCAGAAGCCGTACTTGCGGTAGTGGTAAAAAAAGCTGCGTTCCACGTTCAGCAAATCAATCACGATAGGCACCGCAGCTACCACCCGTTTGTCGGCAGCGGCAGTGGTCCATGTGGTCCAGCCGCGCTTGCTGCCGCCGGCGACCACGAATTTATCTACCTTGTGTCCTCCGCCAGTCTCGCTGGCAAGCAGGCTGGTGACCGTGTCCATGGCGCGAACGGCGGACTTGGTCATGGGCAGGCGGAAGATCCACTTCGGATCTCGTGTTTCGATGTATCGCTTCCAACCAAGGGCCAGAATCTCATCTTCTTTGCGAGGCCCGTAATCGTCGTCCGTAAAGACAAGCGGTTGGTTGGGTACCATACGCAGTTCGGTAACCACGCTATTGGTAGCGTTGGCGATATCCAGGAACTCCCGCGAAATGCTGGGCTGCTTGCCGTCGTTGGCGCCGCCGCTGATGAACAGAAAGCCCGTCTCGTGCTTCACCTCATCAGGACGATACACGTACAGATAGTGTTCCCATGTGGGCCGGTCCACTTCCTTCTCAGTAAGCCAAGTCTGTGACACCATCTTTACCAGGAACGCCGTTGCCCCTTCTCCGCTCTGGTTGTGGACTACTTCGAAGCGATAGCTGGGGTCTGGCTTGGCGATGTACTCGTCCAGCACCGTAGGCCCATCGGCGACGTGAGTGAGTGGCACGGCCATGGGATCGGCATTCTTCGTGCTGCAAGCCACGGAGGCCAGGGCGAGGCTCAAAAAGATGAGGACTACTCGGTACTTTTTCAAAGCGGGGATCATCCTTAAGAATTGAGGGAATCTGGTTGACTACTATTCTACCGCGATGATTGCCGTTCTCCGGTCTAGAACTTGTTGAAATACTTACACGAAATGCCTTCAGAAATTACCCTTGTACAGGTTCTGCTTCATCAGAGGAGCGCATGACTAAACCAGCAATTTTAACTGTGGATGACGACCCTGAGGTTTTGCGTTCCCTGGCACGCGACCTCAGGAAGCAGTATGGGGAAGACTACCGGATCCTGCGCGCAGAGTCGGGAGCGGCTGCGCTGGAAGCGCTGGAGGAACTGCGCGCCAGAAAGGAGCCCGTCGCCCTGATTTTGAGTGACCAGCGCATGCCCGGAATGGATGGCGTGGTGTTTCTCGAGAAGGCAGCCACCCTGTACGGCAAGGCAAAACGGGTAATGTTAACGGCGTATGCCGACACGCAGGCCGCCATCAATGCGATTAATCAATCCCAGGTGGACTATTATCTGCTTAAGCCCTGGGACCCACCGGCTGAGAAACTGTTCCCCGTGCTGGATGATTTGCTGGACGCATGGGGTGCGAATTACAAGCCCGGTTACGGTGGAATCCGCGTGGTAGGCTCGCGCTGGAGCCAGCCAACGCACCTGGTAAAGGACTTTCTGGCCCGTAACCAGATTCCCTATACGTATACCGATGCGGAGTCTGGGGGAGATGCCGCGGAACTCCTGGATGGGTATGGTGAAGGCGGAGCGCGTCTACCGGTGGTGTTGCTTCCCGATGGCGAACGGCTGCTTGGCCCGACCCCCGCGGAGGTCGGGGCGAAAGTAGGGTTGGGCAGCAAGGCGACGCAAAAGTTCTACGATCTGGCAATTGTTGGGGGTGGGCCAGCGGGACTCGCGGCAGCCGTCTATGGGGCATCGGAAGGGCTGAAGACCGTGCTGATTGAGCGCGAGGCGCCCGGAGGCCAAGCGGGCACGAGCAGCCGGATCGAGAACTATCTGGGCTTCCCGGTGGGATTGTCCGGATCCGATCTGGCGCGACGAGCGGTAACCCAGGCGCGCCGCTTTGGCGTGGAGATTCTGACACCCGCAGAGGCGGCGAGCTTAACTGTCGACGGCCCCTACAAGCGATTGCACATGGAGGATGGCAGTGAAATCAGCTGTCATGCCCTGATGTTGTCGGTAGGCGTCTCCTGGAATCTCCTACCCGCCGAGTGCGCTGAGCGGTTCGCGGGGAAGGGAGTCTTTTACGGAGCCGCCACGACGGAGGCCTTCAATTGTGCGGGGCAAACCGTGTACGTGGTGGGTGCCGGGAACTCCGCTGGCCAGGCAGCGATGTTCTTCAAGGACTATGCCGCGCGGGTGGTGATGGTGGTCCGCGGGGCCTCGCTGGCGGCCAAGATGTCGCATTACCTTGTGGAACGGATTGAGGCTACGCCCAATATCGACGTGCTTACCAGCAGCGAAATTACCCATTGCGCAGGCGACGACCACCTGGAGCAGATTACCTTGCGCCATCGCGTAACGGGAGAAGAACAGACCACGGCAACCAACTACGTGTTCGTCTTCATTGGCGCCGCACCGCGCACGGCGTGGCTTGGTGATGCTGTGGCCCGTGACCGCCACGGGTTTATCCTAACCGGTCCTGACCTGAAGCCGTCTGAGCACTTGAAGAACTGGCCGCTGGAACGCTCGCCCTTCTTGTTGGAGGCAAGCATTCCGGGAATTTTTGCGGCGGGCGATGTGAGGCACGAAAGCGTGAAGCGCGTTGCTTCCGCGGTGGGAGAAGGTTCCGTAGCGGTCCACTTTGTGCACCAGCACCTGGCCACGCTTTAGTAGTTTTTTGGGAGACGCTTTCGGGCAATCTGTGATTGGGATGAATGCCGATTGAAACCTGTGACTTTCGGTCAACACGCCGAAGCACTCCCAGGTTTTCCTTAAAGCAGCTGGCGGACAGCAACAACCTGTGCGGGACGCCGCACCGACGGGAGGTTCCCATGATCGAAAGCACCGACGCCGCGCCGCGGCACGCCAGCGAACGCGCCGCCAACTGGGTGAGCGCAACCGCATTGGACCCATCGGACTTGGCGGGTGTACGGTTACTGGAAGGGCTGAGTGCGGAGCAAATGACGTGGCTGCTCTCCGTCGCCGAGTACTCTGTAATGGAGCCGGGGGACCGTGGCTTCGATGAGGGAACCCCCGCCGACCATCTGTTCCTGCTCATCGAAGGACAAGTGCAGTTTCAGATTGAAACTGACGGCGTCCTGGTGTACGCGGGTGATATGAGTGGAGGCGAGGCGGGCGGAGTGTTGCCCTATTCGCGCATGACGCACCATACGGGCACCGCGGTGGCGCTGGTCCGCAGCCGCATTCTGCGCATTCACCGGGATTGCTTTGCCGACATGAACATCCACGTGCCCCAGTTGGTGCAGCGGCTGGTGGGGTTGATGTCGGACCGGGTGCGCGAGGCCACGCGACTGCAGCAGCAGCGCGAAAAGATGATGGCCCTGGGCAAACTGTCCGCGGGTCTGGCCCATGAGCTTAACAACCCCGCAGCCGCTATCCGCAGTAGCACTAAGGAACTGCTCGAACGGCTGTCGCTGATGCCCGAACGTGTAGTGCGGTTGGGAAGGCACAACGTCAGCGAGGAGCAGTTGGTATCGCTTAGCAAGCTCCCTGAGATCCTGGTAGCGCAGCGCAATCCCCAGTTGAAGGCTCTGGAGCGATCGAGGCTGGAAGACGAAATTACTGACTGGCTTGAGGATCGTGGCGTGGCTGGCGGCTGGAAAATGGCGGAGACTTTTGTGGATGCAGGCTTCACGCCAGCGTGCCTGGACGACATCGCCGCGCAGACGCCAGCGGACGCCATCTCCGATGTCCTTTGCTGGGTGGAAGGGCACACTGCCATCTTCAACCTGGTCCGCGAAGTGGCATCCGCGGCGGACCGAATCTCCGGGCTGGTTAGCAGCGTGAAGAGCTACTCGCACATGGACCGCGCGGCAAACAAACAGACCACCGATATTCACGAAGGGCTGGATACCACCCTGACGATGCTGGGCCACAAGTTGAGGAAGAAAAACGTGCAGTTGCGGAAGAACTACGCGGAAAATCTTCCGCCCATCCAGGCTTTGCCAGGGGAACTGAATCAGGTGTGGACGAACCTGATCGACAATGCGCTGGACGCCATGCCTGAGGAAGGTGGCGTGCTTGGGGTTGAGACCTCCCCGTCTGGCAGGGCCTTGCTGGTGACCATAACAGACAATGGCAGTGGGATTCCCGAGGATCTGCAGGGGCGCATCTTTGAACCTTTCTTCACCACCAAGCCGGTAGGAGAAGGCACGGGGCTGGGCCTCGATATCGTACACCGCATCGTAACGCGGCAGCACCAAGGCTATATCGAAGTGGACAGTCGTCCGGGTTGCACACGGTTTCTGGTGACGCTGCCGGCTGGAGGGCCGGCAGCATCCCGTGGGTAGATGTACGCTTCCTGGTAGGGGCTAGCTTTGGGTGGGAGTGTGCTTCAGGCACAGCCGGCGCAGATCTCCCAGTAGACGGGGCATGGCAGTGGCGGTTGGCTCAGGAGCTTCGTATTCCAGTGCCAGGTAGCCCTTGTATCCGCTGGCGGCAAACATCGCGGTGAGCTTGTCCCAATCGGAGGGAACGCGCTCTTTGGAGTTCTCCGCCGCCATCAGGGTCTTATACTGTGCGGCCACCGCAAAAGGCAGGCACATCTGGATCTGTTGGATGGGGCGCTCCTTGAAATTGCCCGTATCCAGATTGATGCCTACGTAATCCGAATTCACCTTCGTAACAATCTCCACGATGCGTTCCGCATAGTCCGTAATGCCGCCGTGGTTCTCCAGGCCAAGAATCACGCCATGTTTGCCGGCGTAGTCCGACGCGCGGCGAAGCACATCCACGCACCAGCCTGCGGCCTCATCCTCGGTGTGTCCCTTCGGCACGTTTCCGCCAAAGATGCGAATGTGTCCGGCGCCCAGTTTGGCAGCCACATCCACCCACTTCATGATTTCCAGCACCTGTTCCTGACGCTTGCCCGCTTCGGGCTGGCAGAGGTTGGTTCTTACGGAGATGCTATAGATCTCCACGCCATTGACATAGGCCAGACGACGAAGCGGCATCAGGAAGGTATCTTCCGTGGAGGGAAACCAGTAGACCGTAAGGTCCAGCCCGTCCACATCGTTGTCCACCGCAATCCGCACCAGGTCGGAATAGGAAAGCGTCTTCGCCTGAAGTTCCTTGCGGTAGGAATAGGCACAGATGGCAGGCTTCAGCCGGGCCTTCTTGCCGAACATATCTTCACTGCGGGTTCCCGCGAATAGGGGGGCTGCTGCTGCCAACATGGGCAGGCCGGCCAATAAGCTGCGTCGCTGCATCATCAATCAACCTCCGGACAAATGGGTTGCCACCTATTGTAACGGCATCTCATACTTATGTGTCCGGGGCGCACAATCCTCAGCCGCCTGACGTTCTGAATGGTCCAGCGTGAACACGGCCCTGGCTGACTTCATGCCGTTCTTGGGGGGATCACTCAGCCTCTTGGGTGGCCCAGGCCTCGGGCTCGGGTGCCACCGTGCCATTTGTGGGTCCGCCAAGATAGTGCGCCACACGCCACACGTGATTGGTGACTTTACTCAGCCAGCGGAGTACGTCCAGGGCATCCAGCACATCGGAGGCGCTCCAATCTCCGCTTGCAGTCTTTTGCAGAAGTGCCGGGCGCTCACGCTTGCTGAGGGTCGCAAGGTGATCCGCGATCTCCTCGATCTCCGATAGCCATCCGGATTCCAGGTTTCCCTGAAGCCCTTCAATGGCCTTCTGCATCACCTGCCGCGATTGGCTAACAGCCGGGGCCAGGCGCGGATGGGCCACCATCCGCCGGAGGTGATCGGGTGTGCTGCTGTAAGGGAGCAATCGCGAAAGGTGGTCAAGGGCATGCAGCAGAGAGACACGCGGGGTGGAAACGCCCTCGCCCTCAGTGGCCAGGGGAATCTTCGCAAAGAACGCTTCTGACCGTTCGAGTGCTGCCTCGGTTTGGGCGCGACGATCCTCGGCTGCCACTGCCCCACCGGGAGCAAGGCCCTCGCGCAGGAGTTGGATCTGGTGCACGGCGACAGCGCCCAGCGCGCGCTTGAGTGCTTCCAGTGCAACGCCAGGCAACGAGTGCAGGCTCTTGTCGAGATTGCCGGTAAGCCTGTCTTCCGGTTCGGGAAGTAGCAACTCTACGCGTCTTGCGAACTTACCTATGAGAGGGAAGAGAATGGCTACTCCTACCACGGTGAACAGGGTGTGAAACGCAGCCAGGCTGATCGCCCCTGGTTCAATGAGATCGTCCTGCTGTGCCCAGGCCAGCAAGCGGAAAAAGACCGGCAACAAAAGGATGGCAATGGTGCCGGAGGCGCTGTTGAACAATACCAGCGCCAGCGCAGTGCGCTTGGCGGGAATGCTGCCTCCAATGGCGGCAAGCGCCCCCGTGACCGTAGTGCCAATGTGAGCGCCAATTACAAAAAGCGCTGCCTGTTCAAAGGTAAGCGAACCGGTATGCAGCGCGGTGAGCACCGTGGCGATGGCGGCGCTGGAGGATTGCAGCACCAATGTCATCAGCACCCCCAGCCCGACTCCCACGGCAATTCCCGCGGCCCCGGTGGGAAGCCCACTAAAGTCGATGAGCGTGGAGGCCCCCTGCATCGCCGTCTGCAGGGTATCAATGCCCAGGAAGATGAGGCCGAAACCGGCTATGGCGATTCCCAGCGCCCGCCATCGGATGGGCGCCAGCAGCCGGA
>CAZUAX010000016.1:10048-40589 GCA_964618435.1 uncultured Solibacteraceae bacterium
GGGGTACCGGTGAAACGCACCAGAGCCCGCCGCAAGGAATCGCCGGCAAAGGACTTCAGGCCGTCCGTCAGCAAGGTCATCCCAAGCAGGAAAAGTCCGATGCCGCCCAGCAGCATCGCCAGGCTGCTGGTCATTGCCGTGCTCCAGTTCCGCTACCCGGGCAATGGCCGCCGCTAGTGCGAGCGTGAGTGTCAATGCGAGTGCCAGCGCTAACGGGAAGGGAACCCATGCTGGAACCTATCTTATCGTGGTGCTGATGGGCGGAATGCCCAGGTTCAGTGTGGAGCCAATTCCTGGGACGGGGGCAACGCCTCAAGAATGACATGCGCAAGCGCGGTATCCACTGTGTGGGTCATCGACAGCGCAACATTGTTTACGCCCAGTCGCGCGGCATACTCAGCAGCCTTGCCGTGAAAACGCAAGGTAGGTTTTCCAGAGGGCAGGTTCACGACCTCAAAATCCTGCCAGCGCACTCCCCCGCGCATTCCGGTGCCAATCGCCTTCATGCCTGCTTCCTTGGCCGCGAAGCGGGCGGCGTAACGCTCAAACTTATTCGCCTTCCGCTCGCAGTATGCAATCTCCAGGGGGGTGTAGATGCGGTCACGAAATCGAGCGCCATAGCGCGAAAAGGAAGCCCGGATGCGCTCCACCTCTGCGAGGTCAACACCTACGCCAACGATCATGCCAGGCTCCCTGCGGCGGCAATCACCAGCTTCGCGTGCTGAACACCGCGCAGGCTGCCAATGGCGCCGGATAGCTTTTCCAGTTCGCTCACACTGCCGCGAAGCACGATCACTTCCAGGCAGAGGTGATGCGTAACGTGGACATGCATCGTGGAAAGGATCACGCTCTCGGAATCGTGCTGCAGTTCGGTGAGCTTGCCTGCCAGACCACCCACATGATGGTCATAGAGCAGCGTGAGCGTACCCATGGCTTTTTCATTGGGATCGGTGGCGGCAGAGGCGGTAAGCGCGGCCCGGATGAGGTCGCGAAAGGCCTCAGACCGGTTTTCATAGCCAAGCAACTCGATATGGTTGTCGAAACGCTCCAGCAAATCCGATTCAATTGCCACGCCAATCCGGCTAAGTGAGGGCATATCGCGCTTT
The DNA here is from genome assembly GCA_964618435.1 of uncultured Solibacteraceae bacterium. Classification (GTDB taxonomy): domain Bacteria; phylum Acidobacteriota; class Terriglobia; order Bryobacterales; family Bryobacteraceae; genus JACTMJ01. The sequence continues at coordinate 11,155 of CAZUAX010000016.1, forward strand.
TAGCGTAGCGGACTGCGGCCCCAGGGGGCAACGGTGAAGCGAAGAACGGTGAAGCCAGCAACTGGCATTGAAACCCGAGCGGGGCAATTAGCGCGCTTTCGGCTGTAGCGTGCGCAGGCGCGCCAGTGCATAGGGCGTCGCCACTCCCCGTTCGCGCCAGGTCTCCCAGGCGGCACTGGCCTTCGCCAGCCATTCCTGTTCCTTGCCGTCACCCAATTGGCGGGAGGCGCGGGCGAACACCTCGTAGCATTCGGCGCACTGGGTTACCGTGCTCAGCGTAGGAGGTCCGCCTTCAAGCGGTACCAGCAACTGCCGGGCGGCTTCAAGTGCTGCCTCCATGCGGGGTTCCCCTTCCGTGTTCAGTAAGTCCACGATGCCGCAGGCTGCCGAACTCAACTCCAGTTGGATATCGGCGCGCGCGGGTTCGTCATCCAGCACTAGTTGACGAATCTCAAGTGCCCGCTCAAGCGCGGCCAAGGCTTCCCGCGTATTGCCGGTCCGGCGCAGCAGCCGAGCGAGACCTTCGTAGCGCCGCGCCTGCCATTGGCGGTAGCCTACGTTCTTCGGTGATGCGGCGACGATCTCGTCAAAGATGCTCACGGAGTCGCGCATCATCACAATGGAGTCGTCTATTTGCGTGTCAGGCAATACCTCGGCCAGATGGGCGCGCCCGAACGCGACATCCACGCGGGCTCGCGTGGACGCAGGGTCGTTGCCTGCGAGGTCTTCCGCAATCACCAGAGCTTTCACAAACCATGGGCGAGCAGCATCCTTGTCGTGCAGGCTGAGGGCACGCGGCGCTCCCCAAAGCGCCCCCACGGAGATGTAGGCGTTGAACAGATCCCGCTGATACTCCTCGTCGTCGGGGAATCGCCTGGCCAGCGTCTGCCGCAGTTCGATGGAACGTTCATACTGCTGAATCGCGAGTTTCAGTTGCCCGGTGGCGGCTTTAGCGTCCGCGAGGCGTGCGTAGGCCCGGGCGATCTCGCGCATGGTGGCAGGCTGGGTGGCGTCGGCCGCCTCCAGCACGCGCGTCGCGAAGCGGTAGCTCTCCAGCGCCTTTTCCGGTTCTCCGGAAACCATTCGCACATCGCCCAGATACATGGCACCGCGGCTGCGCAGCTCAGTGACCCCTGGATGGTAGCTGTGTTCGCGGGCCAGCTGCTCTGCCCGATTGGTGCCTTGCTCAAAGAGGTCCGCCGCTTCCTTGAGGCCGCCGGAGTGTGCCAGGATGCGGCCCAAAGCGAACTGGCTTTGGGGTGCCTCCATCAGAATTTGCAGGTTGCGAGGCGCTGCCTCTGCAGCGGATTCCGAGAGGCGCAACGCCTTGCGATAGCTGATTTCGGCAGCCCCGCTATCGCCCAGATTGGGCTGGAAGGGAGACCCCTGCACATCGCCAATTTTCCGGTAGGCGCGCGCGAGTTCTGCCATCAATACGGGGTCGTCGCCCGATTCCCGGGAGAGATTGTCCAGGTATTGCAGGGAGGTCTGAATCAGCGCTCCCCTGGCCTCGGTTGAGCCGGGAAGCGTACGGATACGGTCGTCCAATTCAAATACCACCGCGTGCGCGAAATTACGCAATTGCTGGAAGCGTCGCTCTGCTCGTTGCGCCTGCCACACGGTACTGGCCATGCCGCCGGCAAGGGCCAGGATCACCAGCGTCGCCATCGACAGCAACAGCCTGTGCCGGTGGATAAATTTGCCAGCCCGGTAGCGCACGGTGCCTTTGTGCGCGTACACCGGATCCCCCTGCAGGTAGCGTTCCAGGTCGTCGGCAAGGCGCGAGGCCGAACCATAGCGACGTTCCGGCTCCTTACGGAGCGCCTTCATGACAATCTGGTCGAGGTCGCCCTGCATTTCGCGCCGCTCGCGCGGGTTCAAACGCTTGGACTTGCTCGGGGGCTCCGGCTCTCGTGAGCAGATGGCTTCCACCCACTCCATAGGGTCACGGGTCTGGAACTGTAAGGGTCGCTCGCCCGCCAGCAATTCGTAAAGCAGAACGCCCAGGCTGTAAACATCGGTAGCTGTGGTAAGGGATTCGCCGCGCAGCTGCTCCGGGCTGGCGTAGTCCGGCGTCATCAGCCGCCACTGCGTTTCCGTGGGCGGCAATTCCATCGGCAGCAGTTCCGGACCCATCAGCTTGGCGATGCCAAAGTCAAGGAGCTTAGGCTCGCCGTTATCGGCCACCATCACGTTTCCCGGTTTCAGGTCCCGATGGATCACCAGATTGCGGTGAGCATGCTGTACGGCCTCGCAGACCTTCTGGAACAGGCGGATGCGTTGTTCGATGCTAAGATTCTTCTCGGCAGCGTAAGCGGTGATGGGCTTGCCGCTGATGAATTCCATCACCAGATAGGGCGTGCCATCGGGAGTGCTGCCGCCATCGAGTACGCGGGCGATATTGGGATGGCTAAGGGTGGCCAGAATCTGGCGCTCACGCAGAAAGCGCGAGGCCAGCATGGAGGCGCCGAACTCCCTCCGCAGGATCTTGATGGCCACCGTCTGAAAAAACTGCGGGTCGTTGCGAATGGCAAGGTACACCACGCCCATGCCGCCGCTGCCGATTTCCTTTATCAGATGGTAGGGGCCGATGTTGTCCCCTATTCCCGGGCCGGCAGAGCCGCGGGGTGGCTCCTGAATGTGGTCCGCAGCGTCCTCCACGAGTTGGCGAATCTGCTCCTCCGCGGGCATCTCGTGTCGCAACAGGGAGCTTACTTCGCGCAAAAGGTCAGTGTCGTCTGCGCACCGGGTCCGCAGCCATTGCGTGCGCGCACGCTCATCCACATCCATAGCTTCATGGAACAGTTCTTCGATTTGCGACCATCTTGCCGCGTCCATGCTCTTTCTCCGTGGATGGGGATGTGCTTTCCTCTACTCCGTGGCGCACATTTCCCGATGCAACCAGGCCTGGGCCAACCGCAACTCTCTTCCCACCGTCGCTACCGAAACGCCGATATGGTCGGCGATCTCTTGTACGGTGAGGCCGCCAAAATAGCGCAGCTCAATCACGGTTGCTTTACGCCCGTCGAACTCTGCCAGCGCGGTGAGTGCATCATCCAGCGCTGCGATGGAGGCATCGCGCGGTGTGCCCACATCAAACCCTTCATCCATCGAAATCTTCACCGCGGCCCCGCCTCGCTTCTGGGCTTTGTGATTCCGGGAGTAGTCCACCAGAATGCGGCGCATGAAGCGGGCAGCCAGTGCAAAAAAGTGCGTTCGATCTCGCCAGTCCGCTCGGTTCTGGTTGAGCATACGCATCCAGGCCTCATGGACCAGGGCGGTGGGGGCAAGGGTATGGTCAGACCGCTCGGCCCGCAACTGCCGCCGAGCGATACGCAGCAATTCGTCGTAGACAATCGGGGTGAGTTCGCCAAGCGCAGCCTCGTTGCCGTTTTTCCACTCATGGAGCAAGTGGGTGACACTCTGGCCGGATTGCTGTTGTGCTCTTGCGTTTTCGTCTTCCATGGGGCCAAGGCCTTTCCCCACTGCCCTGCGCGCACCCAGGGGCGCAGCGGACGACTTCCAGATGCTCCCTATCTTATCTAAACTGGCATCTACATTTTTACCAATGCGCCTGTTGGGCAGGAGCATGGTAGGTGCCACGGTAGGGCTTGGATCCTGCATGGTGGACACTTCTCCGATGGTTGAATTGCGCCGCGGGGGCAGGAAACTGCCATCCCGGAACGGCACTCCCTCATTTACGCGCAGCTGGCATAGCAGAACGATCACCCTTTCGGGGAAAAGCGATTGGCTATTGCTGTAGTGGCAGGAACTGGAGGATGCGCAGCGTTCCCACCAGAGTTGCATCGTTCCAGAAATAGCCAACCTGCAAGGGCTGGCCACCCGCGGGTCCGCAGGTGAGATCAAGCTCGCGGAGGCGATGTGTTCCTTCAAGCACCATCAGGTCCATGGGGTTTTCTATGTTCAGTGTGCGGCGTCCATGAGGGCCGTCCACCAGCAGCGAGATACCCGTGGGTTGGCAACGGATTTCCGCCAAACGCACCCGCTCAATCACCGCGTGGGGGCTGGCTGCGAACTTGTTCAAGAGTTGTGCGAGAGCCTGTTGGCGGGGGGAATCGTCGTCATTCGTGGCGTCGCGGAAGAGTGCCATCTGCAGAGTGAATTCCTCGCGCTCCGCAATGGCCCTTTCCAGGTCGGAAAGCATTTTGTGCTGACCGGGTGTGTCTGCCTGCTCCCGCGCGAGCGCCAATTTGGCGCGGGCCGCCGCGAAATCCTCCAGGTGGTACAGGGCGTAGACCTGTTTCTGTAGCACATCAAAGCGTTCTTTCCCCGGCTGAGTGGGAAGCGACTGCGCCCACTCCAGGGCCTGCGTGTACTGCTTCGTGTTGAGTGCGAAGTCGATGGCGTAAGTCAAAAACTCCCGGTTGGGCTGGGAATAGGCAAGCGCGCGCTGCAGCCATCCCATGCAGAGCGGATCCTCGGAATACATTCCACAGCGGAGCGTGGCCAGGCGATGGTAGACCTCGCCACTCCTGCTGCCCAATTCCGCTGCATCGGAAAGGTGGCGAGCAGCCTCGGTCAATGAGAATTCTTCCAGTGCCAGGTTGGCCAGGGACTCCCGAATGTCGGGCACGTTTGGGAATTCGTTGCGCAGGGCTTCGTAGGCTGTCCGCGCCGCATCCGCGCGACCTCGGTACGCAAGTACGTCCGCCAGCAGAAGGCGCAACTCCCATGGATGCGACTCCACCTCACGCACATCGTTTTCCGCAAGCCCTGGCAATGGTACGACGCGAGTTTTGTATCGCCCGGCAGCCACGTACGCCGCGGCAGCCGCATCCAGCGCGGATGTATCCGCGCCGTAGACCTGTGCCAGGGCCTCTGCGCTTCCTGGCTGTCCCAAGGCATCAAGAAATTCGGGTAATCGCTCGCGCCAAGGGCTTTTGGATAGCAGCATGTGCGCCAGCAGCCAGCTTTCCGCATAGAAGCCGGGCGCTGCGGATTCGCTGCCTCGGTGCCGTGTATTGCTGTTGACGGCAAACAGTCCTGCGGAGTTCACGGGCGAGGTCCCCGCGCGGCTCAGCATCCGCTCATGCCGCGCTACCGGCTCTCCGATGCGAAGGTGCGATGTTCCGTCATCAGCCGTCTCCCTGCGCATGGTGGAGTAGTAGTCCGCCAGCCCCTCTGCCGCCCACACGGGCAGTGTCCTTCCCACCTTGTCGGTATACACATGGAAGAACTCATGCGCAGCCACTTCTCCCAAATTGTCACCCGTGTCCTGGATCAACACCAGGCTGCGGCCACGCCCGCCGATGTGGAAGGCTGGCGCATTCGCCGTAATGCGGAAGGGAAGATAGGAGGACAAATCACGGAAATGGATCACCTGCAGGGGTGCTGGTGTGGCGTGCAGAGGCGAGGCCTCGGGGCGAGGGAACAAGCCCACCTGTTCATATACCGTGAGCAGGTGGGCGCAATACGCGGCCAGCCACCGGGCGCGTTCCGGGCTGGCGTTCGAGTAAAGCTCAAGGCCGGGCGCCTCGTACTTCATCCAGGTGGCCCGCTCGGTGGCACGCAACGAGGTCTGCTGCGCGGCGATTACCGGGGCCAAAATGCCGAGGGCCAGGATTGCAACGACAATGAATCGGGTAGGCATCCTCGTCCGGGAGCTGGAAGATTGTCCGCGATCGCCAGCCGGCTGCCGCCTAAACCTCCTGCAGGTTGCTGGGCCAGATGAGCTTTGAGAACACGCCGCCATCCACCCACACGGTCTGTCCGCTGATGAATGAAGCCTGCTTGGAACATAGCAGCACACAGGCATTGCCGATATCCGCCGGATACCCCACGCGACCCAGCGGGGTCACCTTGCCCCAAGTTGTGGAATAGTCTTCCATCTCGGTTTTGGTGCGCTCAATTTCGATGGCACCGGGTGCCACGCAATTCACCTTGATGTTGTACTCGCCCAGCTCCGCTGCAGCTACCTTGGTGAACATCTCAATGCCACCCTTACTGGCGGTGTAGGAAGAGAGGGAAGGGAAGGCGATCTTGTTGCAGCCGGAGCCAATCAGGATGATGTCGCCCCCGCCATGGTCCTTCATGTAGCGCCCACCGAACTGCGTACACAGGAAGGAGCCTTTGAGGTTGGTATCGATTACGAGATCCCACTCTTTTTCCGTGATCTCGAGCATGGGCTTCCAGGTCTGGACGCCGGCGTTGGCAATCACAATATCCAGACCATCCATTGCGTTGGCAGCGGTTTCAAACATGCGCTCGATGTCGCCGTAGTTGCCCACATCGCCCTGCACGATGTAAGCCTTACCACCTAGGTCAGCAATTTCCGTCGCGGTAGCTTTGGCGCCGGATTCATCACTGCGATAGTTCACCACCACGGCGCTTCCTGCCTTGGCGAGTTCCAGCGCGATTCCCTTGCCTACCCCTTTACTTGCGCCCGTAACCAGGGCTTTTCTTCCGCTTAATAGTCCAGCCATGCCCAGATTGTATCGGAATCGTGGCAGCTTACTCCAGGTACTGCTGTTGTTTCAGAAACGCAATGGTCTTCGCCAGCACCTGGTTATACCAGAGATTGTCGTGACGACCGTAATTGAAAAACCCGTGGCTGGCGCCTTCGCTTTCGTCCAGTGTGCAGGCGCTGCCGGCCTTGCGCATGGCAGAGCAAAAATCACGCACCTGCTGAATGGGTACGGTGGTATCCGCGACGCCGTGGAAGAGCAGGGTCGGCGGAAGGCCGCTGCGCACGAAGGCTGAGGGCGACACTTCCGCGCCCGCATCGCCAAAGCGCTGTTTCCAGCGCTCTTCGCGGAGATCAGCCACAGGGTTGTAGCCAATTAGCAGATTCGCAGCCGGGGAAAGGTCGTCGGGTTCCAGAGGTGGCACCAGCGTGGTGGCCAGAGCCAGTTGTCCGCCCGCGGATCCTCCCGCGGCGACGATGCGGTCCGGGCGGATGCCGAGATCTTTGGCGTGTCTGCGCACGTAGCGCATTGCCGCTTGGGCGTCTGCCGTAGCATCCTTGGGCGTAGTCTTGTGGCGGCTGGCAACGCGATAGTCCACGAAAATCGCAACCATTCCCCGCTCGGCCAGTTCCTTGCCGAAGGGATGGAACTGCTTTACGGTGCCGGAAGCCCAGCCTCCGCCAAAGAAAAAAACAATCGCCGGGCGCGGCCGGGCAAAGCGTTCCGGCGGCGAGAGCACCTGTAAATCCAGCGCTGTGCCTGCCACGGTGCGATACACATGGGCACTTGTGCCGGGAAGCGCTTCGCGCGGCGTTTGGGCGGATATCTCCCCCGCCATCAGCACGAACAGCAACGACACCAGGAAGCAGGTAGAGCGAGCCATGGCGACAAGCGTATCACGGCTTCCAATGCGATCTTACGCGCAGCAAGCAGGGGTCGGTCGAGCTAGCGGCGCCCCGAAATGCCCCGGCGTGGCGCTTGTGTTGCCGCCGCACCATACATTTCGCTAAGAATTCGCCCTTCGCTGCCGCTGGGTGCTTCAATCTCCAGCATGTTTGAGAGGGTGGGGGCAATATCCTGCATCACCACGTGCGCGTCGTAGTAACCCGGCGTGACGCCCGGCCCCATGAAGACCATCGGAATATGCGTGTCATAGCTATAGGCTGTGCCATGCGTAGCGCGAGAGCCGTCCCCGATCCAATAGGGTTCCAGCAAGACTTCCAAATCGCCGGAGCGCTTCGGATGAAAACTCTTCAGGACGCGCTGGGCTGCTTCGTCAGACGGCACCTGCCCCAGCAGCAACTGGTCTCGCGTGAAGACCCTGGTTACCCCATTTACTTTCATCATTTCGGCCGCGGCAAATGCGCGGACCTCGGCGGGGTTCAGTTGTCTTTGCTCAATGAGTTCGTAATTCAGATATGGGGAACTACCCGCCGTACCCACCACCCACTTGCCCGCACCGTACTTTCCGATGAGGGCCTGTTCTAAAGGACCAAACAGCGAGCTTCGCGCGAGGCGTCCGCCAGGCATGTTGCGCTCCTGGTTCACCTCGGGAATGGGACCCACGCCGTGGTCAGCCGAAAGCACCACTAGCACATTCTCCATTCCCACTTTGGCGTCAAGCCAATCGAACAACTCGCCCAGTATACGATCCGTGGCCAGGGTCATCTCGCGCACGCTGCGCGCGTCGGGGCCATCGCGGTGTCCCAGGGAATCATTGCCGGAAAAGCTGATAGCCAGCAGGTCCACTGCATCCCTCTGCCCCATCTTGTAATGCTCCACCGCCGCCTTGCCGAACTCCATGATCAACTCGCTGGAGTATGGTGTGTTCCAGAGTGAGGAGTAATACATGGGTCCGCGCGTACCCGGAACCTTAGTGATGGGTTCGGCCATTCCTTCACACTCGAAGTTCTTTCCCAGGTAGCGGTCCTGCAATTTCTGGCCATTAAAGGCCTGCACCCAGGGAAGGGGCTGCTTGGAGTAGTAGGTACTGGAGACGAAATCGCCGGTTTGCCGGTCGTACCAGAATGCGCCGTCCGCCATGTGGCCCGCCGGCAGAATGGCGCCGCGGTCCTTCAGCGAGATGCCCACCACGATGGGCGCGGTGGGTCCAGGGTCAGCGCTCACAGCCATCTTCATTTGGTCGCCGACGGTACTCACCAGCAAGCGGCGTGGCGAGGCCCCCGCGCCGTCGTTCTCCGCGCCGTGGTCGGTTTCCTTAAAGTCCGTAATGCTCTCAATCTTTTTCCCGCTTTCGCGGTCGTACCAATCGTTTCCCACAATCCCGCTGTTGATGGGGTAGGCACCGGTAAGCAGCGAGGCATGCCCGATGGCGGTGACAGACGGGTAGTGTCCCAGGTGCCCGTTCGTGAAGTTGGCGCCGCGGTCAAGTAACCGGCGGAATCCACCCTTGAATTCTTTGTTCCATCGCATCAGGTAGTCGTAGCGCAACTGGTCTACCATCACGGTGAGCACCAGGCGTGGCTTAGGGAGGGGTTGCCGGGGTCCTGGAGCAGACTGGCCAAAGGCAGGCAGGGCCGCAATCAGAAGTACAGCGCAGGTGCAGGTGTGAAAGATCGAAGAAAACAGCACAGACATCCCTGCTAGTTTCTCACGATCTCTTGAAGCCGGGGCGGTATGCTTGGCGTAGCGCCCGTTTCCCCGTTATGTCCGTCTCACATTGGTTAATGCCAGGTTCGCAATCGCCAAAACCCAGAGACTACCTTTGCCGGAACCCTTGCAGTTCGCCAAGGTTGTTGCCGATTTGGACAAAGCTATCCGCAGGGAGTTCGATCAGGCAACCCCAGATGTCTGCATACCAGGGCCCGAATCCCGCCTCTGGTTGACACCGTTTCTGCCCTTGGCTATAGTGCGCTTAACGGTTCGGGTTGATAGTTTCGCTTAATTTCTTCCATCTGACTGCCATTCCTTTCCGCTACCTTTGGGCCTCGGTTTGCCTCGAGCAACGGTTCGTTATTTGGCTGTCACTCCGCTTGCGGTCCGTTTTACTATTGTATTGGGGAAACTATCGCTGCTCCTAAGCTTTCCTACTGAATGTGGACCGCATCCTTCGGTGCGGAAAACGAGACAGTTGGGTTTGGATCAGCGCCTGTTACCGCCGGCATAGCATCCAACAGGATGCATCTGACTTCACGCCCACTTTGAGATCGAGAACATGAACATCGAAGATCACGATCTGACACCAGGAACCCCTCAACCCGTGGATGAGAACCATCCGGAATTACCTGAGGAATTTATACCGGACATTCCGGACGAAATGGCTCAGGACAGCATGGAGCAACTTCTCGACGACTACTCCAACCCGGACGGGTTGAGAGACGGAGACGTTATCCATGGCCGCGTGTTGGAAATCCGCGAAGCTGAAGTGATTGTAGACGTGGGCCAGAAGGCGGAAGGCGCGGTGCCCATCGACCAGCTGCGGGACGCCAGTGGCAATGTACGGTTCGCGGTGGGCGACGCCATCGATGTGGTGGCCACAGGTCGCGCGGACTTTTCGCGCGAGGGCTACATCCCCCTCTCTTTTGAGCGCGTGGGCAAGATGATGGCTTGGGACAACCTGGAGAAAGCCCACAAGGACGACCTGCCCGTGCTGGGGCGCGTCCTGGCTCGCACTAAGGGCGGATTGACTGTGGATGTGGGGATGAAGGCGTTTATGCCCGCGTCCCATGTAGACGTGCGCCCCGTGCAGAATCTTGACCAACTGGTGGGGCAGGATATCCCTGTAAAGATTCTGAAGATGAACCGGCGCCGCTCGAACGTGGTGGTGTCCCGCCGCGCAATTGTGGAGAAAGAGATGGGCTCCCGCAAGGAGCAGACCCTTGCCGCCCTTAGCGAGGGCGCCATTGTGCAGGGCATCATCAAGAGCCTCACGGAGTACGGTGCGTTTGTGGACCTGGGGGGTATCGACGGGCTCCTGCATGTGAGCGACATTTCCTATGGCCGCATCGGCAAGCCCGCCGACGTGCTTAAGCCCGGCCAGGAAGTTACAGTGCGTGTGCTGAAGTTTGATGCCGAGCACGAACGGGTTTCCCTGGGCATGAAGCAACTGGCGCCAGACCCCTGGGATACCGCGGTAGAACGCTACCCCATGAACCACCGGGTGGTGGGCGTGGTGGTGAGCGTCACCGATTACGGTTCCTTTGTGGAACTGGAACCGGGCGTTGAGGGCCTGGTTCATATTTCCGAGATGACCTGGTCGCGTCGGATGAAGCACCCTTCCCGCGTCATGAAAGTGGGCGACCAGATTGAAGCGGTGGTGCTGGCCGTAGACACAAAGCAGCGCCGGATCTCACTGGGTATCAAACAACTGGAGCCAGACCCCTGGACCACGATCGATAGCCGCTACAGCGTGGGTAGCGTGGTGGAAGGGCGAGTGCGGAAGTTATCAGATTTTGGCGCGTTCCTGGAGATTGAGGAAGGCATCGATGGCCTGGTCCATATTTCTGACCTTTCCTGGACCAAGCGCGTAAAGCATCCGTCCGAGGTTGTGAAGAAGGGCCAGATTGTTCAGGCCGTCATTCTGAACATCGACTCGTCGAACCGGCGACTCTCCCTGGGCGTAAAGCAACTGCTGCCCGATGCCTGGGAGACCTTCTTCCAGCAGACCAAACTGGGAGACGTAGTGGAAGGCACAATTGTCCGCGAAGCCAATTTTGGTTACTTCGTGGAACTGTTGCCCAATGTGGAAGGTCTCTGCCACAGCTCGGAAATTCCGCCGGAGGCCCACGCCTCCATCGCCACCGGAATGACGCGCAAGTTTGCCGTCATCAAGATGCAGCAGGAAGACCGTCGGATTGGCCTCAGCATTCGCGAACTCCCTGAGGAGGACCGGATGCACGAGGACGAAGCATCCATGGTGGAATCGCCCGAAGGGGCTACGGCCAGCCTTGGGGATGCACTGCGGGCAACCCTGCAGGAGGATGATTCCGAGGAGTAAGGCTCCGCGAGCCATTACAAGCCTGAGAAGCGCGCATCGGCCACTGGCTGTGCGCGCTTTCTCTTTTTTTGCGACTAGCCCTCGCTGAAATACGATTCCCGGGAATCGCCGGATTGGAAATTGCTGGAGCTTGACCCTCCGAGACTTGTGGTGGCGCTCAATGCCTCCCGCAACTGAGCCAGCCTCGGGCTCTCCGGCAAAGCCTGGAACGACACCGGGCTGGTGCCTAACTGGGCGCGCAGCGCCGCGTCTAGCGCCCCGGTAACCAGCAATCGCACGGGCGGCCGGTCTTCTGATGCCGTTCTCCAGAAAGCAACCTGAGCCTCGGTGGTAAGCAGGGAGGACTGTACTATCGCGGTGCTTACCGTCTCACTGGCAATTGCCTGCGCCAGTTCCTTGGTGCTGGTAGTTGATCTCCATTCCATCCCCAACTTCCGCGCAATTCCCTCCAGCCGCAGCAATTCCACCGGGTTATCGTTCGCCAGGAGCAGGATGCCATTTCGAAGGCGCGGTGGGGGAGATTCCCGGAAGAGATCGAAAGCGGTCATCCCCGCGGCCTCAAACAGCGGCCCAAGAGGTGCGTGACGTAGTTTTTTCAGCAATCCCAGCAGATGAGACGGGAGGACCGGTGTCTCCAGGTCCACCGTTTCCAGTGAGGGATGACGTCCGGTGCCGACTGCTTCGTGTTGGTCGCGCAGAACAATCAGCGGCGGTGCGCTGGCACCCATCCGCAGCAAAAACCTTACGGTCTCGTCGTCCCAAACGGTGAGAGCGCTGGTGCTGGAGACGATGGCATCCACAGGGGCGGGGTCTGTGCTCTTCAGGATTCCCGAAAGTTCGGACGCCTGCTCGAACGGTAGAATTTCAAGGCCAGGCATTGATTCAAGAAGCCGCTGCAAGGCGACGGACTCCGGGGAATGCCTTTGTTGCACCAGCAGGCGTATGCCATCCAGGCCCGCAGGCCGCGCTGGCTGGGGCAGGGAGCCGCTGTCCTCGAGCAGGACAATGGGGTGGAGCGGCAGGCAAACCCGGAAGGTGGATCCGGTTCCTGCTTCACTCTCCACGTGGATCTCGCCTCCCATTAGCTCAACCACTCGCCGCGACAGCGAAAGACCAAGGCCGGTGCCGCCGAAACGACGGGTGGTGGAAAGGTCAGCCTGCTGGAAATCGTCAAAGATGAGGCGCTGCTTTTCTGAACTGATGCCAATGCCCGAATCTTCAAACACCAGTTGGATACGGCTGCAATCGGCTTCGGAGGAAATCTCCTCAGCGTGTACGAACACATGCCCGGACTGCGTGAACTTGATGGCGTTGGAGAGCAGATTGAGCACGATCTGACGAATGCGGAAGGGGTCTCCCAAATAGCGCATGCGCATCGACGGGGAATAGGTGAGGGCGTAACAGAGATGCTTTCGAGCCGCTTGTGGATAAAGCAGGCTGAACACCCCTTCCAGCAACTCGCCCAGATGGAAGGGAATCTTCTCCAAGGTAAGCTTGGACGCTTCGAGTTTCGAGAAGTCAAGAATATCGTTGACGATCCGGATGAGATCTTCGCCCGCTAGCTGGATTAGTTCCACCTCGGACTGCTGGCGGGAATTGAGGTTGGAATCGAGCAAGCTGCGGGTGAGGCCAAGAATGCCGTTGAGGGGAGTCCGCAACTCGTGGCTCATGTTGGCGACGAACAGAGACTTGGTTCGGTTCGCTTCGGCCACGGCCTGTTCCGCCTCTTCCATGTGCAGGCGGTGATGCTCCGCAATCTCGCGCAGGCTGGCCAGATCGCCCTGGAGGGCTGTCTGCCGTGCGGTGTGTTGCGACACTGCCTGTGCCAGGGAAGCGTGCTCCGCCTGGATCTGGCTGAGTAGCATTTCTGACTTGGCACGCGCGGCCTCGGCTTCGACGCGGTCCAGGGATTCCTGTTGGGCAGCCTGCCGGGACGCGCGAAGCCGCACACCCAGCCAGAGGCTAAGCGCCAGCAAGATACCAACCACCGCCAGCAAGACCCAGAGAAGTGCCGTCATCGCGCCAAATCCGTCGCACCGCAGTCCATGGAGTAACACCATTTGCAGCGGGATCTGTTTTTGATTGTCGCACTGATGCCGTGCGGCGGCTTAGTGGCCCGGAGAATCGTAAGGAAGAACGCCAGCCCAGATTGGGTTGCGATAAAGTAACCAACATGGCAAATGTTACCCGTCGCGGCTGGCTGGCAGGCGCCGCCGCCCCCGCATTTCTTGCTGCGCGCGCGCTGGGACAGCGCAAACCCCATACCAACGTAATCTTCCTGCTGGGCGACGACCATCGCTGGGATGCGCTGGGTTGCATGGGCAATCGGGTAATCCAGACTCCTCACATCGACAGGCTTGCCGCTGGCGGCACAAGGTTCGAGAACGCCTTTGTGACGACAGCCATCTGCGTCACCAGCCGCGCCAGTTTTTTCACCGGGCTTTACGCACGCAACCACGGCATCCACGCCTTTGGAAACTCCTTTGCACCCGCGTTGTTCGCTAAAAGCTATCCGGCACTGTTGAAGCAGGCGGGCTTTCGTAACGGATTTGTGGGCAAGTGGGGAATCGACGGCGGCAAGATGCCAGTGGAGGCCTTTGACTACTTCAAGGGTTTCCAGGGACAGGGCCAGTATTTCCCCGAGCCGGGCCACAAGGGCAAGCACCTTACCGAGACGATGGGCGACCAGATCGTGGAGTTCGTCAACGGATGCAGTGCGGACCAGCCCTTTCATCTCTCTGTAAGTTTCAAGGCGCCGCACGTCCAGGACCAGGATCCGCTGCAGTTTCTGGCGGATCCGAAACATGCGCACCTCTACAAGGATGTGGAGATCCCCATGCCTGAGACCGCGGACACGCGTTTTGTGTCCCAACTGCCCATGTCGGTGCAGGGCAGTGAGGCCCGTCGCCGTTGGGCGGTGCGATTTTCCACCCCCGAGCTATACCAGCGCTCCGTGAAGAACTACTACCGGATGATTACAGGCATCGATGACCAAGTTGGGCGGATGATGGAGGCCCTGCAACAGCGAGGGTTGGCCGAAAACACTGTGATTGTCTACGCGGGGGATAACGGCTTCTACCTGGCCGAGCACGGTATGGCGGGCAAGTGGTTCATGCACGAGGAGTCCATCCGTGTGCCGCTGATTGTGCATGACCCGCGTGCCCCTCAATCCCAACGGGGCCAGGCGCGACAGGAGATGGCGTTGAACATCGACGTGGCCCCCACGTTGCTGGAGTATGCGGGGGTGAACCCTCCGGCGTCCATGCAGGGCCGATCGGTGTTGCCGCTGGTGCGCGGGGCGCACGTGGATAACTGGCGGCGTGAGTGGTTCTACGAGCACCTGTTCCAGCACGATTGGATCCCCAAGACCGAGGGCATCCGCACCACGGATTGGAAGTACACGGAGTATCTGGGCGAGGACCCGCGCTTTGAGGAACTGTTCCATCTGGCGACGGACCGCAAGGAAGTGCGCAATCTGGCGAAGGACCCGCAACACGCGGGAATGCTGGAACGTCTGCGGGCGCGGCGGCAGACCTGGCTGGCTGCCTTCGGCAAGTGGTCGCAAGAGAGCGACTGGGCACAGCTGGAGCCCAGGCTATAGGCTCCAGTTGCGCACTTTGGATTAGGGCTTCAGGAAGATGTTGACGTTAATGGGTGGCGCAAGAGGTTCGGCTTCAGGGGTAGCGTCCGGGGCGGTGAACTGAAGCGTTGCAAAGGTCACGGCGAAATCGATGGCAACGTTGGGAAACGTGATTTCCTGGGGAACGCGTACGTTCAGTTGCAGAGTTCCGGCAGCCAGAGTAGGTGCCGTACCAAAATAATCCAGCGGCCAAATGACTCTCGGCGACGGTTCCGGACTGGCGAGGAACAAGTCCCGCACTGAATTTACAACGGGCGTGAGTCTGCTGAAGGGGCGCGCAGTGGGCACGCGTCGTCCCGCCGGGAAACGGTCATCCGGCGCCCCGCCGCCATTGAGGAACATCACCACGGCCTCGCCACGAGCGGCTGGGTTCAGTGTACTGTTTACCGTGCCGTCCTGGTTCAACACAATCACATCTCTGAAGCGCTCGGGGTCGCCGTGGCGGAATGGATGGACGTCAGCGAAAGTGGTGCGTAGCGGGACGGTAGCGATGATGACGCCATCGCGCTCCACTTCTAGCAGTACGCGGGAACCCGGGGTGCGGTCAGCAAGCTGAGCGGGGGCGATGAGGTTGATCTGGCTGTTGCTCACGTAGAGCAAAGGGGCCGCCACGCCATCAATCCACACCCGCACGCCGGCCAACAGCGTAGGCAGGTCACCCTGCACATTGAAGGTGGCTGCCATACCGGAAGCGGGGCCAAGGCCGTCTCCGTAGAGGCTGAGGAACTCGTAGGGCGACACCGTTGGCTTCACGGAGAGCCCGGCGGCATTCGCCGTGCCCAGGACAGCAGGAGATAGGCTGCCAAGCAGCGGTACGCGCAGGCGGCTGCCAGATCTGGAGACCACATCCACTCCGCCTAGGACGTTGCGGATGCCAACTGAACCAGCGCCATTGGGAAGCATCCACAACCGGGCAGGTTGCAGGTCCGATGCACAGAAGCTCATTAGCACGTCCTGGCCCAGATTGACAGAGGGCTGCAAACCAGCTAGGCCCTCTGGCGGCAGGCTGTTGCCCCATAGGCGCCCAGTGATCCAGTATGAGCCATCACTCTGTTGAGTGGCGCTGTGGGCGATCACCGGGAAGATTTCATCGGTCCACAGGTTCTGTTCCGCTTCGAGAGCGGAGAGCGTCGCGTTCAACTTCATGAGTCGCAGGGGAAATTGCACCGCGGGAATTTCAGCGGCGGCGATTGCAGCAATGACGCTGCCATCCGGCAACATCTGCAGGGCGGCATCGGCGCTGGGTGTTGACGGTCCGAAGCGGACACGGCCCAAATAGGCTGAACTCGACACTTGGCTGCCCGTAGCATTGAAGCGGACAAGGGAAACAGATTGCGGCAGGCCAAATGGTAGTCTTCTCACGCCAAAGGGATCCTGGCACTGCGGGGTGTCGGGAGGATCCATCGAGCGGTAGGCGCCCTCGGTGGTGGGAATGGGCCGGCCATTTGTTGCTGCGTAGACCACTGCCTGCTGCTGGGAGTTCACCCGCACGGCATAACCCGCGCTACGGTGCGTACCGGTCTGCGAGGAAGGCGGAAACTGAATGGGGCCGCACCCGGTGGGTAACTGCTGGTCAGAACCGAGGAAGGTGGAATAGATCAGCCGCTTCAGGTCACCGGAGATCTTCATCAAGAAGCCCTCTTCGCGCTTTGCAGGGTTCTCGAACTCAGCGTCCGTTTTGGCTGCGCCGGGGGTGACGGGAAAATCCAGGTGTCCGGTTCCGCCAGTTACGTAAAGGTTGCCCGCGCCATCACGCGCAAGATCCCAGGCCACAGTGCCGTTGCTGCGGAACGTGCGCTCTGTCCCGCCCAGGAGGGTGGCGCGCAGGATACCCGTTCCGTTGGCGTTGGTGCGCAGGAGGTAGCCATAGCTAGGGATGTCGCCCTCGAATTCAAGTACTGGTGGTGGAAGCGGGAACAGCGGATCTATGATAGACAGTCCCTCAAAGCGGGAATTGCAGAGCAGGACCAATCCGCCGTCGGCATCGGCCACTGCCCTTACGTGGAAGGCTTGAGATTCTGCCGGAAAGTCGATTCGCGCCACTTCCCGTTGGGCGTCGTCCAGGCGGCGAATGCTGGCAACGTGGTGCCCCCCTAGCAAGAACCCCGAGGTGGTGCTGAATCCCGGATTAGGCGGCTCCGTAACAATTGCGCCGACAACTGCGCCGGTCACAGCCCCTGCGGGCGCGGGTTTACCTACCACCAGGTACATCCCTCCCCGTGTCCGTGGAATGGCATCCAGCAAAGCCTCACCTGGGGCAAGCGGGTAAGTTTCCACGGAAACCGGGGAAGCCGCCGGAAATAAGGGCAGCGAAACGAGCAGGAAGATAGCCAGAATACGAAACGAAGCCACGGGAAGCATGGGGAATACCGGCCTTTCTACGATCAGGGATCTCTAGCACGGAGAACTGCGGCTCCCGCGTTCCGACGTCGCACCGCAAACTGGATTACGTATGCCGCTGCTGATGCGGGCAGGGTAGGGAAGTCTGCCCGATCCCGAAAGAAATCAGGCACAGACATCCTGCTTCGCGCCAACGCCCTCAGCCTAGCGCGCTAGCGGCCGGGTGTAAAGCAGGGCGGGGCGGGTGTTCATCGTCTCGCGATACTCCCGGTGCGCGGGAGTGTCGGGGTAGCTTTCCCTTGCCGGATAGGGGTACTGCGACATGTTGCGGAAGGGCAAAGGCTCCACGCTGTCGCCAAAAGCGGTGTTGGCGTCGGCGTCTTTGGCCCAGCCTTCCACGCGCAGCAGGTAGTCGCGCTTCCAACCGTTGGGCAGGGGCGGGGCGGCGGTGGCGTCGTAGCTCAAGCGCACCTCATCCGCGGAACCCATGATGGCGAACCGGTCATCCACCGCTGTAATCAGATCCAGTACATCGCCAAACCGGGTGTAGTTGCCCTTGGTGGGGTTCCAGTAGGACATCGGCGTGGTGGGCTCATACTCGAAGTGCTCGGGCTTTTTGCGCTCCGGATGAATGATGGAGGTGGAGAAGCCGTGATAGCCAAGTGTGGCTTCGCGGGCGGGCAGGGCGGTGAGTTTTAGGGTGGGCGCGGCGGCGTCCTCACCCAGAAAAACCTCGTCCCAGAAGACACAGAGGTTAGTGACGATGCGCACCTCGCGGTTCTCGGTAAGGAACTTGCCGGTGAGATCCACAGCAAGGGTTTTCGTCTTGCCTGAGGGCATGCCCAGGTCTTCCACCACGGTCTGCCATTCGCCTTTGGCGTTGCGCACCTGCAGGTAGGGTGGCACCAGTCCGCCGTCGCCTTCCTGCTCACGGGCAAGGAAGGTGCTGCCATCAGCCCAGTCCACCCATCCGTTGAGGACCAGGAAGGCCCGGTTGTCGGAGGCTGTCTTGCCAAAATCTAGTTCCAGAGCATGCATTTCCGCGACATTCTGAAAGTTTCGCTTGAAGTTGTCCACGTAGTTCTGGTCGCGCTGCGTGACGGCCGCCAGCACGTCCTGACCCTGGCTGTAGGCGCGAATGGGATAGCGCCGGGAGTTCGTTCCGTAAAGGCGAAACTCCGGGTAGGGTGGCGACTTCCACTTCTCGTTCGAGAACACATCCACATCCGCCGGATGATCCACGGCAATCAGTTCCAGCATGTCGAGGTAGGAGACCTCGCCCAACTCTTCCGTAATACGCACCTCAAGCTTGCCGTTCAATTCCTGCAGGTGGTCTCCGTCAATCCAGATGTACTCGTCGCTATTGGTGGGGAAATAGCTACCGTCACCGGACTTCGCGCCCAACGGGGCTACGCCCAGCACGTCCGTAATGAACGTGAACTTCCTGCCGTTCCAGGTGAAGATCATGGGGCAGGAGCCGGAGAGACGCTGCGCTTCCTCGAAGCGATAGGCCTGATTGGTGGCCTGGTTCATCTCGTTCTGGATGAGGCCGTGAGGCCAGGTAATCCGAATCGTGTCGACCTTTTCAAACGCGCGTACACCTACGTGCAAGGGGGCTCCGGTGTAGAAAAACTTCTGGTAGCGCGGGCCAACTTTCACTTCCACGATGGAACCCTGTGCCAGAGCCGGTGCCTTCACGCCCTTCAGCGAGATACGCAGCCAGCGGCCGGTTCCCGTGCTTTCGTTGAGGCTTCGTAGCAGCGCACCTTCCGCATTTACCCCCGCAACGTCGAGTCTCCCATCGCCGTTGAAGTCCGCGGCGGCAAGTGCGAAGCGTTCGGAAAGGCTCACTGCATCGCGGGACTGATCGTAGGATGCGCCTTCGCCTCCCAGTAGCACGCCATCGGCCAGCAAGTCGTGAATTGCAAGTCCTCCAAAGTCGGCGAGCACGAAGCCTGCACTGGCGGGAAGCCTTTTCTGGATCGCCCAGGTTCCACGTTCGTTCTTCAGAAGATGCACATGCGCGCCTTCCAGAAAGGCGAGGTCCAGAGTGCCGCTATTGTCAAAGTCGGCCACTTGAAACTGGCGAGCATTGGCTGGCACCTCGGGCAGGTCACGCGCTTCGAAACTGCCTCCCAGGCGGTCCTTGTAGAGGACGCCAGGCCGGTTGCTGTAGCTCACCACGAAATCCATCGCTTTGGAATCAGGAAACTGGCGGATAACCGCAGCGTCGATAGCATTGGAAGTCACAAACGGAATTGCACCGGGCTGGGCCAAAAACCCGGCGGCACCTTGGTTGCGGAAGACAGCGGGCTGGTTTCCCAGCAGAATCAGATCAAGGTCATAGTCGTGGTCATAGTCCAGCCAGAGGGCCTTGGCGAATGCCGTGCGGGGGGCTAGGGGCTCGCCTTGTGGCTGAAAATCGCCACCCGTGTTGCGGAGCAGATGCGCTCCCCTGGATGTCAGTACCACTAGGTCTGCCAGGCCGTCGTTGTCGAAGTCCGCGGCAGCGACATCATGGACTTGGCGGAAGTTTGCCAGGGCAGCAGAATCCACTTGCTTTTCCCCTTGCAGGTACAGCCGCACGCCAGACCGCCACCACACCACCAGATCAGGATTGCCGTCTCCGGTAGCGTCCATCACCAGGGAACGCGCGGTGGCCGGGTGGATGCCATTGCCCACTTCTTCGTTGGAGGCCGTCAGGCGCGGTTCGGCCATCTCGTCAGCGGCAACCATCTTGGGGTCAATCGGATCGTAGATCTCGGCGTAGTCGCTCCAATCCATGTCCTCGGGAATGACGGCGCCTTCCTGAGCTGCCTTGATTTCTTTGAAGGTGGCGAGGCGCGCAGTGGCCTTCTCTCGTTCACCGGCAAGCCGGTACATGTTGAACAGCTGAAAGTGAGGGGCGGCGAGGGTGGGTTCCAGTTCGGCTGTACGTTCAAACTGGCGGATGGCACGTTCATTGTCGCCCTGCTGCTTGTAAAGAACGCCCAGATTGTACTGGGTCTTTGGCTCCTCTGGAGCGAGGGCAGCCATGCGTTCAAATTGGGCGATGGCCTTGTCGTCCTCTCCATTCTTGCGGTAGTGCACCCCCAGGACGAACCACGGATGGGGAAGGTTGGGGTCCTGTCGCTGGACCTCCTGCAGCAGGCGGACACCATCTTCGGTCTCGCCCGCGTGCATCAGCGCGAGGCCGTAGTTGAGCTTTTCACGCACGGAACCCGGGGACAAATCCAGCGCTTTCCGGAAGGTATCCACCGCTTCTTTCTGCGTGGTGGGGTTTTCGTAGAAGGCTTTGCCAAGGTTGCGCAGTTGCCACAGTTCTTCCTCGCTGGCGGCAGTAGCAACTGACTGGCGGTCCCACAGCATCCACGCAGACCCTGCAATCAGCCCGACCAGGACAAGCGGGATCAGGATCAGCTTAAGCGTTAAGAATCTGCGGGATCTGGATCTTATGTACATTTAACGGCAGCCCCAGGGCAACAAAGCGGTACGGCTGACAGTCCGCTTTGCCTACCATTGTATGGCTAGTGATGTGAAAACGTGGGTTTTCGGCGCGTCGCCGCATGCCGCACCATTATTCGCAGGGCTCAAACTTGTAGCCTACCCCGCGGACAGTGAGCAGGTGGCGGGGTTCCTGGGGGTCGTCTTCCAGATAGCGGCGCAGACGCACAATGAAGTTATCCACGGCGCGTGTGTCGGTGTCTTCATGGAGCCCCCAGACGTCTTCCAGCAAACTCTTGCGGCTGACGGGTTTCCCCTGACGCTCGATGAGGTATTTCAGCAAATTGGACTCCAGGACGGTGAGCGGGATTTCCCGGTTCCCATCCATGATCTTGAGGTCGTCGAAGAGGATCACCTTCCCGGCGAACTCGTAGCAAACGGGCAGGCCCGTGGGCGTTGGTTCTTCCATGTGGCGTTCCGCCAGCGCCTGGCCGCGTGCCCACTCGGTTCGCCGCAAAAGCCCTGCGACGCGTGCAAGCAGCACCGCCAACTCAAATGGTTTCGCGAGGTAGTCATCCGCACCGATGGTGAGTCCGCGCACCACGTCTTCGGTGCGACCCCGCGCGGTAAGGATAAGCACCGGCGTCCGGTTGGCCTTCTGCCTCATGCGCTCCACCACTTCGAAGCCGGAGATGCCGGGTAGCATGAGGTCCAGCACCACAATGTCCCAATGCTGCCCCTCCAGCGCGCTGAGTGCTTCCTCCCCGGTTTCCACCAGTTGCACGTCGTAGCCCTCAGCCTGCAGGTTGAAGCGAAGTCCAAGCGCGATGTGCGCCTCATCTTCCACCACCAGCAGACGGGCTTTTCGAGCCTGCTGGGTGGTGGCGGTGCCAGACGCGTTGGGTGCCGGTCCCTCCGGTTTCGTGCTCATTGCGGCTGCTCCAGGGTGGACGCTTCCGTAGCTGCGCTCGCCTCGGCGGAAGCCTCCCGCTTGTGCCGCGTGTCCAGTGCCGCCACTGGCAGTTCCAGCGTGAAGATGCTGCCGCGTCCCGGGCCCTCGCTTTCGGCAAAAACCCTGCCCCCATGGCGTTTGGCGACGCTGGCCACAATATAAAGCCCGAGACCGGTACCCTTAATGCGCAGGCTGGAGGCTGTGGGGATACGATAGAAGCGCTTGAAGATGCGCTTCGTCTCAGAGGGAGAAATGCCTACACCTTCGTCGCTTACCTGCAGTTGCACACGGGATGGGCCGTTGTTCTGCAGAGTCACCATAATGCGAACGTGTTTGCCCGAGTACTTCACCGCGTTTTCAAGAAGGTTGCGCAGAGCGGCAAGAAGGTCCTCGCTATCGCCCATCACCATTGCGTTGGATTCCCCCACGCAGCGGTTCACAAACTGCAGGTGTTCCTCGGATAGCTGGTGACGGGTTCGAAGCAGTTGCACGGATTCCTCAGCAAGTTCGCGGAGGCTGACTGTATGAAATCGCCGCTCGCGGCTTGAGGAACCCGCAACGCCAGCCTGCAGGACCTGTTCAATGGTGGACTGCAGGCGCTCAGTGTCCTCGATCATCATCTTGTAGAATTCGCCGCGGGTGGCCTCATCGATCTCACGGGTGCGCAGCGTTTCCAGGTAAAGGCGGATAGAGGCGACGGGCGTCTTTAGTTCGTGAGTGACTGCATTCAGAAATCCGTCCTGCTGCTCGTTGCGCCGGATTTCGCGGACCAGAAAAATGGTATTCAAGACCACACCCGCAATAATGAGCAGGGTGACGACCACGCCCACCGCCAGCAGCAAACCTTCTCGCCAACTAATGACAATCCAGCCAATGTTCAGGGCAACGGCAAGGCCAACCAAAACGCTGCCAATGCCAATGAACAGTGGAATAGAGCGGCGGTGGCTGGAGCGAATCATGGCGGTGACACCCGGTGTGCGGGGCCTCAGTTCGCGCTGCGCAACTGGCCCAGGCGACGTTCCAGTTGCGAGGCCTGTGTATTGAGCGTATTGAACTGCGCCACCTGATCCTCTACGGCAAGCACGCTCGATTGCAGGCGGCTTACTTCCGCGTTGAGAGTTCCCTGTGTGCTCGGGTCGCTGTCAATGCGGACGGCGATGGT
The DNA here is from genome assembly GCA_964618435.1 of uncultured Solibacteraceae bacterium. GTDB lineage: Bacteria > Acidobacteriota > Terriglobia > Bryobacterales > Bryobacteraceae > JACTMJ01. The sequence continues at coordinate 34,075 of CAZUAX010000016.1, forward strand.
TCGGTAGCTGTCGCTCAAATCCTTAAGGCGACGCGTGGCCTGTTCCAGGATGCGCGCCCGGCGTTGGTTGAGTTCCTCCAGTTCGGTGAGGGTCCGGCTGATTGTTTCCAACTGTCGGCTCGCGGACTGGGAAGAATCCTTAAATCGCTGATACGATCGCTCCAATGCCAGGAAGGCCTGCTCCTTGCCTCGCAGTTGTGCTTGAAGCGCATCGGTGAGGCGTTTGGATTGCTCGACGCTTTCGCGCAGATTTGCCTCGCGGATTTTGGCGGATGCAATCTCCTCCCGAAGCTGTTCCACATTATTCTCAAGCTCCACAATGCGTTCTGCCATCGCTTCGCGTTGCGCCTGAGAGTTGGCGAGAGCGGCCTCAAACTCCTGCTGGGTGACGGACTGTGTGCGCCGCGCCTTTTCTATCTCGCGCTGACGGCGCAATGCTGCCTCGGCGCTTTGGTTGCCACTCTCCGCGATGGCTTCCATTTCCGTTTCCAACTCGCCCAATTGATTGCGCAAAGAAACCGCGTCGCCCCGCAAGCGCAGTACCTCAGCCTCGCTGGCGGTCGCTGCAAGGTGCGCGGTTTCGAGCTGTTTCTGCAAGGTGAAGTTAGCCCAGCCCAGCAGCGCGGCGACGACGATACCCAGTGCCCATGGCAGAATCCAGGGCCAGCGTCGCGCATGCGAGCCAGATTCGGCAGTCGTCTTTTCCGGGCGGGGGGGCAGTGGGCGCGATTTCGATTCAGGCATTGGCATTGCTCCGCGCAGATTTCAATTGTAGTTGCATGGGCTCACCTTAACGTGGCCGCTGGAACTGGCTGCGGTGCTCCAAGGGACCAAGTTCGCTTTCCAGTGTCAGCGTAAACGAACCATTGATCGACGCGGGCACCTCCACCTCCAGCATGCCCATGGCCTGGATGGAATTCACCATATCACCAATTGCCACAGGAATCTCCGCAATGGACCGACAAAAGACGCCACGGCCGCCGGTGCTCTCGGCCAGGCGCCGTAACCCAGTCTGGTAAGCCTCGTTGAGAGGATCGTTTCGGTAGTTCAAGTGAACCACAAAGATGGGAACGCTGGAGCGCTGCAGGTTGTTGGTGAGCGTGCTTACTTTCTCGCGAATAAGCGCGTCGGGGAAACGGCGGCTGAGGTCGCGCGCGTCGGAGCGGTTGATCACCGGGTTGGTGTAGTCTTCGCGATAGTTGCTGATCTCACTGTCCGTAAGGTAAAGCACTGCCGCTCGTACAGGATGCCGCCGCACCAATGGGCTGGTGACTCCGGCGATCACTTCCACCATTTCAAACAAGCCCGCGCGTCCACTCATGGGCAGGGTCTTTAGCGCTTCGATGAACTGCTCGCGGTTGGTGGTAGGGTCTACCACTACCATGGGCTGCTCAGGGATGCGCAGCAAGCCAGTGAGCACCTCTGGCTGTGCCGCTCGAAGTGCATTCGCAAGAGCTTCCTTTGCGGACTCCGTCAGGATGAGATCCGCCGAGAAGTCAATGGCCACGAAAAGCAGAAGAGGGCTCTCGGTAAAGCGGCCGTCGACGATTCTGGCCTCGGTGGAACCAACTTTCGCCTGGAAGGCGGAAAGGTTCCACTCCTGTTCGTCCCCCGAAGGCCGCCATACGGGAACAAAGACACGCGAGAGGTTGCCCGAGGCGGACCGGGAGGCGGGCTTTGATTCCCCCGACGGGTTGCGCCCGCGCTTGGGTTTGGGGACCGCAGGTTGCTTCGCGGATTCCTCCGTCGGTGCTGCCGCAAGGGAGAAAACCAGCAAAAGGATGAGCAGGAGAATACGCGTCATCAGAAATTCAATCGCAGGCCCAACTGGATAATCCGGCCACCTACAGATTGCAGGATTCGGCCCGCATTGGCATTGGGCGCGCTTACCGTACCAATTTCGGTATCGGGGTCGTCCAGGTTGCCGATGTTCATAAAGTTCAACCCAACCGCCGTAAATTCAAGACTTTGGCCGGAGGTGAGGGGAAAGCGCTTGCTCACAGACAGATCATGATTCTGCCGCGATGGTCCAAAAAGATTCGGCATATTTCGGGGAGCATTGCCGATGGTGAAGTCGTCGGGGTGCGAGAACGCGGCCGGGTTAAACCAAAGCTCTGAAGATGGCGTTTCCACGTGCGGAGAGACGCCAGGCACGACATTCACATAGAGGGTCTGCACCACGCTGCCGGTATTGTTGAAGGCTGCCCGAAGGCTAAGCGGGCGGCCGCTCACCAGGGTGGAAGTGCCGGTAAAGCTCCACCCCGCAATCAGATACCGTCGCCAGTCAGAAAACGTGAAGTATCCCTTGTTGGGTCCAAAGGGAAGCTCATACACGTAGTTCAGCGAGGCGACATGGGGGCTGTTGAACGATGCGACAGCCCATTCCTTATCCAGGTTGTACTTGTCCTGAATGGCTCCTGGCCCGGAGTAGTTATCCATCTGCTTGGCAAAACGGTAGGTGGCCCGCAGCGTGAGGCCCCCACTTGCGCGTTTCTCTAGTCGGAGGGATGCCTCATCCCGGTTGTAGCGTCCGGCCGGCCACATGCTGTTCAGGCTAAAGCCCTGGTACTGCGAGAAAGGGCGCAATGTGCGCAAAAAGGACTCGTCGTTTAACTCGTCACGAAAACTGAGGAAGTCCAGGGGAACGGCATTGGGGTCGAAGGTGGACTCGTTCACAAACAGGTTGCGTGCGGAGTCCCGTGACAAACCTACTACCAGCAGCAGGTTGCCCGGGATCTCCCGCTCGTAGCTAAGGCCATAGCTGACGGTCATGGGCACGTCATTGGTTTGGGACTGTAGCTCTGCCTTTGTGTTATCCGCAGCGGAGGGGCTGAAGTCGGGGTCAACACGAATGGCGTCACCAAATCCGTTCCGCAACAAAACCGCCGGGGTGGTGAGGCGGTTGGGGGAGATCACCGTGGGGTACAGGTTGTATCCCTGAGAGCCCCAATGTCCATTCGGCAGTGACCATGCACTGTAGCTGCGGGAATAGTAAAGGCGCACCACGGAACCGCTCTCTGTGCTAGGGTTCCAGGCCAGGCTGACACGAGGCTCAAGGACCGTAATCGGCCGCTGGAACGTGCGTCCGTAACCATCATCATTGGCGAAAACAAGGGCACCTTTGGCCCCGGTTTCCGCATTGACAGTGCTAAGGTCCACCGTGCTCTGCCTGTCGAATTTCTCTACGCGCGGCTTGCTATGTTCCAGGTTGACGTCAAAGGTGAGGTTGAGGCCGGGGCGCAATTCCACTTGGTCCACAACTCGGCCGGAGTAATACCAGCGACGCCAGTAGGAAGGTTGATCCACCACGCTCAGTTCGGCAAAATCCGACTCTCCCAGCAGGAAGCTGGCAAAGGCCTGCCCGGTGTTCACAATGCCGGGCAGTGCCGTGAACGCGTTCTGGAAGCGGAAGCTACCGCTGGGAAAATCCGGCTGGAAGGAATTGAGCTGAAACTGTGTTGCTCTCCCGCTGAAGCGCAAATTATGGCTACCGAAACGGGTGGAGTACGTGTTCATGAGGGTATAGGTGTGCCGGTAGTTGCGCCGCACCAGATTGGCGCGGCCAAGGTCCAGGTAACCGTCACGAATGTTGAAGAACGGGAAGACTCCGCCTAGTTTGCCGGGGATCCCTAACTGGGCCGGATAGTCAGTGGATTGATCCACCTGATTTTCGAAGCCGCCACTCGAAAAGCTGAAGGTAAGCGTATTGATGGTTTCCGGCGAGATTGTGTAGATGTGCTGGAGCGAGCCGGAGTTGCTGGTTTCGATGCGGTCCATCGGGCCGGGGTTGGCGGCGTTGTCAAACCACTTGGCGGCTCCTACAAAGGCATTAGTGGTGGTGAGGTTGAAGTTCGCGCGGTGGCTGTCGGAGAAGATGTGATCCACCCGTCCGGTGAATCCATCCACCACGTTACGCTCAGGAGACACCACGAAAAAGTTGTTCCGAAAGAAGGGGCCCACATTCGTGTTTGGCGTGGGGAAAAAGCTCATCGACCGCATCGCCACAGGGTCCAGCCTGGTCTGCGGAATGACGTTGTTGGGGAATTGATTGCGCAGATATTGCAGGTTTGTACGGGACACCGGGAGGCTTGCGTCATACGCGGGATTTTCGCTGGTGGAGGCGGGGTCGTAGACGGGCAATGGCGCGCCGCTAGGGTCAACGGTCTGCGAGAAATCGCCGCTGCGCTCAGGCATAATGGGCAACGTCTCCAGAAGGCTGCGGGCGATGCTCTCGCGGACACCTTCGTAGGAAAGCGTAAAGAATGTGCGGGTGCCGCCGTTGTAAAGCTTCGGGATATACACCGGGCCGCTTACATTAAATCCAAACTGGTGGCGGCGCAAAATGGACTGCTGCCCGCCTCGCTGTCGGATCTGGTGGGGGATTGCGTCAAAAAGGTCGTTTCGAATGTTGTAGGTAAGGCGTCCATGATACTGCGGAAGGCGACCGCCTCCCGCCTGGAAAGCCTTTGGACTGTCACTGCGAAGTCCGCGATCACGTGTGGCCACTCGGAATTGCTCAATGGCGGCTTCCACCACATCCTGCGGCCCTGACGGAGCGGGTTGAGGCCCGGCGGCAACTTGCCCGGACACCACGAAAGTACCCATCACCACCATCACTGCAACGAAAAGCCAACGTACTATCTCTGCTGAACAAACCACCATCGCTAATGAAATTGTACCCTTGTAACAGTTCATGAAACTCAGAGAACTCGCAAAACGATTAAATTGCCCGGTAATCGGGGATGACGAAATCGAAATCGAAGGCGTTGCCGGAATCGAGCAGGCGGGGCCTTCGCAACTCACTTTTCTGTCCAATCCGAAGTACGCGGGGAAGGCCCGGCAAAGCCATGCCGGAGCCATTCTGGTGAAACAACCTTTGGAAGGGCTCCGTGCCGCCTGTGTGGTTTCGCCCGACCCCTATCTAGACTTCGCAAAGGCCCTGGAGTGTTTCTATGCACCACCACGCCCCGCGCCAGGGATTCACCCCACCGCTGTGGTGGACCCCACTGCGCGGCTGGGCGAGGAGGTGTCGGTGGGCGCATGCTGTGTGGTGGGACCCGGTGTTCTCCTGGGCCACCGGGCGGTGCTGCATCCGCATGTGGTGATTTACGAAGGGGCCGAAATTGGCGATGATTTTCTGGCCCATGCCCATGCCAGCGTTCGCGAGTTTTGCCGTATTGGCAATCGTGTGACCCTCCAAAATGGAGTGGTGGTTGGGGGAGACGGATTCGGCTTTGCCAAGCGCGCGGACGGTACGCACTACAAGATGGTCCAAAGCGGCATTGCCGTGATTGAAGACGATGTGGAGATCCAGAGCCTGAGCGCCATTGACCGCGCCACGGTGGGGGAAACACGCATCCGCAGGGGCGCGAAAGTGGATAATCTGGTACAGGTAGGCCATGCCTGCACGGTGGGTGAAGACAACATCATTTGTGCGCAGGCCGGGCTGGCTGGCAGTTCGCATCTTGGCAAGAGCGTTTTGCTGGCGGGCCAGGCGGGCATTTCCGGGCACCTCACTATCCATGACAATGCGATTATCTATGCGCAGGCGGGCATCGGCGGCGACGTCCCGGCTGGGGAATTGATGGCGGGTAGCCCGGCTTTCGACGCCCGTACCTGGCGGCGCGCTGTAGCGGCGTTCCCACAATTGCCGGAGATGGTTAAGACCCTGAGGGACCTGCGGAAACGAGTGGAAGCCCTGGAAACAGGCGAGTCCACCGAAAAATTAGATCCTTCGAAGGACGAGGAGCAGCACTGATGGCGGATGAAAAGAAGTTCGGCACGCGGAAGCCCAAGGCCTATGCGGATAGCCAGTTCTTAAACAGTTCGGATGCCAGGACCCTGCGCATTCTTGCCGAGTATCTTGAGCCTCAGGCGCGCTTCCGCCGGGCCAAGGTCCACGATACGGTAGTGTTCTTTGGATCGGCGAGGATTCAAGAGGATGGTCCGCTAGGCAAGTATTACGATGCCGCCAGGGAACTGGCGCGGCGTATTACGGTGTGGAGCGATGCGCTGCCCGCCGATGACCGCCGCTTTGTCATCTGCAGCGGAGGGGGGCCAGGCATCATGGAGGCTGCCAATCGCGGGGCCTATGATGCCGGCGGAAAGAGCATTGGGCTGAACATCAGCCTTCCCTTTGAGCAGTCGCCCAATCCTTACATCAGTGAGGAACTGAACTTTGAGTTCCACTACTTTTTCATGCGCAAGCTGTGGTTTGCGTACCTGGCCAAGGCCCTGGTGATTTTCCCGGGCGGCTTTGGCACTCTGGACGAACTCTTCGAGTTGTTTACGCTGGTGCAGACCCACAAACTGCGCAAGCAAATGGTGCTGCTAATCTACGGTAAAGAATACTGGGACGAGGTCCTCAATTTTGATGCTCTGGCCAAGTACGGCATGATCTCCCCGGAGGACCTGGACTTGTTCCATTGGGCCGATGACGTTGACACGGCGTTCGATGTTGTCCGTGATGGACTCACCCGGCTTTACCTCAATGGAAACGGCGGCGCGCCGGGAGG
>CAZUAX010000016.1:40689-46311 GCA_964618435.1 uncultured Solibacteraceae bacterium
GGCGCGCCCACGATGACGTTTACCTCATTGCTTTCCTGGCCTTCCACAATCAGCCGCAGCGGGTAGGTGCCGGGTGCCAGATCATCCGGGATGCGTGCATTCACCTGGTACAGTCCAATGAACTGCGGGGAAAGCCCGGAGAAATCATTTGGGTCGGGTGGCAGCACACGGTTGCCAATGCGTACCGTCACTGTAGATTGGGTGCGGAAGACGCCCCGTCCGGCGGAAACCACGGGTCCCAGTCCAGTGGCAAAGATCTGCACGAACTCCCCTGGCACCGCGGGCACCACATTGGTCTTGTCGCCGAAGTTGTTCCGCAGCACGGCACCCAGATTGGTGCCCGCATCAAAGAAGATGCCCGGTTGGTAAACAGGAAGTGGCGTGGTGAAGGTGTTGGACTTGCCGTCGGGCGTGGTGACGATCACCTGCGCATTGTTTCCGCTCACGCTGGAAGGCACGAAGAAGTTGATTTGCTGGTCGCTCACGAAGATGAGCGGAGCGGATGCGCCATTCACGCTTACGCTCACGCCTGCCAACTCGGTGGGAAGAGGAGTGGAACTGGCCAGACGTGGTGTGGCACCCGCAGCCAGGGAGACCCCAAACAGCGTGGCCAGGCTGCCGGGGCTGATTCCCCCCGCAAAGCTCGCCGCGCTGGTTGCGGCGCGCAGGTCTGGCAGAAGATCTGGCAGCGCGGTTACGGTAATTTCGGTGCGTTCCCGCTCGCCGTCGATAAAGACCTTGGCGGAATTCGTGGCCGCAGCGCCCACGGTCCAGCGGAAGGTTGCTTCGCCGGCAGCATTCGTTATGGCGAACGCTGGGTTGGCTGAGCCGCCAGTGGTGGGCTCAAAGCGCACCGGAACTCCCTGGTACGGCAAGCCGCGGGCATCCATCACGCGAACTTCAATGGGGGTGAGGGCTTCGGAGTTTGGCAGCGCCTGCACCCGCGAGGAGGAGGTGAGCTGCAACATAAGGCTATCTGGTGTGGCCACCGCTATCGCGCCTTCGGCGGGCAGATAGTCCCCCGAGGCGACGGAAGCGCGCACTCTCGCCACTCCAGGAAACAGCGCCGCATAAGGAACCTCCACCGCATTGCTGCCGGCAGCCAACATCGCGCTAGCGGGAAGGCTCAGTACTCCTGCCGCTCCATCCAGCACGAGGGGGACATTGCCCTCCGTGCCTCGACGCGTGATTCGCAACGTGCCCTGGCTTCCCGCCAGCACTCCACTGGCGGGGAAGGCATCCAGTTCCAGCGCGGGTTTCAGAGAGGTATCGGCAAAGGCGAGTGCAGCGGAACGGTCGTTGAAAAACTGGACGAACTCGCGGCGGTAACGGTCCATCTTCTCCAGTGCCGGCTGCACCTTGGTGTCATCCTCGGTCACCAGAACGAAAGCGAATCGGAAGCGACGCTGGGCGATGGTGTGGTCTGGAAGGCGGCGTCCGTTGGCGGCGATGATATCGTCCATTGAGAAGTCGCGGCGCGGACCGGTGATCTGCACTCCGCGCTGTGGCGTGGCTGCCCTTGCCCCCAGGCCGTCCACGTAAAACAACGGTTGCTCCCCACCCACCTGGTTTGGCGCGATGAGGCCCATGAGGTAGCGATCCAGTTCTGAAAAACGCAACGTGGGTGGTCCCGTAGTGTAGGTGTTTCCTGAATCTCCCGTGGGTGGCGCTGTGAGATCGCTGCCTTCCAGGAAGGAACCGTGCGAATTGAAGCGGAAGCTCCAGTGGGCAGACTGTCTTCCCAGCAGGTTAATTGTGTTCGAGCCGCCTTCACGCAGCAGAGGAAAGGCCAGAAAGCGGTGCCCCGCCTCGTGTGCAAGCACAGAGAGCGGCGAACTCTCGGAGGCTCCCAGGGCAGACACATTCCCGAAAGGGTCCTCGGGATACTGGCTGAGCGGACCCATATTCATGATCGCCTGGAGCCGATTGGGGGATCCGAACAGGCTGCTGCGGTCCAGGATCTCTTCGCCAATTCCCTGCACCTGGTTGCGCACCGTGATTTCAAAAGCAACGGCCCCAGACCCAGCAGGGATATCCGCGTCGTTGTAAAAGACCAGATAGTCGTAGTCGTCCGGCTGTGTTTCGTAGAACACCTGCGATGCCCGAAATACATCGATGGAGGGTTCGCTGCTGCCGCTAAACACTTCAGCAATGGACTGGCTGATAGGTTCGGGCGGCGGATTGGCGAGTTGCACCAGCTGGCCAGTATCCTGATTTCCTCCAGGGCTGATGCCCACGACAAATTCGCCGAAGGGGCCGCGCCGGTGCAGAATGCGAATCTCACCATTGGGGGCGAAACGGATCTGGAAGTCCACCAGATTGTTTTCCACGCTGCTGCTGGTGCCAAACTTGACTATCCGGACGTAGCTGACAATTACCTCGGTGGGGCTTAGGAACACAAAGATGCCGGAATCGGCGGGACTGAATTCCGGGTCAAGGTCCAAGGTGGCGCCGGCGATTTTGGGCGGGCCGGAGAGAAATGAGGCGTAGGTGGTATTCTCCGCGAAGGGATCTTCCGCGGCAAAGGTGAGGTGACCGTTGGAATTCACAAACAGCCGGGTTTGCGAGGAACCATAGAAGGGGAACGGGAAGGGAAGGTCGAAGTCGCGGCTGTCGTCATCGCCAATCGGTGCGCCAGAGGCTGGGGTTTTGAGGTTGATGGCAGTTGCCCCAATGGCATCCTCGCGGAATCCATCATCGGTAAGGTCCACGCGGTAGGAGGTGGCTGCGGCGTCAGCCGGCTGGAAGCGGATACTGCGCCCCACCAGGGAGCCTGGAAACAGGTTACGGCCCAGAATCACGCCGCCATCGCCGCGCATTACCAGGATGTCGCCCTGCACGGTAGCGGACGTGCGCTGCAAATCCAGTGACTTGCCGGCCCCATCCACCGTGCGTACGCCGGCCCTAAGCAGCCGCGCGCGCCGTTCCTGGGCACGCTGGTGCAGGAAAATCTCCTGCCGGTCATGGGCCGGTGAGGTGCCGCAGAGGACTCGCTTAAGCGGTTTTTGCCCTGACGCGCTGCCGGTGAGCAGAGCCAGCAACAGAATGAGTGAAGTAAATGCGCGGATGTTCATGGGTGGGCTGGGGTTGAGGACCTATTCTTCAACGTAACATTCCCATGGGGCGCTTTGGCCCGCGCTGGTGCGTCAGTCCACAGTGTCGCTTTTGGGGCGGCTACGGTCCGGTTTCTCTCTGGAGACGCGGAAGCGCCCACCGCTATACTTAGCAAATGTGCGGTTACCGGTTGTGCCTTGGATTTGCCACGCTTGTGCTGGGTCTGGCGCTGGCGGGCTGTGAAGGTGGCGGGCGCGTCACCACAGGGGCTCCCCCGAACCCGAATCGCTTCCCGATGGGGGCTTCCACCGCTTCGCTGCAGCGCGTGCAGGACTTGATTTACGAGTTCCCTGCGCCGGTGAATGTTTACGCCAAAGTGCTCGGATCCGGCCAGGAGTTCGCATTGCGGGCGGATGAACCCGTTCGCACTGCAAGCACCATCAAGTTGCCCATTATGGTGGCCTGTTACCGCGCGGTAGCTGAAGGCAAGGCAAGCTGGGACGAGAAGATCCCAGTCACTCCAGAAGCGAAAGTTTCCGGGTCAGGTGTGATCCGGGAGTTTGCAGACCATACGCTTCTTACCCTGCGCGACCTCATGCACGTGATGATTGTGGTGAGTGACAATACGGCAACCAACCTCATACTGGACCGGCTAAGTGCTGACTATGTAAACGAAACCATGCAGCAGATGGGCTTCGAGCAGACCCGCAGCATGCGCAAGATCCGTGGTGACGGAACCCAGCTGAAGGCGGCCACCGGGTGGAGCAAAGAAGGAGAAAAGGACGAGAACAAGCGCTTTGGAATCGGCCGCAGCACCGCCCGCGAAATGGTGAGGCTGCTGGAAATGCTGGACGCTGGCGAAGTGGTTAGCCCGGAGGCATCACGAGAAATGATCGACGTACTGAAGCGGCAACAGTACAAAGACGGTATCGGCCGCCGCTTTGTGGATGCGCCCGGCATCGAGGTGGCATCAAAGAGTGGCGCGCTGGACGCATTACGGAGCGACGTTGGCCTGGTGTATCACCCTAAGTCCAAAGTAGCCATTGCGATTACCGTGGACGGCATGGCGGAAACGGACTACTCGCCGGATAATGCGGGCAACCTCTTCATTGGACGACTCACGGAACTTCTACTGGATTCCCTGGTTAACCCAGAACCGCCGCCACCTGCTCCGTAGCGCCAGGGTATTCCTTGGGTGGTACTTGGCTTGACGCCCTGAATTGATGTGTGAGACATTTCACTTTGCCGGGGCGAGTGCGTTTCCGGTTCCCGCGCGTGATCGCGTTTGAGAGGCCGGGCCGCCTTTCCGGGAGGGATACACAGGGAGGTTTTCAATGAGTTTGAAGGTAAATGTGCGTCAGGCGGGAGACGTTGCGGTGATTGATCTGAGCGGCAAGATCACCCTCGGCGAAGGTTCCGGAACCCTTCGCGATACGGTGGCTGACGTCTCGGGCAAGGGCAACAAGAATATCCTGCTGAACATGGCGGATGTGAGCTATATCGATAGCGCCGGACTTGGTGAACTGGTTGGCAGCTACACTTCTGTCACCAACAAGGGTGGCCAGTTGAAGCTCGTCAATCTGCAGTCCAAGTTGAAGGACCTGATGCAGATCACCAAGCTGCACACCGTATTTATGGTGTTTGAGAAAGAAGACGAGGCGATTGCCAGCTACTAGATTCCGATTGTGTTGCTGTTTCGTATCCTCAAGACAGCCAGCCTGCCATGGTTGGCTGTCTTTTTTTCTGGAGGCTGATGGCTAAACGTGCATGAGTCCGCCGTCCACTGCAAGAAGCTGGCCGGTGGTGAATCCCTGGTTGCTCAGGAACCATGCTACTGCTTCCGCGATATCGTCGCCTGTGCCTGCCCTGCCCGCCGGGGTCATCTGAATTCCCGCCAGGATGCGCGGGTGATCTCGCTCCTCAAATGGGATGACGCCGGGGGCGACCGTGTTCACCGTAATTTTCGGGGCAAAGGCTTTGGAGAGGGCGCGTGTCATATGGATGACGCCTGCCTTGGATGCGCAATAGTGTGCGTAATCCGCCCATGGTCGGATTCCGCCCAGCGAACTGATGTTGACGATGCGCCCCCCGGCTTCCTGTTCGTGCATGATCTTCGCCGCCTGCTGGCAGCAGAAGAAAACTGCCTTCAGATTCACGTCGTGGATGTAGTCCCAGTCTGCCTCGGTGACTTCCAGCGCCGGGACGCGCTTAAATCGTGCCGCGTTGTTCACCAGGCCGTCCAACGGTTCACCAAGGGTGCGTACCTCCTGAAAAAGCCGCATGATCTCGGGGACTTGCGCAAGATCGGCCTGGAAAAGCGGAGCGGGTTTGCCCTCCCACGCACAGGCGGTGGAGACACTTTCCGCTTCCTTCCGGGAACCGCCATAATGCAGCAGCACACGTGCCCCGCGCGCCGACAAATAAAGCGCAATTGCCCGCCCAATGCGTTTCGCGGCACCGGTCACCAGGATGCGCTTGCCCTGCAGCAGCGGGTCTATCAGCGGGGAAGGCGAGGTTGACTGCATCGCCCTTCATGGTATCGCGAAGGTTCGTGCGGGGAATAGTTTG
>CAZUAX010000016.1:46411-49265 GCA_964618435.1 uncultured Solibacteraceae bacterium
CGACAGGCGTCGCTTGCCAATGCCTACAACGCGCTCACCATCCGGTGGGTGCTCCAGCATTTCCCGGTGAAGAGCATCTGGAAGACCAAGAAACCCTTCACCGGCCAGCGCCATACACTGGATGGGAAGCATGTGTCCCTGGACGACATTGAGACGGAACTACGCCAGACTATGGGTCCGCGAGCCCATTCCGTGCTGGTGTGCGCTGCCCGGAGTTGCCCACCACTGCGGCGCGAGGCATACGTGGCCTCAAGGTTGCCAGAACAGTTGGACGATAACACACGAGCGTGGCTGGCGAACGCGAGTTTGAACCAATTCGATGCGTTGGCAGGCGAGGCTGGCATTAGCAGTATCTTCAAGTGGTATCGCGACGATTTTGAAGAGAATGGGGAAACGCTTGAGGGCTTTCTGGAGCGGTATGCACCAGAAGGCAGCATGCCCGCCCTGCAAGGAAAGAAGAAGAGGAGAATCCGCTTTCTCAACTACGACTGGGGCTTGAATGACACGGGCCGGGAGGGCGAAGGTTATCGGGGCTTTTACTTGGATTACCTCCGCAACAAGTAGTGGCAACAAGCTGCCGTGACGCCGCTTTCCGGCGCGACGGATGCCGCCTCCACTTGCGCTTAGGTTTTCGATAGCATAGACGCCATGAAGCGCAGAAGCTTTTTCCCCGCCGCGGGCGCTGCCGCCCTTTCCCTTGGCAGCACTACCTCATTGAACGCCGCCCCATTGAAAGGCAACCTGAAGCAGGGCGCCTGTCGCTGGTGCTACAACAAGATCCCCATCGACGATTTCGCAAAGGCCTGCGCGGAGATGGGCTTGAAGAGCATCGACCTGCCCGCCCCTGCGGATTGGCCCGTCCTCAAGAAGTATGGACTGGTGCCTACCATGGTCCCTGGCCCTACCAGCATCCGCGATGGTCTGAACCGCAAGGAGCATCACGCCGGGATTAAGGAAAAGATGGGTCCCATGATCCGCGCTGCGAAAGAGGCCGGCGCGCCCCACGTGATCGTCTTTTCAGGCGAGCGAAAGGGCTTGGGAGACGATGAGGGCCTTGAGAACTGCGCCATCGGCCTGAAGCAGCTAATGCCTCTGGCTGAGGAAACCGGTGTGCAGATTGTGATGGAGTTGCTCAACAGCAAGGTGAACCATCCCGACTATCAGTGCGATAAGTCTGCGTGGGGCGTGGAACTGTGCAAACAGGTGAACCACCCGTTATTCGGCCTGCTGTATGACATCTACCACATGCAGATTATGGAAGGCGATGTGATTCGCACCATCAAGGAGAATCAAAAGTATTACTTCCACTACCATACCGGCGGCAATCCGGGGCGCAACGAGATTGACGATACGCAGGAGCTATACTACCCGGCGATCGCCAAGGCGATTGTAGAAACGGGTTACAAGGGCTATTTCTGCCACGAGTTCATCCCGAAGCGCGACCCGCTTACCTCACTGCGGGAAGCGGTTGCCCTTTGTGATGTATAGGCGGATGTGTAGGTTCGTTTGATGGACGGCGCACCATGTAGTGATGGCGCGCCGTCACTGCTTCAGGCGGGCGGTGCTTCCCGCGGCAAACGCCCGGGTTCCGATGGTGCGGTTGGAGTGGCCAGCACCTTTGCCCGCGCGTCGCGCACTTCCTGTGGGAAGCCATTCAGCATAGCTTCCGTGCGACGCATCAAGTCTTCCACCACCTTTGGATTTTCGGGCGCCACGTCGTAGCTTTCGTCGGGGTCAAGCTCCAGATTGTAAAGCTCAGGCGGGCGCAGGGCCAGCGTCTTCGGCCCACCCGCCGGACCTGGAGAATAGATGAAGTCGTTGCGGCGGGCGAAGTGTAGCTTCCATTTGCCCAGCCTGCTGCACTGGGCGTCCCAGCCATCGAAATAAATGAAGGGTTGGGTGCGCTCCACCGTCTGGCTGGTGCCCCGCAACAGGGCGCTGATGTCCTTGCCGTCTAACGGGTTCCGCGGCGCGGGCATGCCCGCCATCGCGCTGAAGGTGGGAAGCAGGTCCAGGACACTGACAAACTCGCGGCAGACGCGCCCGGCAGGAATCGTGCCGGGCAGGCGGGCGAGGCCGGGGACGCGCATTCCGCCCTCCAGGGTGGTGCCCTTGCGCCCTCGGTTTAATCCGGAGGAGCCCTGATACCAAGGTCCGTTATCGCTGGAGAAAACTACAAGTGTATTTTCGGCCAAGCCATTGTCGGCCAGGGCCTTCAGCACCTCGCCCACGCTCCAGTCGATCTCTTCCACCACATCTCCGTACAGGCCTTGGGCAGACTTTCCGCGAAACCGGCTGGAGGCGGCCAGCGGGATGTGGGGATAGGTGTGCGGGAAGTAAAGGAAGAATGGTTTCTCTTTGTTTCGCTCAATGAACTTCACGGCCCGTTCGGTGTAGCGGGGCGTGAGGGTTTCGAGCGGTGTTTGCTCCTCCACCACCCGGTCGCCGTCCATGAGCCAGCGCGGATTCATGTCGTTCGAGTAGGGGATGCCGAAATACTCGTCGAAGCCATGGTCCGTGGGCAGGTGGGGGTGCTTATGGCCGAGGTGCCATTTGCCGAAGCATCCGGTAGTGTAGCCGTTCTGCTTTGCGTGGGTGGCGATGGTGATTTCGCTGGTGGGCAGGCCATGGTCGTCGCGCGGGAAAAAGACGCGAGGCACATTCACCCGCGTGTTGTGGCGGCCAGTGAGCAGGGCTGCGCGCGAAGGGGAGCACACCGGGTTGCCCGAGTGGAAATCCGTGAAGCGCAAGCCATCCTTGGCGAGCGAATCAATGTGCGGTGTACGAATTGACGATCCGTAGCAGCCGATGTCGCCAAAGCCGAGGTCGTCGCAATAGATCATCACAAAGTTCA
>CAZUAX010000017.1:0-18450 GCA_964618435.1 uncultured Solibacteraceae bacterium
CTTGTAGGCCATCTCGATCATCACGGGGCGACCCAGCCGACGGGCGCTATCCTTCACCTCGCGAACGCCGAAGCGCCCATAGCGATTGGAAGCACGGATGATTCCAATCCGCTTGAAGTTCATCTTGCGGATGAGGTAGTCCACCAGCAGGTAGCCCATCTGACGGTCATCGCCAATGGTGCGAGCCACCCAGGGGATGTTGGTTTCGATGAAGGTGGGGTCAGTATCTCCAGTGTTGACCATCAGGATTTCCGCCTTCAGGGCAACGCGAATGGCGATGTGGGAATTTGCGCTATCGATGGTGCCAAGAATCGCCCAGGTAGGCTGCTTGTACACCATGTCGATGACTTCGTTACCGGTGGAGCCCCACAGCCCGTTATCGTTGGCGACTACGAGTTCAAAGGGAACCTTCCGTCGCAGGTAGCCGCCCTTTTGGTTGGCCTGTTCGATGGCCAGTTGGGCGCCTTGCAGCATCTTTCGCCCCAGTGCTTCCTCATGGCTGGCGCCACCCGTGGCTATCGAAACCGTGGGTGAAATGGGGCCAATAAAGCCAATCTTGACGGAGTCCACATGGGCAGGCTCCGCAATGGCGCGACCCGGGCCGGTGTACTCCATTTGCTGCAGAAAGTGCTGCTTGTAGGGCTTCACCGCACCAAACGGCGTCACGTCATCAGAGGTGCGGGCATATCCGGATTCTTCGCGGAGACCGAGGTCGGGCACCTCATTCGGATTGTCCACGTTGATCAGCCGCAGCACTTCCAGAGTGTGAGCATCCACCTCGACGCCGGGCGGCAGGTCCTGGGCCGCCAGGGCGACAACCAACAGCAGGAAGAACATTACCTGGCGCATCATGGCTGCACTCTCCGCGTGGCCTGGGTTTCCGTGTTGCGTGAACGAAGCCCAGGGTAGTAGCCATCTCCAATTCCCCAGGCAAGTCCGCGGGCGGTGGCCACAAACACGTCGTTGCCATCGATATCAATTCCCAGAATGTAGTTGTGTGGCAGATTCAGGCCCATCTCCACTGTCTGAATGACGGCCTTGTCGCGCGTGACAACCGCTCGCCCGGTATTCGTCTTCGCATCGCGCGTGTACGTCACCCAAGTGTTCGTTGCCGCATCCACAATCGCACTGGCGCCCTTGTCGGTGGCGAACCATGCCTCTTGTGCGCTTCGGCCACGAAGGTGATTGATGAAATCACTGGCAAGGCCGGAATCCATGTTGTAGTAGCCGCGCCAGCTTCGTCCGTCGTAGCGGGAAGCTCCAAAGTAGCTGGAAACCCAGAGCGTTTTCTCGATGTAATTCGCGGCGGTTGTAATTACGTGAACGATGCCGTCATCGCGGTAAAGATCAATCTCCATTTCGCCATCGGGGTCCAGGTAGTCCTTCCATCGCCCCGTGGCCACGTCGTATTCCAACACGCCGCTGCCCCAGACGGCCAGATGCACCTTGCCATCCCGATAGTGCACGCCGTAGTTCCAAATCTCCTCCATCGGCGCGTTCTTTTCCGTGAAGATCTGCCATTCCTTGGTAATCGTATTGAAGCGGCTTGCGCCCGCGGTGGTGGCAACCCAGACAAAGTCGCCTTGCACCGCTACGCCGTAGGCTACGTCGTTCACGATGCCACTGTTCATCTGGTGCCAATGGTCGAAGCGGCCAGCGGAGAATCGGGCCAGCCCGCCGCCAAACAAGGAGAGCCAGACTTCGCCGGTTTGGGCGTTGATGTCGATGCCGCTCACCGCACGCCATGGGAGCCCTTCTGCTTCCGTCCAACTGTCGACCTTCCCTGTCCGCTTGTCGATGCGGGCAAGCCCGTTCTCAGTGCCTGCCCAGATATGGTGGCCATGAGATTTTACGGCGAAGACGTGGTTGTTTGGCAAGCCATCTTCCACCGTAAACTGACGCCAGCGCTTGTACACATAAGGCCCATCAGCCTGCGGAAAAGCGAAGCCCGCAAGCAAGACAACAAGAAGAATTGCCCGGCTGTTCATAGCGTTTTCAAATACTCGATGAGGTCGTTGAGTTGGTCCTTCGTCAGATCGTTGGTTACCCCGTGGGTGTCATAGGGGTTATGAACGGTCCAAATTTCTTCAAGCGTATGCGCAATCCCGTTGTGCAAGTAAGGCGCGGAGTCATAGATATTGTTCAGGTGCGGGACATCAAAAACTCCCTGCCGGTCTGAAGCGTGCTTGCTGCCTACATCGGCCTTCTGCCGATTGGTATAGTACGGCGGCATGTGACAGGTGACGCATTGGTTTGCCGGAGGGATGGGCCGCCCATCCGCGGTCGCCTGCCTTTCGAACACCACCTTTCCGCGCCTTTGTGCGGGCGTCAGGGGCTGCCCAGGTTGCCAGTGACGGTTGGGAGGACGAGCAATCGTAGTGATGTAGAGATCCACCGCGGCCAGTTCGTCTGGCGTGAACGGCTGGATGCGCGTGAAAAAGATGGAGAGACGCGCCCCGCACTGGCGAGCCAGCGTTGGATTGGTGCCCTCCCACTTAAACGGCGCGGTATCGTTGATGCCTCGCAATGTGCGATTGTCGACAGGGCTCACGCCAATGCCATCGGCCTCGATATCGTAGTTCAGCCCGTCCACATGCCCGTCCGGATGGCAGCTTGCGCAGGAGAACTGGCGGCGAAACGTAATGCCCGCGCTGTGAAAGAGGCGCTCACCGCGGCGCACCTTCGTGATGGTTTCCGGGCCACCCAGAGGAATCTCGCCGTCCACGCGCAGGGTGGCCAGATTGATGACGGACACGGAATCGTCCAGTGAGTTCGCCACCAGGGCGTGGCGTCCGTCTGGTGCAACGACAATGCCGCGAGGACGCCTGCCCACTTCAATGAAGGCATCTACAAAACGATGCGCTTGTCCAAGGTGGTTGGGGAGAATGTCGCGTCGAAACTCCGCACTCCCCTCCCGCAACACCTGCACGAGCTTGGTGGTATTCACCAAAGCCACCCGATTCGTACCGGCGCTGGTAACGAGTGCGTGACGGCCATCCGGTGTGAACGCAACTGCGGTGGCGTCGGCAAAGCCGAGCCCTGGCTGGTCGAGCAGCACCTGGTCCACCGTTCCGTCCTTCCACAGAATCGCCAAGCCATTCGTAATGGTCCAGCCCTGCAGGAGCCTGGTCATCGGCACGAGATTCTTGGTGCGGTTCATGGTGGCAATAGCATATTCGCCAGAAGGGTGCCACGCGATACCCATCATCAGGTTCGTATCCGGAACCCTCCATCGTTCCGTGACAACAGCGCGCCCGGCATCGATGACCGTGATCTCGGAATAGCCAGGCTGGCGGAATTGCGCCAGTTGGGAGTAATTGCTGGTGGCAGCCAGCCGGGCTCCATCCGGCGACATCGCAATCGACCACGGTCCACGACCGGCCGAAAGCGTCTTCACTCGGGTGAGCGTCTTGATGTCATACACACCGATGTCGTCAGAGGACGTGTTCAGCACGAAGAAGTGCTTACCTTCCCTGTCGACAAGCACGCCGTGCGGCTCATCCCCGGTAGGCAATGTAGCTATTGCCTTTCGCAGCGATGCATCGATCACCGACACCGTGTCGTCTTCGCGATTCGTCACCAGAGCGGTTGCGCCATCAGGCGTAAAGGCAATGCCGCAAGGTGCTTCACCAGTTGAGATTTCGTCGATCTTCGATCGGGAAGAGGCATCCAGAATCGCTACGCTGCCAGAGCCTTCGAGGGTCACCCAAATTTCCGTGGTGGACGGCCGAAAGGCCAATCGCACGGGAGACTTGTAGGTGCTTTGAAACTGAGCCAGCACCACATCTGCTTCAGCGCGTACATTACCCGTTTTCGGAAGTTCGGGGACGTCCGGCAAAGGGGCACTCGCTTGCTTGGGATGAGCTACCGCCGGCCAGGATGTCTCTTGGTTGAAGGGCTTCGAGCCCAGCACACTCACATGCGAGTTCTTTTCGATATGGCATCCAAGACAATCCTGTTTGCCAGTGAGGCGCAACCCCGCTTGCACTGCCAGGTCGCGATTCTTCATCACCTCTTCCCGCATATACTCACTGCCTGGCCCGTGGCAGCTTTCGCATTGAACGCCGTCTTCCAGGCGAAAATCATCATCCTTTTGCCAGTCCTCTGCGTTGTACCCGGTGACGTGGCACCCCAAACAGATGGGTTCTTCCCATGGATTACGCCGCAAGCCGCTCAGCCGCGCAATGGCAACAGATTCCGGAAGCTTCAACACTTCCCACGCGCGGGCATGCTTCGTACGGGTCCACTTCGTGAACTGGTGCCCGGACAGCGCGCCATCATGGCATGCGCCACAGGCCTTTGCGCCCACGTAGATTGGCTGGAGCGGGGCGGCGGCCAGTGGGAGGCTCAGCAGCAGCAAGACCGTAATGGAGATAGCCCGCATCACTGCTTCGCTGCCTCCGCGGGGTGAACCAATCTCAGGATCTGGTTAGCGTTCACCGCTTCGTGCCGTTCCACAACGCCATCCGGCCATCGAATCTCCACGATTGCGGTGTCGGCATCGCCGAGGCCAAAGTGCAGGCGAGAGTCGTTCTGCGAAAGGAATCCGCGGACTGGATTCACGTCATCCACTTGGGTCATTGCGTTTGAGCGCACGGTTACGCGCGCGCCAATCGCTGTTCGCTGGCCGCTGGGAAACTCCAGCCGTGCATCCACCAGAAGCCAGTTGCGGCGGTTGCCGCCATCGTTGCGAAGCAGGCGGGGAGCATCGTTCAGGTTGGTCACCAGTAAATCGAGGTCGCCATCGTTGTCGATATCAGCTACCGCTCCTCCGCGGCCAACATACTTCTCTGAAAAGTAGTCTCCAGATTCCCGCGAAACATCCACAAACGTGCCGTCACCACGGTTCCGTGCAAGCGTGTCCTCCTGCACAAACTCATGGTGCGCATTGCCGTGAACCGTAAACACATCCGGCCATCCATCGTTGTCGTAGTCCAGCAAGGCGGAAGCCCAGCCGGCATATTGCCCCATCACGACAGCAAGCCCCGCCTTGTCCGTAAGGTTGTTGTAGACAGCGGTCTTCGAGTCGTAAACTAGCAAGCTACTGTAGTTGAGGTCGGGAATGAAGATGTCGAGGTATCCGTCACGATTGACGTCGGCGATAGCCGGCCCCATGGACGCCACGCCTTGTCCATGCTCGCTGTAAGCGAGATTGAGATCGATTGCGTTTTCAATAAACTTTCCGTCGCCGGTGTTCTCGAAGGAATAGTTTTCCATCGCGTCATTGGCGACGTAGATGTCAAGAAAGCCATCGTTATTGAGGTCCGCCGCACTGGCGCTCATGGCCCGGCCATTCGCTTTGAACACGCCCGCCTCTCTGGTGACATCGGTAAAGGTACCGTCGCCGTTGTTGCGATAGAGCACGTCAGGCACCCCGTTGTAGTTCAGCGGTCCTGGATACCCTTGAGCGGCGTAGAAGTCCCGAAACTTCCCATCGTCATAAAGCAGATAGTTGGCGACGTAGACATCCAGCCAGCCGTCGTTGTTGTAGTCCAGCCAGACTGCGGAAACGCTCCAGCTTTCATTGCCCAGGCCTGAAGCCTGGGATGCGTCAGTGAACGTGCCGTCGCCGTTGTTGCGGTATAGCGTGTTGCGGCCATAGTTGAGCAGATAGAGATCGGTATGGCCATCGTTGTCGAAATCCGCAGCGGAACAGCCCGTGCCGTAAATGGTTGATCCGACGCCAGCATGTTCTGTAACGTCCTTGAAAGTTCCTGGCCCCTGGTTGCGATAAAGACGCCCCGAGAGCTTGCCACGCAAATCGCGTCCCTCGTTGTCATTCACTCCCCTGGTCCAAACGCCGGTGACGAAATAGATGTCCTGTAATCCGTCGTTGTCGAAATCGAAGAAGCAGACTCCCGCGCCGGTGCCCTCGACGATGTTGTCGAGATGGTAATCTCCGTAACTATGGCGGAACGAAATGCCCGCACTCTCTGTGATGTCCACAAACACCGGGCTGGGCGCATCTGCTGCCAGTGCAACAGTCAGCAGCACGCTCATAAGAGCAATCAACTTCATGGCGCCCCTCCGGTGTTCACGGCGTGCCCAGCGGCGTGAGTCAGGTCCACCGCAGGCTTTCGCAAGGCCAGTGGCTCACGATTTGCAGGTGTGAGTTCCGGATCTTCGTGGCAGCCAATGCAACCGCGCGCCTCCTTGTTCCGTGCATAAATCCATGCTCCTTGGCGGAGCACCTGATTGCGATCTCCAAGCAGTTCCAGACGCAGGGGAAGGTTCGCGGGCACGCGCAGGTGAAACGAACCATCCGCTTCCACCGGCGCTTCACCCAGCGTTGTGCCGCCAAGAGAAGGGTTCTCCAGCACGCGGACGCGGCGCACGGAACCCTGCGCCAGTGATTCCGCGGAGGAAGCACCATTGGTGTACACGTTGAGACAGTAGAGAAGCGCCCAATCCACACTTGGGTCAACAACAGAACCGCGTCCGTCCGGCAAGGCTCGTGGAGCTACCGCCTTCGGCTGCACCAGATCACGTGCCGGATCTGCGTGAATGCGCTTCGCTGAGGTGATGGATTCGTCGAGCCGGAACAGGGCGAACCGGTCCCCTTCACGCGCGGCCACCATCACGGAACCATCCGGCAGAATTGAAGGCGAATGGAAGCTTAGCGACCCCCCGATGGAAGTCTGCTGGTAGCTGCGCTGCGGCCTGAGCAGGTTGAGTGTTGCCAAACTGCCAGCGCCCATCCTCTCGCCAGGAGTACTCTCGATGAACACCAGACGGTGCCCGGCGTCCACAGCGGCCATCCGCATGCTGCGACTCGCTTCCCCATTCAACAACGCAACATCTGTTCCGTCCAGATTGATGGCGAACAAACGCGCCGGCATCCCTTTGCGATCGCTATACGAGAACAGCACGCGTCCGTCGGGCGCCACCACAGGCTCCGCGGCCACACCTGGAAGAAAGGTCACCGGCCCCGGATTTGGACTTCCCGGAGCATTTCCCAACGGAAGTGTGTGAATCTGTCCATTTGCTACAAAGCTCACCTGGTCCCATGGCGTCGGTGCATCCAGGGTGAAGAATCTCGATTGATATGCCGGATGGCGGCAATCCTCATCCAGGCTGGTCAGTTGCCCGATTGCGCCATCTTCCAGGGCTTTCTCGTAGATCTGCCATCGATCTTTTGCCTCTCGTTTCGCGGCGAACAGAATCCGGGTGCCGTCAAAGGAGACCTCCGCGTCAGCCGCGCTATGAAAGCCCTCACTGAAGAGGCGCACATGGCCATCCGGTTCGAGCAACATTAACTGGGAGCCGTCCCACACCTCTGCGCCATCAGAGCTGGCGAGGGCACTGAACACAATCCTCTGCTTCAACACGCCCGCAGTGAACTGGGGAGCGGGAGCGACCGTGGGAAGCGCCACCAGCAAGACGAGAGCAACAAACGTAATCTTAGCCAGTCGTTTCACGTGTTACCGGCCTTTTACTCTGAATCTACCGAAAAGTGTATCAGTTCTGAATGGAAAGAAGCACGTCACCAGGTGCCTTGCCGTACTTGTGGCAAGCGCGCCGGATCCAGCCGCCCGTGAGCAGACCAGTAAGCAAGCCAGGCTGGATGTCCGGCTCGGGGATAGGTAGAATAAGGGCGCAGTCGGGGATGGCTGCTGAACAGGGGCAATCCAGGGTCGAAGTGACATATCGGAGACGAGCCCATGAATACAACACATGTTCGCAGATTGCGCCGATGCCAGGCGCTGCTTGGCGCTTTGGCGCTGGCCAGCAGCATGCTCTGTGCGGCGGAGCCTTCCACCGTAACCATTGAGAAGCGCGGCAGCGGATATCAGATGCTGCGCAACGGCAAGCCTTACTACATCAACGGCGCAGGCGGGAGCCAGAAGCTGGATGTGCTTGCGGCAGCAGGAGGAAACTCCATCCGCACGTGGAGCGCGGACCCCGCCGTCCTCGACCAGGCGCATGCCAAAGGACTTACCGTGATGATGGGTCTGCGGATTGGCCTCCCACGCCATGGCTTCGACTACAGCAACGCACAGGCAGTGAGCAAACAGCTCGAATCTACACGACAAACCGTGCTTCAGCTCAAAGATCATCCCGCGCTGCTGATGTGGGGAATCGGAAACGAGGTGGAGCATGAAGTGAAGCCCGCGGACCGGCCAAGGGTCTGGGCTGCGCTCGAAGAGCTCGCTCGGATGGTGAAGCAGGTGGATGGACGGCACCCTGTTGTCATCGTGCTAGCAGGGCTTGGCGGGGGCAAACTCGCTGAGTTGAACAAGCACTGCCCCAGCATCGACGCCATTGGTATCAATGCGTATGGCGCCATGCTCACGGTTCCGGAAACTCTGGCGCGGGAGGGCTGGACCAAGCCCTACATCGTAACGGAGTTCGGGCCCCGCGGCCACTGGGAAGTAGCGAAGACACCGTGGGGACTCCCCATTGAGGACAATAGCACCCAGAAGGCCGACTTCTATCTGAAGGCTTATCAGCACACCGTGGCCGGGCAGCAGCAATGCCTTGGCTCCTACGTTTTCTTGTGGGGCCAGAAACAGGAGAAAACCCACACCTGGTACGGCATGTTCCTACCCGAAGGGAATCGTACGGCGTCGGTGGATGCACTGTCCTACGCTTGGACCGGCAAGTGGCCAACTGACCGCTGCCCACGGATTGGTCCAGAGGCGGTGAAGCTGGTGCAAGGGACAGCGGCAACCGACGATGGCAGCCGGGTTTACCCTCCGGGTGCGCAACTTGTGGCCACCGTGGACGTGACAGACCCGGAATCAAAGCCATTAACCATCCGCTGGGATGTTCGCCGGGACGTCTCCGACGCGCCTCAAACAGGCGGTGACCGCGAGGAGTCCACCCCTCCGCTCGCTGGTGCGATTGTTGGCGAAGCCGGAACGCGGGCCACCATAAAGTTGCCTGAGGTTCCGGGGAACTACCGCATTTTCGTCTACGCGTTTGATCCCGCGGGCAACGCCGCCACCGCCAACGTACCGGTGAGGGTGAAGTAGACGCGGCCCCAACCGGACTGGCAAACCATCGACGACGAGGGTTTGGGTTAGGCCTATGGGTTCGGTGGTCCCGGTGCTTGGGCGGCTTCCGTGATACAGTTCGCGGGAAAAGGAACTCGCGAATGTTGCAGCTTGGGATTCCCTTATTGCTCACGGCAATTCTGGCAATGGCCGCCTTTGGCTCCGAGGCGCAGGCTCCTTCCCCTGAGTCGATCCGGCCAGCGGGTGTGCTGGAACTGGTAGGGCTGGTACACGACAACCAGGCCCTTTCGCGCGCGCACGACGTGGAACTGCAGGGGGACTTCGCGTTCGTTCCCGGCAAGGGCGGGTCCCTGGCAATCATCAATGTGGCGGACCGCGCCGCGCCGAAACTCGTCTCCGCGCTTGTGGATCCCCTGGCGTATGAGGACGCCCAGACTGTCCTGCCGGCGGGGGACGTGCTTTTCCTGGGTACGCGCGACTTCTTCTCCATCGACATCCGTGACCCGTCCAAGCCGCGCGTGCTCAAGAAGATCAGCGACCGGCCGCGCATCGATTTCATCAACGGCATGGCGCTCTTCGGCAGCTACGTGCTGACGGCGAACAAGTCCGGCTACATTGGCGTCTTTGACATACGCAACCCTGCAGATCCACGATACGTGGAGGCGCTCCACACCGCGGGAAGCGGCGGCCCCCAGATGCCTCATGACATCGCCGTTTGGGGCAATCACGCCATTGTGGTGGACACCCGGCAGCATACGCCGCACAGCGTGTACGTCTACCAGATTGCCTTGCCAGGGCACAGCGAGATCCTTCCGGTTGCACAGTGGACGCTGTCAGGCCGCGTTTCCAACCAGGACAACGCGGGCGACCTGCAAGGGGCGAACCGGGTGGTGACATGGGGAGGGCGTTATGCCGCGGTGGGTGCATTCCAGCCAGACCGTGTGGGCATCCTGGACCTGTCGGACCCGGTGCAGCCGCGGCAACTGGCCAACCTGCCGGTGTGCGATATCGACGCCACGGGGATGGCGATTTATGGCCGCATGCTGCTGGTGAGCGGCGGCGAGTGCGTGGAGGTGATCGACGTCTCCAACCCGGCTCAGCCTATCTCGGTGGCGCAGTATCGCGGGGGCGCCTTGTTCCCTACGCGTGCGCTGCAAGTGGGAAGAGCGACGCGTTATGACAACGGACACGACCTGGTGTACCGCGATGGGTTCATCTACGTGACCGCGCAGAATGATAACCGGCTAGGCATCCTGAAGGTAAAGGACCAGCGAATCCGGGAGTTGGCTGCGCCGCAACAGAAATGACGAAGGATGCAGGGCCAGGAGAGACCGGGGCCAGGTTGAGGTTGACACCTTCCGGCAGCCGCTCACGGAGCAGGACGCCTGGCGGGTAAACGCATCCAGTTCGCGCCCTGCCCTGCCCTCACGCTGCTATCTCCTCACGCTGCTGTCTCCTCGCGCTACCATCAACAAAGTGCTTCGCTGTTACATCACCTGTCGCCACCAGGCGGGCGGCCCCGGCGCGCTTTTCACTCTGATTCGGAGGGCGCTGGAGCTGGGAATCGAACTCATCCAGATTCGTGAGAAAGACTGGGATGCCCGGTCGCTGGCCGCGTTCACGGAGCGCGTGCTTGCGTTACCCAATCC
The DNA here is from genome assembly GCA_964618435.1 of uncultured Solibacteraceae bacterium. Taxonomy (GTDB): domain Bacteria; phylum Acidobacteriota; class Terriglobia; order Bryobacterales; family Bryobacteraceae; genus JACTMJ01. Next base: position 10,607 of record CAZUAX010000017.1, read on the forward strand.
GCACCAAAGCCTCATTCTCGTGAACGGACGTGTGGACGTTGCGCTGGCCACCGGCGCGCACGGAGTACACCTGCCTTCTGACGCGATTGCACCGTTTCGCCTGCGGGCCATTGCTCCGCCGCGCTTCGTGATTGGCGTCTCCTGCCATTCGCGCAAGGCCATGGATCGCGCCCTTGAAGAAGATGCAGATTACGTCTTCCTTAGCCCTGTGTTCGCTCCGCTATCAAAGGAAGATGCGCGCCCCACTCTGGGAATGGCAGGTCTCCGCGAAGCGGTAAGGGGGATTCCCATTCCCACGTTTGCGCTGGGCGGCATTCGCCCCGAAACGATGGCCGCGTGCGTGGAGGCAGGCGTGCCTGGGGTGGCCGGAATCAGCCTCTTTCAGCAACATCTGCTGCGATAGCGAAACCATGGGAGGCATGGGCCAGTGCGGCTGGCAGTGCTATCATACGCAGTAGTTTCCGGGATGATCGTACACAGCCAAGTTGTTGAAATTCCGTCCTTCCAGCTGGAATGCGGGGCCACTCTGGCTCCTGTATCCATCGCCTATGAAATGTACGGCAAGCTGAACGAGGATGCGTCGAATGCAGTGCTGGTGGAGCATGCCTTCACCGGTGATGCGCATGCCGCAGGCATTAGCGAAGTAGACGGAAAACCTGGCTGGTGGGACCTGATGATTGGTCCGGGCAAGGCCTTCGATACCAACCTCTACTGCGTGATCTGCTCAAACGTGCTTGCCGGCTGCAAGGGCACCACTGGCCCGGCGAGCATCAACCCAGCCACGGGCAAACCCTATGGCATGGGCTTTCCCGTCACCACCATTGGCGATATGGTGAGGCTGCAGCGCGAATTGCTAACCGCATTGGGGATCAAGAAGCTGCTTTCGGTAGCCGGAGGCAGCATGGGCGGCATGCAGGTGCTGGAATGGGCGGTGAGTTTTCCTGACGACGTGGTATCCGCTATCCCCATTGCCACCACCGCCCGCCACAGTGCGCAGCAGATTGCGTTTAATGAGGTGGGCCGCCAGGCGGTAATGGCGGATCCGGACTGGAACCACGGCAATTACTACGAGGGGGAAGCGCCCCGGCGCGGACTGGCTGTGGCACGCATGGTGGGCCACATCACCTATATGAGTGACGAGTCCATGCGCGAGAAGTTCGGACGCCGGATTCGGGGCGAGAACATGCTGGATGCCGAAGACGGCGGCATCTTTGAGGTGGAGAGCTACCTGCGCTATCGCGGCAGCCAGTTTGTGAATCGCTTCGACGCCAATTCGTATCTCTATATCACCAGGGCGATGGACACCTTCGACCTGTTCACCAGCGAAAGGCTGCTGAACCTTACGAGGTCGTCCACGCGGTTTCTGGTGATCAGCTTTACATCGGACTGGCTCTACCCCAGCTACCAGTCCCAGGAGGTCGTCAACTTGCTTCGCGGTCGCAACCACGATGTTGCCTACGTAGAGTTGGATTCCAACTATGGTCACGATGCGTTTCTGGTGGACGTGGCGAAGCAGACCGAAGTGGTGCGCGGGTTTCTGGCGAGCGTGAGCCGAAATCGGAGCACCCTTTACGCGTCTTCTCGTGAGGAGGCACGCTGATGGCCACCAGTACGGAACCCGTTCTGCCCGGCTCCGCACCCGGTTCGATGGGGCGCTCGGGGATGCTGGGCCGCGAGGACTATGCCCTGATCAGCAGTCTTGTGCCCGATGGCGCTCGTGTGCTGGATGTGGGCTGTGGCGAGGGCGAGTTGCTCCACTGGCTGGTGGAACATAAGGGAGTACAGGGTCGCGGCATTGAACTACTCTCCGACAATGTACACCGCGCCATTGCCCGGGGGCTGTCTGTGTATCAGGGCGATATCAACCAGGGCCTGCAGGCTTACCCGGATAGCGCGTTTGACGTGGTGATCCTAAGCCAAACCCTGCAGGAGACGAAAGACCCCCTGAAGGTCATGCAGGAAATGCTACGCATTGGCGACAAGGTGGTGGTGACCTTCCCGAATTTCGCCCACTGGCAGGTGAGGCTATCGCTGCTGCTGCGCGGACGCGCTCCCCAAACCAAGTTCCTGCCTTATTCCTGGTATGACAGTCCCAATATCCGGGTTCTTTCGATTCGTGACTTCGAAGCACTGGTGAAGGCGCAGGGATGGCGCATTGAACGGGAATACTTTCTGGCCGGTCGCCGCCACGTAGGTGTGCTCGCCAACCTGCTGGCCGAAGTAGCCATTTGCCTGGTGACGCGCTAACGCTCTCCTTTCCAGGAAGGACGCCGGCGCCTGACGTTGGACTGGCCTGCTGGGAACTGGATTGGCCTGAACGGGTACTGGACCGGCCTACACGGGAACTGTCACCTGGGTGAGAATCTCCCGAATAATCTTTTCTGAAGAGTCCGCAGAACGCTGCGTGAGGCTGACCCGGGTGTTCAGCAAGACGCGGTGAGCAAGCACCGGCACTGCCAGGCGCTTGACATCCTCGGGCACGGCAAACGCGCGCCCTTCCAACAAAGCCAAGGCTTGCACCGCCCGGTACATCGCCTGTGCCCCGCGAGGGCTCACCCCAAGAGAGAGCAGGTCATAATTACGCGTCTTTTCTACAATCGCCAGCATGTAATCCAGCACGGCATCGTCTACACGCACCGATTCCGTTTCCTGACGAAAGGCGAGCAGTTCCGCGGCATCCATCACGGGCTGTGTGGCATGGCTGGCGTGGTCCGCACCGCGCAGAATCAGCCGCTCACTGTCGATATCCGGGTAACCGATGCGCAAGCGCAGCAGGAATCGGTCCAACTGGCTTTCCGGCAGAGGATAGGTGCCATGGTGCTCCACCGGATTTTGAGTGGCGATCACCATGAAAGGGTCAGTGAGGCGGTAGGTGGCGCCATCCACGCTCACCTGGCCTTCGTTCATGGCCTCCAACAGTGCAGACTGCGTCTTGGGGGTGGTGCGGTTGATCTCGTCAGCGAGCAGAAAGTTGGTGAAGATGGGGCCGCGCTTGAATTCGAAGGCTTCCGTGCGCACGTTGTACACCGTAACCCCCAGCACATCGCCGGGCAGCATGTCGCTGGTGAATTGCAGCCGGTGGAAGTCACAACGGACCGATCGCGCCAAGGCCTGCGCCAGCGTGGTTTTCCCTACACCGGGCACATCCTCAATCAACAGATGGCCGCGCGCCAGAAGGCAGGCCAGGCTAAGCCGAATGACTTCATGCTTGCCCCGCAAGGCTTGCCCAAGCAGTTCTTCCCATTGCTGCAAGCGCTCACGGGAAAGGGCACTGCCGACAAGCGTCTCACGTTGGCTCATTTCTCCTCTATGATACATAGTGAAACCGCTAACCTTGGCATCACGGCCATCATCAGGCGCTTTCTGCTCAATTTCCACAGCCTCATTGGATGACGACCCGCGACGAACAACGCGACCACGGACCACTGATCGCGATTCTCGGCGCGATGATGCTGATGGCGCACATGATCAGCGGCAAGGCAGCGCGTGACTCCCTTTTTCTGCTGAATTTTCCGATTGAGATGCTGCCCCGCATGACTATCGCGGCTGCAGTAATGAGCCTGTTCTTTGTGGTGGCTTGGGCACGGAGGCTGGCCACGCGCTCGCCCGCCGAACTGGTGCCCTGGGCGCTACTTGGGGCCAGTATCCTGCATTTTGTGTTGTGGGGCCTTTACACACTGCAGCCAAAGGCCAGCGCGGTGCTGTTTTACTTTTACATGATCGGCCCCAACGCCATTCTGCTGTCGACATACTGGAGCCTGCTGAATGAGCGTTTTGACCCACGGCAAGCGAAAAAACTGTTCGGCCGCGTGACGGCGGGCGGCACATTCGGCGGGGTAGTAAGCGGCGCACTGGCAGACCAGGTGGCTGACCACTTCGGGCCATCCGCTCTACTTCCTCTGCTGGGACTTCTGCAACTGATCGCTTTTCTGCTGGTGTGGCGACTGGCGCGTCCAGTGCAGCCACGCCCGGCAGGGCATGCAGCTAAGCCAACCGACTTCATCGCAGGTTTCCGTTACATCCGTTCAAACCGGTATCTGTTCACATTGGCTTCGTTGGTATTCCTGGTGACCACCAGCGCTGGCCTGATGGACTACGTGTTCAAGGGCAGCGTGACCGAAACCCTTGGCCAAAGCGAGAACCTGGTGACCTTCTTCGCCCTTTTCTATGCGTTCAGCAGCCTGGCCACTTTTCTGATGCAGTCCTTCGTGGCACCCATGTTCTTTCAGCGTTTTGGGCTCACACAGAGCCTCCTGGCGCTTCCGGTGGCCTATTTTGCCGGAGTTGTCAGCCACCTTGCCATCCCTGGAATTCCGGGCCTGGTAATGCTGCGCGGTTTTGAGCACGTCACCCGGGGATCGATCTACCGCTCAGGCTATGAAGTTTGCTACACGCCGGTAAGTACGCGCGAGAAGCGAGCCAGCAAGACGATCATCGACGTAGGGGCTGACCGCTTGGGAGAGGCAGCAGGTGGCCTGCTGCTGCAGGGACTACTAGTGGCTGGCCTTGCCGGGATGCAGGTTGGCATTCTTCTGGTAGGCTGCGTCCTGAGCGCATTCGCCGGACTGCTGACTTACCGGATGGGGCGGCTGTACATCGCCACGCTGGAAACCAGCCTCATCAACCGCGCCCGGGAGATGGCAGAGGAAACGGAGGAATTGCCGAACTTCGACGCCGACACAGTGGTGATGGGAACGCTGGCGGGGGCGTCTCTGCTAGACCAATCCTTGGATGGCGTATCCTCCCGCCTTTCGCCCAATACCGTTTCGCCCAACACAAGGGGTGAACCCAAGCCGTACTTGAAGCGTGGGGACGCTACGGATGACGTCTTTAGCCAGCCGCCCGATGCCTATCCGGCACCGGGACGAACAGCCTTCCCGCCGATTGCTGCGGACGACGCCCTGTTACAGAGTGCGGCGGTGCTGCGCTCCGGCGATGCGGGCAAGATCAAGGCGCTGCTGGCAAGCGGTAAGGCGATGGACCCTGCTCTGGTGCCGCTGCTGATTCGGCTGCTGGCCTGGGATGAAGTTTCGAGTGGCATCGTGCGCACACTCAGAGCCGCGCCCTTCCCCGTGGAAGGGCAACTCGCTGATGCACTGCTGCACCGAGAAGAGGATTTTGACATCCGCCGACGTGTGCCGCGCGTGCTCTCCGCCCGCCCAAGCCAGCTTTCCGCCGAAGCGCTGCTGCAGGGCTTACGCGACCAGCGGTTTGAAGTGCGGTTCCGCTGCGGGCGAGCGCTGGCGCGCATCACCAGCGTGGATGGAGGGCTGATGATGGACCGTGAGCGCATCCTTCGCGCGGTGGAGCGCGAGTGCTTCGTCAGCAAAACCGTCTGGAACAGCTACCGGCTACTTGACCGCAGGGAAGATGACGAAGAAAGCGTTTACTTCGACGAAGTGCTGAAAGACCGCACCAGCAAGGGGCTGGAGCATGTCTTTACCCTGCTATCGCTGGTGCTGCCGCGAGAACCGCTGCAGATTGCATTTAAGGGCCTGCACACCAACGACCAGCACCTGCGCGGCACTTCCCTGGAGTACCTGGAAAGCGTCCTGCCAGATGCCATTCGCGAGCGACTGTGGCCGCTCATCGAATCGGACGCGGGCCCCTCGAAAGCCGCGCCTCCACCGCGATCAAAGGAAGAAATCCTGGCCGATTTACGTCGGAGTAATCAGTCGATTATCCTGAATCTCGAAAAGATTCGCGGTACCAGCGACTCGGGCAGCGGCAGTAAGCCGGTTTAAGAATAGAGGGCTTCAACCACTGACCGCGATGCCCATCCGCCAGCTCGTGCGAATAGGACTCTCTGCAGTCAGCCGTGGCTTCGTCGCACAAAGGATGGCGGAAGATTCGCGTTAGAATCGCCAGTCAAGGCCAATCAGCGGAAAAAGGCCCAACTGTTCGCCTATGTCCTGCTGGTTGGCCACGCGGTCCCATTGCAGTTGCGCGAAGTTCCTGCGGTTCGTCACGTTCTGCAGCCCAAAGAACACGATTAACGGCTTGTCGCGCACCGTAAAGGTGCGGTCTACGCGGACATCCAGGCGGAAGTAGTCGGCGGCGCGTTCGGCATTCACACGGTTAAGGTCAAAAATGGGCCGGCGCTGGCGTGTGCTCTCTTCCACATCAAAGGGAGTAAAGGGCCGTCCCGAAAGATAGGAAGCCCGCGTGGAAAGCTCCCACTTTGAGTTCAGACGATACCCTCCCACAAAGTTGGCGATCACCGGATAGTCAAAAGAGCCGGGACGGAAAATACCGTCTAAGGCCGCGTGGCGGGTGCGTGAGAACGAGAGATTGGCCTGGCCGAACCAACGGTCACGAAACTTCTTTTCCAGGAACAATTCGATGCCTCGCACGCGCCCCCTTCCCGCACTGGTAATGGGAAACAACAGGCTGGATACGTCAAAGGTATCGCCGACATTGGCCAGAGAGAGATTGGGATATTCGAGAGCGGTGGGATAGTCCTTGTACTGCTTGGAGTAGCCCTCCACCGTCACGCGCAAGGTGGGGCTGATTTCGTAGCTGATACCAGTAACGAAGTGGTCTGCGCGAAACGGAACCGTTCCGCGGTTGAAGGGAAAGACGGTGACGAAGAAGAACGAGGGCTGTTGGAAATACTGGCCATAGCTGGTGCGCACAGAAAGCTTGTCGCTAATGCGGTAGCTGAGTCCGGCGCGCGGGCTGAAGCGGGTGGCGCCAAGAATCTGGTAGCGATCCACACGTCCGCCAAGGGTAAGGTTGAGACGACTGCCGATGTTGCGGGAAGTCTGGAAATAGGCGCCAGACTGGGTGGCCGTATCGCGCTCATCCAGGAAGAACGGGTTCACGCCGGGCGTCAAGGAAAACGGGCTTAATTCGCCGAGTGGCTGCTGCGCGTCATAGCGAATCCGAAAGAGTTTGAAGCTCCCCCCAGCCTGCACCTTGTCGAACATGGGCAGGTAGCCAGTAAAGTCGTACTTGAGGGTGGTTTCCCCCTCGCGAGAGTTTTCGCCAAATACCAGCGGGCTGTCCTGGATGATTTCATCTACCGGACGATTGGGGTCCGGCACGGTGAAGCGGAGCAGGTCGCGGACCCTGGAGTTCACGCTGGCTTCGGAGTGCGTCAGCCCCAGCAGACCTACCCCTTTGGCTCCAAACAGCCGCTGCCAGTTAAAGCCGGTAGCGCTCCGCCAGCCGTTATAGCGAATATCGAACTCGTTAGGGCCGTCCTGATCGACGTTTTCGCCAAAGTTGGTGCCTTCCGCTGGACCCAACCTGATGCTGTCCACGCCTGTGAGGTTAGCCACCCAAATGCGGTCGCGCGGCGTAAGGTCGTATACAAATTTGCTGTTTGTGGTGTACACCACGGGAACGCCGCCGAAACCGATGTCATCCGTGAAGAAGTCCAGGAAGCTGCGCCGCACTGAGGTTACCCAGGATCCCTTGCCCTTATTCACCGGCCCTTCAAGCACAACGCCCGCGCCCGCAAAGCCCAAGGTCGCCTGCCCCTGAAAGCCCTTCCGATCCCCTTCGCGCTGGGTAATCTGCAACACGCTCGATACGCGGTTGATGTAGGGCGCGGGGTACCCTCCCGTAAGAAAATTCACATCCTGAAGCAGGTTGGCATCCAGGATACTCACTGTCCCTCCCGCCGAAGCGAAATTGGCGAAGGCATTGATGTTCGGGATTTCGATGTTGTCAACGATAAACAGGTTCTCCAGAGGACTGCCGCCACGCACAATGATGTCGTTGCGGAAGTCGTTGGAACCAATGGCCACACCATGCAGGGTCTGCACGTAGCGAGACACGTCCTGCAGCGCCCCCGCTGACTGAAAGACCTCTTTCCGTGTCACCAGGAAGCTGGAGTT
>CAZUAX010000017.1:18550-20207 GCA_964618435.1 uncultured Solibacteraceae bacterium
ACACAAACCTTCACCTCACCGGAAGCTGCGCCCTCAGGGTTGGTGACCCTCCCCTGGATGCTGCCCACCCCCGTAGTGTCCTGAGAAGAAAGGGGTACGCCCACCAGGGAAACAAGCGCCAGAAAGCGAAATAGATTCAGAAGTCTAAGAAATGCCATAAATTTAAGTGCGGGTGCAAATAACAAACATTCGTTCAGATGCATTGGAAGTCGCTTAAGGTTGACAAACTCGCATGGCAATCTTGAACCTGTGACGACCGCCTGACCAAAACAACGCCGCGCAGGGCCCCCCGAGGATGACATTGCGCCGGTTGACACGTAATTGACCTTGAACAGGGATTGGAACGGGCGGCCACATTCGCTAGGCTGAAGGCAGCAAGCCTCGTTGCCGGAGAGCGTGGCAACCTGTGCCTGCCACCAGACCAGCCTTGAGCCTGAGAAAGGAGTCTGTCATGGGCCAGAGGAAGGCATTCAACGTAACCGTGGAAGAGTCGCGACCGATTCAGCTCATCGAAAAAGACCTGGAACTGGCCGGTCTTGAAGAGATGCAGGTATTGGAAGCCATCGGACTGATTACCGGTTCCGCGGATGAAGACAACATTGCCAAGCTCCAGGCAGTTGCCGGAGTGAAGGATGTGGCGTCGGAAATCTATACGGACCTTGGCGATCCAGGCGACAACGTCACCTGGTAACGATCTGCAAAAGGTTTTGTACAGCCATCACGCTCGGCCACCAAGGCATGGCTGAGTGCGCCCTGCCAGTGTGCGTAGTCACTTCCGACTATTGCCCCAACGCGCCTTAGTCTGTCATGGTGAGGAACATGTGCGGCCTGCCCTCCCCTGGCGGCCGGTTGAAGCTGGGGTTCTCCAAATCATGCGTTTGTCTTCTGCAGTGGCAGTAATTGCCGCTATCTTCTTTTTGCTGCTGGCCAACAGCGCCTACCTGTGGGGCTTCCCGGCACCCACCATCTTCTACATGAGCAACGTGCTGGTGCATATCGGCCTGGGCGTCGGGCTGATGGGCATTGGCGGCTGGCTGGTCTGGAACAGCCCACACGTGCGGGAATTTGTGCGCTTCAGCAAGGCATCACCCGCAATCGCGCTGCTGCTAGTGGCAGCAGTGACGGGGATCTACCTGACGGTGTTTGGGGCCACATCCGCCCAGCGACCGGTGCTTTACGCGCACATTGCATTCAGCGTGGCGGGCGTGCTGGCATTCATCCCTTGGGCTCTTGACCTTATGCGAACGGCTCGGCGGTGGCGCACCTTCGGCAGAGTCTTCGTATCTGTCGCCGCGTTAGCGGTAGCAGTTCCGATACTGGCGTTCGGCTACCGGGCGCTGTTCCCCAACCCCACCCATCGCATTGTGAATCCCAACTTCGTCGCCACATCCATGGACGAAGAGGGGGACGGCCCGAATGGCCGCTTCTGGCCCAGTTCGGCAAAAACCAACGTGAAGACCATTCCCTCGAAGTACTTCATGGACTCCAAGCAGTGCGGCACCTGCCACGTGGAGATTTACAAAGAATGGGAGAGCTCCGTCCACCACTTCGCCAGCTTCAACAATCAGTTTTATCGCAAGAGCATTGAACATATGCAGGAAGTGCAGGGCACCACCAAGCCCAGCCGTTGGTGCGCCAGTTGCCACGACCATGCAAT
>CAZUAX010000017.1:20307-24609 GCA_964618435.1 uncultured Solibacteraceae bacterium
AAGCCATTCATGCGAGAGGACGCCGCCGAGTTCTGCAGTTCGTGCCATAAAGTTCACCTGGATGCGCCGGTAAACAGCTACCGCTGGTTGCGCGGATTCAACAGCTATGACAACTGGCAGGCCAGCGGCGTAAGCGGCCAGGGGGCGCGCAGCTTCTACTATCCAGACGAACCTAAGCACTGCAACGATTGCCACATGCCGCTGGTTGCATCCAGTGACCCGGCTGCCAAGAACGGAAAGGCACGCTCGCATCGCTTTGCCGCCGCCAACACCGCCGTGCCCTTTGTGAACGGGGATAAGGAACAGCTTGCGGAGGTTGTGAAGTTCCTGCAGTCTGGCTTCATTACGGTGGACCTGTTTGCAGCATCGCCCATTGAGGACGACGACACATCCACCCCCATGGTGCGCCGCGCCGCCGACGCCGACCTGCAGGCAATGTCCACCTTCGGCGTGGGCGAGGAAGCAGTAAGCGGGGGGCAAGTGCTTATCCGGGAGGTGGGCAAAGTGGCAGCGCCTCTGAATCGCGTGCAAACCAAATTCCAGCCGGGCTCCACCGTGCGCCTGGACGTGGTGGTGCGGACAAAGAACGTGGGCCACTTCTTCCCCGATGGCACCGTGGACGCCTTCGACGTCTGGCTGGAAGTGGAAGGCAAAGACCGCAATGGCAAGCACATCTTTTGGAGCGGGCGCGTGGAGGACGACGGCCGTGGTCCGGTGGAGCCGGGCGCTCATTTCTATAAGAGCTACCAGCTTGATGGCGCCGGCAACCCTATCGACAAACGCAATGCCTGGCAGACCCGAAGTGTCTTGTACGTGCGTATGATCCCACCTGGCGCGGCCGACGTGGCCCACTACCGGGTGAAGATTCCATCAGGCGTCCAGGGACCCGTAACTTTTACGGCAAAACTCCACTATCGCAAGTTCGCCCATAGCTACACGCAGTTCGCCTACGCCGGTAAACCAGTGGATGGACAGGACCCCTCACTTACCAGCCTTCACTTCGACAGCCGTGTGTACAGCTACGACAAGCAGAACATCCCCGCGAACGTTTCTGGCGCGATCAAGGGCGAGATTCCGGTTCTCCCCATCGTGACGCTGGCAGAGGCGAAGACGGTGCTGCGGATCGCCGCACCGGGCGAGGAAAGCATTTGGGAACCAGTGGTGGAAGCGCGCGATCATCTCCGCTGGAACGACTGGGGCATCGGGATGCTGCTGCAGGGAGACCTGAAGGGTGCCGAGTATGCCTTCCACAAGGTGATGGAGGCCAATCCCAACTATGCCGATGGTCCTCTGAATGTAGCCCGCGCATTGATTCAGGAGGGCGAAACGGACAACGCCAAGGAGTTCATTACCAAAGCGCTGGCCATCGACCCCAAGCCCGCCCGCATTCACTTCTTCAAGGCCATGGCGGAAAAGGCGGATGGTGACTACGACCAGGCCATCGAAACCCTCCGTTATGTAGAGCGTCTTTACCCCAAGGATCGCGTGGTACTTAACCAGTTGGGTCGCCTGCTCTTCCTGAAGCGCGACTTTGCCCAATCGGTAAGGTACCTGGAGCGCGTAATTCAAGTAGATCCTGAAGATGTGCAAGCTAACTATACGTTATTGCTAGCCTTACGCGGCATGGGCGAGACCGAACGAGCGGTTCACGCAGAGGCTGCCTTTAAGCGTTTCAAGGCGGATGAGAGTGCGCAGAGCATCACCGCACGGCGTCGCATGGCCAGTCCGGAAGAGAATAACGAGAGACAGATGATTCACGACCACACCAGCGTCCTCCTGGGCGAGATCGATCCGGTGTCCCCGCCAGATGCGGGCGCGCCGGTGAGCAAAGTGGCTCTGCAACAGGGAGGTAGCCAGTGACGCACAGTCTGCAATTAGGAAGGAGTTTGCGACTTGCGATGGGGGTGGCAGCTCTGGCCGCAACCCTTTTGGCGCAGGTCACCTTTTCCGATGTCACGCGGGAGGCCGGCATTGCCTGGAAACATAACGCGGGCAAAGCGGGCAAGAAATGGCTACCTGAAACCATGGGGCCGGGATGCGCCTTTGTGGATGTAAACAACGATGGCTACCCGGATATCGTGCTTGTGAACAGCCGCAGTTGGACCCTGGGCAAGACCAGATCCACCAGCGCGCTCTACCTAAACAATCGCAACGGCACCTTCCGCAACGCAACCAGCGGAAGCGGCTTGGATGTGGAGTTGTATGGCCTGGGAGTAGCCGCCGCGGATTACGACAACGACGGCCTGGTGGACCTGTATATCACCGCCCTGGAAGGCGACCGCCTCCTGCGCAATCTGGGCAACGGCAAGTTCAACGATGTTACCGCACTGGCGGGCATCACCAACAAAGGCTTCGGCACCTCCGCTGCGTTTTTCGATTTCGATCGCGATGGCAAACTCGACCTGTTCGTGGCCAACTATGTGCAGTGGAGCGCGGAAAAAGACCTCTTCTGCTCCCTCGATGGATCCTCCAAGAGCTACTGCACGCCCGAAAGCTACAAGGGCCGTTCCCCCGTGCTTTACCGTAACCTGGGCGGCGGCAAGTTCCAGGACGTCACCAAAGCGGCGGGGCTGCATGATGAGACATCCAAAGGGCTGGGCGTTGCGGTTTTCGATTTCGACAACGACGGCTGGGCGGACATCTTTGTGGCCAACGACACCCAGCCCAACAAGCTCTACCGCAACCTGAAGAACGGCAAGTTCGAAGACCTGGGCCTCACGGCAGGGGTGGCCTTTGACGAAGGCGGAGTGGCTCGCGGAGCGATGGGAGTGGATGCGGCTGATTACTCACGCAGCGGACGCCAGCATCTGGTGGTGGGAAACTTCAGCAATCAGATGTTGAGCCTCTTCCATAACGAGGGCAAGGGGCTTTTTGTGGACGATGCGGCCCGGGCCGGCGTGGGTCGACCAAGTCTGCTGACCCTCACCTTCGGGACCTTCTTTCTGGATTACGACAACGACGGCTACCTGGACATCTTCACCGCCAACGGCCACATCGACGAGGAGATTGAGCGTGTCCAGCCCAAAGTGAAATACGCGCAGGCGCCTCAGATGTATCGCAGCCTAATGGGCAAGCGCTTCCAGGATGTGAGTGCAAAGCTTGGCCCGGCATTCCAAAAGCCTCAGGTGGCACGGGGAGCAGCGTACGCCGATTATGACCTCGACGGAGACCTGGACATTCTGATTGCGAACAACAATGGCACTCCGGTGTTGCTTCGCAACGATGGCGGCAATGCGAAAGGGTGGCTTCGCGTACGCACCGTGGGCAGCACCGCCAACCGGAACGGCATTGGCGCGGTGCTGACGCTCACCAGTGCTTCCGGCGCACAAACCCAGACCGTGCGCAGCGGATCAAGCTACTGCTCTCAAAGCGACCTCGCCGTGATGTTTGGATTGGGTGCCGATGACAAGGCAACGCGGCTGGAGATCGTTTGGCCAGGGGGGGAGCGGCAGGTGATCAACAACCCGCCCATACGGAAGACCATCACCGTCGTACAGGGGAAAGGCATCCAGTAGACTGGGAATGGCGCGACCTTCAGATTGCGCACCACTTACACCTATGTCATTAAGCCGCGATGCACTGCTGATCCTGGACCGCCTTGCCGAAGGACGCCCTACTCCGCCACACCTGCTGCCGGTGGAAGAGGTCCGTCAATTGGCACGGGACTTCGCGACATTGAACGGCGACCCGGTAGACGTTTTCAAAGTGCAGGATCGCAAGATTCCCGGTCCAGGTGGCGAAATCCCCATTCGCATTTATTGGCCCCGTGAACTTCGTCCTGACGAGCGCATCCCCGCCACACTGTACTTTCATGGTGGCGGATGGGTGGTTTGCGGGCTGGACACCCACGACTCTTACTGTCGCCGCTTCGCCAATGCCGCCCAGTGCATTGTGGTGCTGGTGGATTACCGTTTGGCGCCAGAACACCGGTTTCCCGCAGCGGTGGACGATTGCTACGCCGCCCTGAAATGGCTGAAGGAGAATGCTCCGCACCTTGGGGCGGATCGCCGCAAGATTGCCGTCGCGGGCGATAGCGCTGGCGGCAACCTCAGCACAGTCATGTGCCTGAAATCGCGAGACCTGAATGGTCCTACGATCTGTGCCCAGGCGCTCATCTACCCGGTGACTGACCATTGGGACGCCAGCTTCCAAAGCTACACGGAGAATGCGGAAGGTTACGGCCTCACCAGGGACTTCATGAAGTGGTTCTGGGAACACTATCTGGGGCCGGACGGCGACCGGCGCCATCCCTATGCCTCGCCGTTACGCGCCAGTTTTGTGGCGAACCTGCCGCCCGCGCTG
>CAZUAX010000017.1:24709-28326 GCA_964618435.1 uncultured Solibacteraceae bacterium
TCGTGGCTTTCCAACTGAAAACCCTCCGGCACCAGATTAGTGTAGCCACCCAGGCAGCCGTAAATCTCGTAGACCTTTCCACACACGCGGCAATGGAAATGATGGTGGTGCTCTTTGCCGGAAACTTCGTAGCGGGCCGCTTCGCCCGGAAGCTCCACCGGCACCAGCCATTCTTCATCCATAAGCGTACGGATGGTGCGGTACACCGTGGCGATACCCAAGCCTTCCACCTTGCCTTGGGCCATCCTGCAGACCTCTTCCGGCGAGAGCGGGCGTTTGGCCTCTTCAAAGACCTCGCGGATCGCTCGACGTTGACGGGTATTGCGTACGGCGGCTGGCATGGGCGTTTCCTTCACTCGGTCAAAGAACCGATCTATTCATGAACGTCATACCGGACAACCCGGTACTTTGATACAGAACCTATCATAATTGTATCAATAAGCCCAAGAGTTTCCGTCCACCTGATAAGAATTGGGCAAGTGCAGAATCGGTAGCGGCACCGCCCGAATCGCGGGCGCCGGTGCTGGATCCGGTAGACTGGCAAGTATCTGGGCGATTGTGGCTAGTATCTGGGAGAGTGTGGCCGTATGAATATCAATCATTGTTCGCGTCGGCGCATGCTGATGCAACTTGGCGCGGCGGGTATCGCCGGAGTCGCGGTTCCGTTGGTTTCGCGTGCGCAAAGTGAAGCCAGTGTGCGTTTGGCAAACACCCCGGTAGCGGTAGCGCGCTGCCTCTCTTACAGTGAAGACCTGGCTGCCATCCTGCGCCGCATGGGCGACCAGATAGGCGGACTTGCCCCGATTGTTCGGAACAAAACCGTCACCATCAAGCTGAACCTCACGGGCAGCCCCGGCCTTCGCTTCCAAGGGCGACCTTTGGGTGTTACCCACTACACGCATCCCAAGACCGCGGCAGTGTTAGCTACGGCACTGGCGGAGGCGGGAGCCACGCGTATCCGCTTTGTGGAGAGCTGCTGGGGCACCGGCGGGCCACTGGAAGAATACATGCTGGAATCTGGTTGGAACGTGCGCCAGTTACAGCGGGTGGCGCCGAAAGTGGAGTTCGTGAACACCAACTCGCTAGCCGGCGCGAAGCGCTACGCGCGCTTCAAGGTGAACGGCGCGCCGCTGATGTACCCGGCCTATGACCTTCATCCGGTCTACGCGGAAACGGACGTACTGGTGTCCATGGCAAAGCTCAAGGAACATGAGACCACAGGCATCACGCTGGCGATGAAGAACATCTTCGGTTGCACTCCAGCCAGCATTTATGGAGACGATGCGGGTGTGGATGAGCCCAATGAATCCCCCATAAGTGGCCGCGGCGCCGTTTGCCACGCAGGTGAGCGGCAGCCATCCAAGAGCGCGCCGGGCGAGATTGATCCAGCCAGCCCTCGTGTGCCGTACTACCGCATGCCCCGCGTGGTGGCCGAGTTGAACAGCGCGTTGCCCATCGGCCTCTCTTTCATAGATGGAATTGAGACCATTAAGGGAGGCGAAGGCCCCTGGGTTGGCGGAATCCAAATTGTGAAGCCCGGCCTGCTGATTCTGGGTACAAATGCAATCAACACGGACGCCGTGGGTACGGCTTTGATGGGCCACGATCCTAGAGCACCCAAGGGCAGCGGCGCGTTCAGAAAGTGCGACAACTACTTCCTGCTGGCGGAGCAACTAGGCCTGGGCACCGCCAAGGTTGGCGATATTGATGTGCGTGGGCTCTCGATCGAACAGGGTCGATTTTCCTTCGCTTCTGGCGCGTAACCGGCAAAACCTCACTAGGATGCTGCTCGGCTGATTCCTTTGCGGTTCACCGCGCATCCGATGGGGATAGTTACTTTCGCGAGAGGAACCAGTATCGATGGCCGATAGCAACACCCAGCACACAAATGGACATCCGCGCGCCCGGAACGTGCTTGGCGGCACCCTGCTTACCTGTTGCACTTCGCCCATGACGGGCTTTTTTCGCAACGGCAAGTGCGACACAAACGATCAGGATACCGGCCTGCATGTGGTATGTGCCGTTCTGACGGAAAAGTTCCTGGAGTACACCAAGGAAAATGGGAACGACCTTAGCACCCCGCGCCCGGAGTGGGGCTTCCCTGGATTGAAGGCTGGGGACAAATGGTGCCTTTGCGCCGCCCGCTGGAAAGAAGCCTTCGACGCGGGAGTAGCGCCTAACGTAATCCTGGAGGCCACACACCAAAATGCCTTGCAGGTAGTTCCGTTGGATGACCTTAAGCGTTTTGCCCTGCTTAGTGATGAACCGGTGGACCCATCTGCGTAACGATTCCTGGGCGCACATTTGTACAGGACGCTGACAGAATCTTCTGTTTGGGAACTCTTTTCCGGTTCGGAAGCATCTGTGCATAAAAGGAGTGCCATGCGACGAGATCGAATGCTTCTGATCGCGCTTGGAGGTTTGCTGATGTTCTCCTGGCTAACAAACACGTTTGAGCGGGACGCTCAGGCTGCTGATACAAAGGGCACTTTCCCTGCCCCAACCCTGGATGCAACCGTGGAAAAGCAACAGAAGACGGCCAAAGCCGTGTTTGCGGGCGGGTGTTTCTGGTGTACGGAGGCCGTTTGTGAGCGCGTCCGTGGCGTGAAGAACGTGGTTTCCGGATACGCCGGAGGAACTGCGGATACGGCGGACTACCGCAAGGTTTCGGCTGGTTCTACTGACCACGCCGAGGTGATTGAGGTCACCTACGACCCCAACGTGATCAGCTACGGCAGGTTACTGCAGATCTTCTTCTCCGTCGCACACGACCCTACACAGCTCAATCGGCAGGGCCCTGACTACGGCAAGCAATACCGTTCGGCCATCTTTTACGCCAACGACGAACAGAAGATGGTGGCAGAGGCCTACATGGCCCAGTTGAATGCGGCGGGCGTCTTCAACAAGAAGATCGTCACCACCCTCGAGAAGCTCGACAAGTTCTATCCAGCGGAAACCTATCACCAGGATTACGTTCGCAACAACCCCAATCAGGGCTATGTGGTGGTAAACGCTCTCCCCAAAGTAGAGAAGTTAAAGAAGGCATACCCCGAGCTGATGACGGACTCCAAACGCAAATGACCCAAGGCGGAAACTGAAACTGGATTCTGTCTTTTGGTTGCCAGTTTCGCGGAGAGTCGGGCGGAGACCTGGTCCCTGAGTGGGAGGAACCCCCGGCCGGCTTGCAGGCTGCGCCACGGTGCCGTAAAAGCTTCAATTGCGGCACCAATCTTGTTACACTGTGCATCTACTAGCTATCCGTCAGTCATCCGATAGAGTGGCCCACTAGTACCGCGTACGGAACGATTCTCCGGATTAGTCCGGTCTTGCATCCCTGACCAGTCAGTGCGAACTGCCGCGAACAACAGGCAGTTGCGAGGATGAAACGTCAATGAATTCAGCCACCAACGCAATCTTAAAGACGTGGGAGGGTTCCTTGTATGGCGGCTAGCGCGACCCCGGGAACTTCCTTGGACCTACGTTTGGAACGGGAGCAGGTGGAGCAGGAACTAGCCAGCCTGCTGCTTCCCAGCGACGACGGCGATTGCGGCGCAGTGCACGCCGCGATGTCCTACGCCACCCTGGGCGGGGGCAAGCGGTTGCGGCCGGTATTGTCG
>CAZUAX010000017.1:28426-42644 GCA_964618435.1 uncultured Solibacteraceae bacterium
TGGATTGCGCAGGGCTGATTGCCGGTCAGGCTCGGGACTTGACGCTTTCAGAGGCCAGCGCTGTTTCGCACCGGGCGGAAGTAAACGAGATGAAGACCGTGCCGCTGTTTGAACTGGCGGTAGAGGCGGGAATGCTGGGAGTCGACCTGCACCAGGACGATCGCGCACGCCTCCGGCTCTTTGGCCGCGAGTTTGGCCGTGCCTTCCAACTGGTGGATGACCTTCTGGACGGGGATGTGGACCACCAGCAGCATTTCCTCCAACACCTGAACGCCTCGCGCGAGTTGCTTTCCACGTTTGGAGAGCGCAAAGACCGGATTGTGGTTCTTCTCGACTACCTGAATGCCTACGCAGACCAAAAAAATCATTGTCATCGGTAGCGGCTTCGGCGGACTTGGCGCCGCCTGCCGCCTACAAGCCCGCGGATACGACGTCACCATCCTGGAAGCTCGCGACAAACCGGGTGGAAGGGCCTATGTCTACGAACAGGACGGTTTCACCTTTGACGCCGGCCCCACTGTGATCACGGCCCCCTTCCTGATCGATGAGATCTTTGAGGGTGCTGGCCGGAAGACCGCGGATTACGTCGACATCGTTCCCATCGACCCCTTCTACCGGATTGAGTTCCCCGATGGACGCAGCTTTGAGTACAACAACAACCAGTTGCAGACGGAGCAGCGGGTCCGCGATTTTGCCCCCGGGGATGTAGACGGCTACCGGGCGATGATCACCAAGGCGGAGGCAATTTTCAAAAAGGGCTTCCTGGAGCTTTCCGATAAACCGTTTCTGCGGTTTATGGACATGATGAAGATTGCTCCCGATCTCATCCGGCTGGATTCACACAAGACGGTATACCAGTTTGTGGCCTCGTATGTGAAGGACCCCATGCTGCGGCGGGTGTTCAGCTTCCATCCGCTCCTGGTGGGAGGGAACCCCTTCCAAACCACCTCCATCTACGCGCTCATTCACCATCTGGAAAAACAGTGGGGAGTCCACTACGCAATGGGTGGCACGGGCGCTTTGGTGCGCGGACTAGTGCGTTTGTTCGAGGACTGCGGCGGGAAGATTCGCACTTCGAAATCGGTAAGGCAGATTCTCCTTAACGGCAAAAACGCCGTGCGAGGAGTGGAGACGATGGATGGCGAGGTATTTGAAGCCGATGCGGTGGTAAGCAACGCTGATATCGCCAACACTTACCGGAAAATGATTCCCGCTGCCGCGCGCAAGAAGAACACTGACCGGCGCTTTGAAAAGCTGCGCTACAGCATGTCGTTGTTCGTGGCATATTTCGGCACCAGGAAACAGTATCCGGACATTGCACACCACACGATTATCCTGGGCGACCGCTACCAGGAACTCCTGGACGACATTTTTAACAAGAAGGTCCTGTCGGAGGACTTCTCGTTGTATCTCCACCGTCCGTCCGCGACCGATCCACGCATGGCGCCCGAGGGCTGTGACTGTTTCTACGTGCTCTCGCCAGTTCCCCACCTGGCGAGCGGGACAGACTGGCACACGGAGGGTCCACGGTACATGCGCAAGATCCTCAGCTTCCTGGATGAAAAATACATGCCTGGCCTGCTGGATAACCTGGCCACGGAGATGTTCATCACTCCGCTCGATTTTGAGACTAAGTTGAACAGCTACCTGGGAGCCGCATTCTCCTTTGAACCAGTGTTCACCCAATCGGCCTGGTTCCGGCCACATAACGAGAGCGAAGATATCGGCAATCTCTTCTTTGTGGGCGCGGGCACGCACCCAGGTGCCGGAATCCCGGGCGTACTTTGTTCATCCAAGATAGCGGAGAACCTGGTTTGCGATCGAATTCCGCTCTAGAAGCAGAAAGCCCCATCATGGCCTTGGCTCTGGACAATTGCTACCAGCAAGCCGCCAGCGCTACCGCCATCGGCTCAAAGAGCTTCTACTTCGCAACGCGCTTCTTCCCTCCGCATCTGGCGAGGGCTGCCCACGCGGTGTACTGGTTCTGCCGACACACCGACGATCTTGTGGATGAAGCCCCTTCTGTCGCCATTGGTGAAGCACAGTTGCAGTCCTGGGAAGGCAAGCTGTTAGCCGCGTGGACCGCTGGCTCCACCGACGACCCCATTCTGCGCGTGTTCGTTGAGACCGCTCACCAGTACGGCATCCCCCTGGAATATCCCATGGACCTGATTGAAGGCATGCGCATGGACCTGCGCGGCACGCAGTACCAGAATTTTGATGAGTTGCGCGTGTTCTGCTACCGGGTTGCGTCCGTGGTGGGCCTGATGATGTGCCATGTGATTGGCTTTCGTGAACCAGCATCCTCCCACGCCATCGACTTGGGAATCGCGCTGCAACTCACGAACATCCTGCGCGATGTGGGGGAGGACCTTGGCCGTGGCCGCATCTATCTGCCCCAAGAAGAGCTGGCGGCGTTCGGCTACAGTGCAGAAGACCTCAAGCGGGGTGTTCGCGACGATCGCTTCCGCGCGCTGGTGAAATTCCAGATTGCCCGCGCAGAGCAGTTCTACGAGAGTGCCAAGCCCGGCATTCCGATGCTGCATCCGGATGGCCGATTTGCGGTGCGTGTGGCGGCAGACGTGTATCGTGGCATCCTGAAAGAGATTGTGAATAACGATTTTGATGTGTTTCACCGGCGGGCTGTCGTTCCCGCCACCCGAAAGTATTGGATTACGGCGCGCTCCATGGCGCTGCCCATGGCCAGGCACACCCTGAACCGCCTTGCCTTCTGGAAATCAGTGAATGCTTAAGAAGACGATTCGCGATTCCTCCATCGCCACGTTGCTTGGACTCGCTCCCCACTACCTTGCCTTTTATCTTTTCGGGACGGCTCTGCTCACAGAGTCCATTGCCGAATGGATCATGAAGAATACCCCATCGGCCGCGGCACTTTGGATTCTGGATACCTTCGGCGCCTGGGCTAAGCCCTTCGCCATGACAGGCGGGTTATTTGCCCTGGGTCTTTGCCTGTGGATCCCTGCCCTGCTTTCCTACTGGAGGAACCGTAAGTACGAACGCTTTTTCGTGCTGGTAGTGCTGGCGGTTCCAGCCGTCATCGTAATCCAGAAATTCTTTGAGTACCGGTCAATTGGCGGGTCTCTTTCGTTCTGGATTCCTGCGCTGCTCACGTTGTTCATCGTCGGCAAGCCCCATCTGGAACTCATGGATGAAGACTGGGGCGAGGCATCAGAATACGCCATGCAATTCGTGGGCAGGGGCAAGCCTCGCCGGGACTTCCTCACCAGCCTCGGGGTAACGGCGCTGCCCATTGTGATGGGTGGCGGCGTGGCAGCCGTGGCGGTGGAAAGCTATCTGCGTGAAATGTTCTCTGCAAACCGCGCGGTGGAGCCAGTGCGGCTTTTCTCCTACGAAGCCCCCGGGGAAAACCCGCAGTTCCCGCGCAGCATCGTCAGGCCCTGGCTCACGAAGGTGAGCGAGTTCTACCGGATGAGCAAGAATGCGGTGGACCCCGCCATTGACCCTCGCGGCTGGCGGCTGGAAATCACCGCTGGTGGCCGCCGGGTGGCGTCCTATAGCTATAACGAACTGTTGCGGCTCCCCCGCGAGCAACGTTTCGTCACCTTGCGCTGTATCAGCAATACGCTTACCAGCGACCTGATGGGCAACGCCGCCTGGAGCGGCATCCGACTCAACCAGTTGATCACACGCGACCGCGTACCGCCGGGGACGATCGCGGTGGCCTTCGAGGGTGTAGACGGCCACGGGGACAGCCTGTCGCTCGATTACGCCTTTAGCGACGAGACGCTGCTTGCCCTGGGCATGAACGGCGATACGCTCGACCGTCGCCATGGCTTTCCCATCCGTGTATTGTGCCCGCGCTACTTTGGCTTTAAGCACATCAAGTGGCTGAAGGAGATCCGCTTTGTAACGGAGCCTTATGTGGGCACCTACCAGAAGATGGGCTACGAGCGGGAAGCGCCGGTGCATACGATGTGCAGCATCGATAACTTCACCCGCGAGGGAGGCCGCATTCTCTGTGGCGGCATCGCATTTGCGGGAAGCCGCGGAATCCAGCGGGTGCAGGTACGCTTGGGCGAAGGCGAGTGGACAGAGGCGGCGCTGGAGACTGGCTTATCCCCCTTGAGTTGGGTGCGCTACCGCGCTGACCTTGCCGATAACCCCGCCGCCGCCACGTTGGAGGCCCGCGCCATGGATGGCGAAGGCAACTGGCAGGCGGATAAAATTGTGCCCATGTTCCCCGCTGGAGTAGCCGGACCCACCGTACGCAAGCTGAACGTATGACGGTTCTTGCGGCAGCCCTGCTCCTTTCCACGGCCATCCTAGTGGTGGGGTGGAAGGCACGCATCAGCTATGTTCGGCTTCCGGAATTGCGTCTCCATGCTACGGCCCCGCACCCGGATGTGACGGTAATCATCCCCGCGAGGAATGAGGAGGGCAGCATCGCCCGGGTGGTGGAAAGCTTTCCGGGGCTTCCCGTAATTGTGGTGAACGATGCGTCCACCGATGCCACCGCGCGGATCGCCGCCAAAGCCGGGGCCGTTGTGGTGGACGCCCCGCCGCTTCCCACGGGTGCCATGGGCAAGCCAAACGCTTGCCACCGTGGAGCGTCTGAGGCTGGCAGTCGCTGGCTTCTCTTTGTGGATGCCGACACTTGGTATGAACCGAATTTTGCGGCCAGCCTGGTGGCGTATGCTGAGGCAGAGCAACTCGACATGGTAAGCGCCTTCCTGCGTCAGCATACGTTGTCTGCACCGGAACGCATACTGCTGCCCTATGCCTTTGCGCTTTACTTTACTGGTGTCAATGCAGCGAATGTAAACTCCGCCATCTCCAAGGAGGCGCTCGCCAACGGACAGTGCCTGTTGGTACGGCGGGCCGCCTACGAGAAACTGGGTGGCCACAAGGCGGTGCTCCATAGCGTGATTGAAGATGTGGCAATGGCTCGCATGGCCAAGCAAAAGGAACTCATCACCCGCGTGATTCGCGCCGAATCTCTCGGCAACGTGCGCATGTACGACAGCCTAGGTGCCATCTGGCGAGGGTTTGAGAAGAACTCCTTCCGCTTCCTGCTTGTGAACCCAATCAGCGGCATCATCGTGGTGGCCACCAGCATTATCTTCACCACCTACCTGCCCCTCCTGGCCCTTCTGTTTCTGGAGCGCGAATGGCTGGCCGCAGTGCTCTTTGCCCTTGTGCCTGGTCTCACGCTGCTTCCCTGGTATCGAAGTGTGGCTGCGCTTTGGAGGGTACCCATCGCCATCTATCTGTTCCAGCTGATTGCCCTCAGCGGAATGGGCAAAACGCTCACGCGCGGGAAGACAAACTGGAAGGGCAGGATGGTGGGATGAAATCCCATTTGGCGTCGCCCGGCGATGCATCCACTCCCAGTGAGCAGATCAGCTATCCCGTGCCGTGGAAGCTGGTGGCAGGCCTTACGGAGCACATCTGGAGAGGAACCCGCACCGATGTGGACGCCTTTACGCGGGCCATTCTGGGTTATATTCAACCGCCGCCAGTCTTTGAAGGCTTTCAGCATTTACCGGCAGATCCACGCTTCCTGCTGGTGGCGAATCACTATCAGCGGAAGGGCCTATGGATTCTGCATTCGGCGGGGGTCCTAACCCAGGCAATCCGGAAGCACTATGGAGCGGGTGATCCGCCGGTGCGCTGGGTAGTAACCGCCAACTGGCCTCCCTGGAAATTTGGCCCCATTCAGTTCCGATCCCCGGGCGACATTCTGCTTCCTCGGGTAGCACACGCACTGCATTGTTATGCCATCCCCTTTGCTGGCAAGGATCCCAAGCGCACGGCAAAGGCATTGCGCCGCATTCTGCAGGACGCGAGGATTGTGGACCGTCCCATCGGGCTCTTTCCTGAAGGCGTAGCAGGCTCTGCCGGTGCGCTTACCGACGCACTGCCGGGCATTGACCGCTTTATGCTGCAGTTGGCGAAATTGGGGCTTCCTGCCGTACCCTGCGGCATCTCGGAGTCGGGGCGCTTCCTGATTCGCTTCGGCGAGCCCATTTCCGCTTCTACGATTCGGGAATCCCCGAACCCAGCCGCGCTCGCCATGCAGCGCATCGCCGATCTCATCCGCCGGTAGAAAGGGGCCTGCCCTGTTCTGCCGGGCAGCATCCCGATGCCACAACCAGCAGTACCGAAGGTCCGCACAGCCAACAGCATCCCCGGGATTCACGATCCGAAGAATTCCACCAAGTATTTGAAGCTAAGGGACTACTTCGTCCTCATCACAAGAAACACTCCCTGCCCGAAACGGACCGACGGAAATCCTGTGTTACCCTGTGAAATGCGGGTGCGTCCCACCAGCAGAGTATTCCTATGCGTTTGAATCTGAAACCACTTCTTCTTGCTGCTGCCGTTGCGATTCTGGGTGCCACTTCATTGCTGGCCCAGAGCAAGGTGGGCATCATCAACGTACAACGTGCCATCCTCGACACCGCGCAGATCAAAAAGGCGCAGGCAGAGATGGAAGCGAAGTTCAAGCCTCGCCAGGATGAACTGGAAGCGGCCCAAAAGGAATTGGAGGGCATTCAACGACAGTTGGAGACGGGTGGCCAAAGCCTTACCCCGGCCCAGACCGCTGACCTTCAGGGGCGCGGACAGTTGTTGCAGCGGCGCGCGCAGCGGATGCAGGAAGATTTGCAGGCCGATATCACCCGCGACCGCGACGGTGTGCTTGCACAAGTGGGCCAGCGCCTTCAGGAAATCGTAAATAAGTTGGCCGCTGAGAAGGATCTCGACGTTCTTATCGATGTGTCAAACGCGGTATTTTTCAAGCCGGCCCTTGAGATCACCGAAGAAGCCATCGCCGCTTACGACAAGGCATATCCAGTCAACTAATCGGCCAGTGAACTAATTGAGAGGTGGCCGGGCACAACGCCCGGCGCCTGTTCCGCTAGCGGGAACTTTCCGATCGGCAGCGGAGTCTGCTGAGGCTATGAGCGACTACCTTTCCACTTACGGCGTTATCGATGCGCGGCGGGAAAAGTGGCGCAATCGTATTCTCATTTCCCTGTTGGTGATTGCGGTGCTGGGCACCTCCGGGTACTTCTTCTTCCGCACTTACTTTGAGAAGCAGACCATGAACCGATTTCTGGCTCTGCTTGGCGAACGGAACTATCCCGCCGCACACGCCATGTTCGGCTGCACCCCCGAAAACCCTTGCCGCGACTACAGCTACGAGAAATTTCTGGAGGACTGGGGACCGGGAAGCTTGTGGAGCGACCCGCATTACGCGGAGATCGCCAAAGTGCGTTATTGTGGCGATACCGTTATCTTCAACCTGTTTATCAAGGGAGATGACGTGAACCTGGTGGTGACGAAACAGGACCAGCTCATTGGTTTTGCCCCCTGGCCCAACTGCACCGGTACAATTGTCGAAATGGAAGTTCAGCGCTAACCAGCCTGGCTTCGCACTTTGGCTCTCCGGCGCTCTCAGGACGCTTCATGAAAAAGCTCGAAGCTATCATTCAGCCATTCAAGATGGAAGATGTGAAGAATGCGCTCACGGCCATGGGCGTTAGTGGCATGACCATTACCGAGGTAAAAGGCCATGGGCGCCAGAAGGGCCACAAAGAGGTCTACCGCGGGAATGAATACGTGGTAGATTTGCTCCCTAAGGTGAAAGTGGAATTGGTAATTGCCGATGCCCAGGTAGATGAGGCGATTGCTGCCATCGTCTCCGCGGCGCACTCCGGCAAGATTGGTGACGGCAAGGTCTTTCTCTATGACGTAGCCGACGCCATACGCATCCGAAACGACGAACGTGGAGAAGCTGCGCTCTAGCTCCGCCTGGAACACCATCCGCGACCGGTTCTTTGAAACGCTCGACGGAGACGAATGCATCCAGGCACTCAGCCCACTGGTGGAGGCTACGGTTCAATCGGCCTTCCAGCAGGCGTCCCCGCGCGCATCCACTCCTGTAGCTCTGTTTGCGGTCGGCGGGTTTGGACGCCAGGAACTTTTCCCTTACTCCGATATCGACCTCATGTTCCTGCACCCCAACGACGTGGCGCCAGACGCCATGGCGGGCATCGCTGGCGCGGTAACGCAGATGTTGTGGGATTGCGGATTAGAGCCATCCCATTCCGTTCGCAGCATTCGCGACGTCACTCAGTTCCATGCCGACAACGCCGAGTTCTATCTCAGCCTGCTGGATGCGCGTCCACTTGCTGGGGACCCCGCACTGATCGAACAGTTTGAGACGGCGCGAAGACAGTTACTGCGCGAGAAACGCACCCGCCTCACGGAGCGGCTTTTTGATCTGATGGACGGCCGCTGGCGGCAATTTTCATTTACGATCCATCATCTTGAACCTGACATCAAGGATGGCCCCGGCGGTTTGCGTGACCTCCACTGCCTGCGATGGCTGGCCACGCTGAAAGACGAAGCTCCCTTTTGGAACGAACCTGGTGCATGGCTGCGTCATGAGCAGGCTATGCGCAAGCATCTGGCGGCCATTCGCTGCTTTCTCCACTTCCAGGAGAGCCGCAACCAGAACGTTCTCCGCTTCGATGCCCAGGAGGAATGGGTAGACCTGCTGGCTCGCCGGGGAACGGATGTGACGGCTTGGACCCGCGGACATTACCGTCTCGCGCGGATGCTGCAGCAAGAACTGCAACACTGGATGGAACGATTTAGCCGTCCCACCACCGCGCTGCAGCGCGGTATTGAACAGTGGCGCGCCCGCCTCAGCAATGCGGACTTTCTGGTAAGTCGCGGCGTGGTGCTGCTGAAGACACCCAGCCAGTTTGAGCAGGACCCGGCACTCGCTCTGCGACTATTCAACTTCGTGGCGAGGCACGGCTTGCAGCCAGCCGAAGACACCGTCAAGCGACTGCGCCAATCGATCCCGGATTTTCAGTCCAGGCTGCTGGATCCCATTAGCCGGGACGAATCCTCCCGCCGCACCCTGAGGGATTCGCTGTGGTCCATTTTCAGTGAACCCCATGCCAACGTGGCCGTGCGCGCGATGGAGGCATCAGGATACCTGTCCGCGATTTTTCCGGAGTGGGAGGATATCGAAGCCCTGCTGGTGCGGGACTACTACCATCGCTACACCGTGGACGAGCATACGCTGGTTTGTGTCGATGCGCTGTGCAGTCTGCTTCGTGGGGAAAAGGACCTTGACCCTCGCATGCTCGACTTGGCGGAACAGACCGACGCCCGGGCAATGTTGGTGCTTGCATTGCTCTTCCACGACATCGGCAAGAAAGATGGAGTGGATGGGCATGAGTTCCGCTCCCGCAACTCAGCCCGGCTTGCCCTGGATCGGCTGGGTGTGGACGCGTCCAGTATTGAGACCATTTGCCTGCTCGTTGAGCAGCACCTTTTGCTAGCCCAAGCCATGCGTAGCCGTGATCTTGCTGACCCCGCCACGGGTTCGGAAATCGCGGCCATTCTGGGAACGCTTCCGCATCTGCGCATGCTGGCAGTGGTGACCTACGCCGATATCCGCGGTGTCTTCCCAGGGGCGCTTACTCCGTGGCGCATGGACCAGTTATGGAGCGCCTACCGCATCGCGCAGCTTGCCATGGAAGACCGCATCGCCCGCGAGCGTATCCAGCCCTCCGCTCACTACGCCCCCGCGGAACTGCGATACCTGGAAGGCTTCTCTACGCGCTACACGCGACTCTTTCTGCCCGCTCAGGTCCGCGATCATTTCGGGCTCTTCCAGGCGATGATGCGCGGCGAAAGCGGCTCGCGTTTGCGCAAGGTTGAGACCAGCTTTGAACTGGTTGCCGTGTGCAAAGACGAACCCCTGCGCTTCGCCGAGGTGACGGCTCTGCTGGCGGGCATGGGACAGAACATTCTGCTGGCCGATGCCTTCCGAAACGCGCATGGCACCTTGCTGGTTCGCTTCCGTTTCGACGACCCCGGGCGCGGCCTCACCCTCAATCCGTCTGACCTCGACCGCCTGCAGGAAGGGCTCGACGCCGTACTCTACCGAGGCGCAACCGCTGCCTCCGTGGTGCCACGCCGCGGACAGCCACGCCTCTCTCGCGGCCAGCGTCAGTTGGAACCCTATGTGTACTCCCGCAACGACGTCTCTCCCACCGTCACGATGTTTGAGATTGGCGCCGCAGACCGCCCCGGACTGCTCTATGACATTGCCCGCACCCTGGCTGAAAATGGCTGCACCATTGACGTGCTGATTGTGGAAACCAGAGCACACCGCGCCTTTGACACGCTCTACGTGCAAAAGGACGGCCACGAGCTCACCGACGAGGACCAGTCCAGCGTGGCATCCGCCTTGCTCCAGGTCCTTCGTGCCGCCCGCTAGTTTCCCGGTATCTCGGTGGTCCACTCACCGTGGTTCACCTCAATGGCTTTCCTCTGGTGCCGCTGTCTGCTAGGTTGGAACCAATCAGGTAAACCAGTTTGCGCCCCCTTGCCTGCATGGCGGGCATCGTGGAGACATGGGTAGGCCTGCACCGCCTCTAAATGAGGAATGTTGAAGTGGTCTGGATAGACTCGCGAACTGGAAAGGCTCTATGATCCCCGTCATCCTCATCTGCACTGTACTGGTGGTTGTTGCTGCCCTCGCTCTGGCCCCTCCTACGTTTCTCTCTGACCTGTTCGACGGGGAGAAGCGCACAAAGAAAGACTGGACCGAGGACGACTAGTCACCGCGCCAGCCGGGCGGGCGCTTCCCTTTGTTGTGGACCTACTGCCCAGTCCCCCAGTTGATAAAAAACTTATCCGGAATCACCTCGTTTTGGCAGCCAAGTGCCCCAATCTCAGTGGTCTGCCCTAGCTCTGCGCACAAACGCGGGAGACCTGCCGCAAAGACTCTCAAATCGCAGTGCTTCGTTCTCTGATTCTGTTCGCTGGGCCGATAAGGAGTGCAGGCACTAACCTGCTTCGACGAATGCGCATCGCCCTCAGCACATTGAGGAGCCTTGCCTTCATTGCACCGCCTGCGATTGCAGCCATCTGTTTTTTCACAGCGGTGAGCACCAGCCAAAGCTAAAAGGAGACTCCCATCATGTTCCATAAACTACCCATACTTTTCACGATCGCTTTGCTCTCTGTTGGCCTATGCGCCGCGCAGGAAGCCACTCGGATTACGGAAGCAAACCTCGTCTCAAACGCCATCACCAAGGTACAACCGGAGTATCCCTCCATGGCCAAACAAATGAAGGTGACCGGCACTGTGGAAATCGACGTCTATGTGGATGAAACCGGCCAAGTGGAAAAAGTGGAATCCGTAAAGGGAAATGCCATCCTGTTTGTGGCAGCCCAGCGGGCGTTGAAACAGTGGAAATTCAAGCCTTTCAAGGTGGGAGACGTCCCGGGCAAAGTGGTCGCGCGAATGGGTATCGTGTTCAATTCCTAGCGCGGCATTCACCACTCATGGCGCCGCGTGGGTATTTCATGGCACGGCGTGGGCGGCAACAGTCTGATACCAGCGGATCGAGCTTGCAACGTATATCCCAGGCCAGTACTGCTCTGCAGCGACGGCCTGGGGCGCAATCGCAGGCAGTCCCCGATACGGGGAGGCAATGGATGAGCAGCGACGTTAGCCTGCGATATCATGCAGACGATGAACCGTCGCCAGTTCCTGCAAGCCTCTCTCCTCGGGGCAACCGCCGCTTCCTGTTTCAAGGGCAATCGCCCGCCAAACATTGTCTTTGTCATGCTGGATGACCTTGGCTATGCCGACTTCGGCAGTTATGGCCAGAAACTCATCCGAACCCCTCGCGCGGACGCCTTTGCCAAAGAGGGGATCCGCTTTACCGATACCTACGCGGGCAGTACCGTCTGCGCTCCCTCGCGTTGCAGCTTGATGACAGGCAAACACACCGGCCATTCCAGTGTGCGCAGCAACGCGGGCACCATGCCGCTCACCGCGGAAGACATTACCGTTGCCAGCGCACTGAAACAGGCTGGATATGCCACCGGTGCCTTCGGGAAATGGGGCCTTGGCGATATCCGCACGGACGGCGTTCCCTGGAAGCACGGCGTGGATGAGTTCTATGGCTATCTGCACCAGGTGCATGCCCATAGCTACTATCCGGATTTCGTTTGGGAAAACGACCGGCAGGTGAAGCTTGACGGCAACAGTGAGGGTAAGGGCTCTCAGCATACGGCAGAGTTGATTGCCGGGAAAACCTTCGATTTCATCCGACGCAATCAGAGCCAGCCCTTCTTCTGCTACGCCTGCTGGACCATGCCGCATGGCCGCTACGAGATTCCAAGCACCGCGCCATATGAAAACGAGGACTGGAGCGAGGTAGAGAAGACTTACGCCGCAATGGTTACCAAAGCGGACGAGCACTTCGGAAAGCTGCTTGACCTGTTGGACGAACTGGCACTCTCCGAAAACACCGTGGTCTTCCTCACAAGCGACAACGGCGGCGTAAATCCCGAGAATACCGGCCTCAACCGCTTCCAAAGCAATGGTCCATTGCGCGGCGCTAAAGGCAATCTCTATGAGGGAGGCATCCGCGTTCCGATGATGGTGCGCTGGCCTGGCGTGAGCCCCGCGGGTACGGAGCACAACGAGCCTTGGAACTTCGTGGACCTGTTCCCCACCGCTTGTGAAATCGCGGGCACAGCCGCCCCCACAGGGTTGGACGGAAAATCGGTGGTTCCCCTCATTCGGGGCCAGCGCATGCAGCCCGATCGCCCCCTCTACTGGGAGTTCTATCCCTTCGACATGAAGACGCAGGAGTACCGGCTTGACCGCATGCAGCAAGCAGTGCGGATGGGCAAGTGGAAGGCCCTGCGTCCCTCGCCCGGAGCGCCGCTGGAGCTCTATGATGTGGTGGCCGACATCGGTGAGCAGCGCAACCTTGCGGAGACGGAACTGGCAGCCGCCAAGAACGCAGCGAACTTTATGGATGCGCAGCATACCCCGCCGCGTAAGCACAACGGCATACTCAGCCTGCAGTTTGCGCGCGAGTAAACGGGCGGCCATCCGGCAATGGCGTGGCCAGAGTCATCCCAAAGAAGGGCACAGCAAGTAGGTCAACATGAACATCGCAGCCTTTTACGAAGGCAAGGAAAAAGTGGGCTTTGGGGTGGGAACGCCCGTCGCCCCCGGCCCTGACGACGTACAGATCGCCGTAGCCTATTGCGGCGTCTGCGGCACGGATCTTCACATCTTTCATGGCCACATGGACCACCGGGTGACGCTGCCTCAGGTGATTGGGCATGAGATGTCCGGCACAGTACAGGCGGTGGGGTCCAATGTTACCGCTTGGAAGCCAGGAGACCGCGTCACGGTGCGTCCCCTTGACCACTGTGGCCACTGCCCGGCTTGCCGCGCAGGCCATAGCCACATCTGCATGAACCTCAAGTTCATCGGCATCGACCGTCCAGGCGCCATGCAGAGCCTCTGGACCGTGCCCTCCCACACCCTCCACCGCCTGCCCGCCAGCGTTGGTTTCCAGCAGGGCGCGCTGATTGAGCCGCTTGCTGTAGCCTGCCACGATGTCCGCATGGCGGCACTGAAAGCCGGCGAATACGCGGTGGTGCAGGGCGGCGGCCCCATTGGCATGCTGGTTGCCCTCGTTGCCCGCCATGTAGGCGCGCGGGTGCTGTTGGCGGAGGTGAACCCCTTCCGCATTGCGCTGGCTGGCCAGTTGGGGCTTGAGGCCTGCAACCCTTTGGAAGCTGACCTGGTCCACATGGTGGAGGATGCCACCGGCGGGGCGGGCGCTGATGTAGTATTCGAAGTCGCCGGCGCGCCTTCCGCCGCTGCGATGATGACCAAACTGGTTCGCGTCCGCGGTCGCGTGGTGATTGTTGCCGTCTACCCTAAGCCGGTGGAAGTGGACCTGTTCAAGCTCTTCTGGCGAGAGATCACCATGATCGGAACCCGTGTCTATGAGCCGGAGGACTTCGAACTGGCGATCTCGCTCGCTGGCTCCGGCGCACTGCCCCTCGACAAAGTCATCACCAACGTCCTGCCGCTCCAAAGCCTCGGCGATGCGTTTCAGGCAATGGATAGCGGTGGCGAAGCATTGAAGATCCTGATGCGCTGCCAGGAAAGCTGAGGAGACCCCGATGAGTGTATTGGACCTGTTCAAACTGGATGGGAAGGTGGCGCTTGTAACCGGTTGCCGGCGCGGCATCGGCTTCGCCATGGCCGAGGCCCTGGCGGAGGCAGGCGCAGACATCATTGGCGTAAGCCGCAGCCTGGAGGCGGAAGGTTCCGCCATTGGTGAGCGTGTTGCCGCCCTCGGCCGCCAGTTCTGGCCCTACA
>CAZUAX010000017.1:42744-45219 GCA_964618435.1 uncultured Solibacteraceae bacterium
GCAGCGCTGCGTGCAGATCCGGCGCGCAACCCGGCCATCCTGGCACGGATACCGGCAGGGCGTTGGGGAGAACCGGCGGACTTCAAAGGCGCTACCGTATTCCTGGCTTCTCAGGCCTCCAGCTACGTGAACGGCGAAATCCTGGTGGTGGATGGCGGCTGGATGGGGCGCTAAACAGATTTCCCTCCTGGCGACGAATCCACTCCCTTCTGCTTGCGCATCAGGGCGTGCACGGTACAATGGAAACAAAGCCGCCCCACGCCGGGCGCACACAATGCTGGGACATTGTGCACTGGGATAGCCGTAACCTGCCACCGGCTAAACTCTGGAACGTCCTGTAGACCAGAAAGGGATTACCGACGATGACACGCTTCTTTCACAGCGTTGCTGTACTTGCTGTTTCCACCGTGCTCTCGCTTAGCGCCAGCGCCTCTTCAACCCACGAACATCACCATGCGCACTCCGCCGCATCCACCATGGCTAAAGCAGGAATCCATGGCAGCTACATGGAAGCACGCACGGCCGACGTTTATATCGGGCAGTGCTTCCGCAATTCTGAGGTGGGCCTGGTAGGCGACCTCGGCGTGATGGGCTGGAATATTGAGAAGGGCACCTTTGACGGCGTTGCCCTGGATGGCCTTTCCGTAATCGCGGTCGTGCGCGCCAATGGCACCATC
Source organism: uncultured Solibacteraceae bacterium (assembly GCA_964618435.1). GTDB lineage: Bacteria > Acidobacteriota > Terriglobia > Bryobacterales > Bryobacteraceae > JACTMJ01. Next base: position 43,422 of record CAZUAX010000017.1, read on the forward strand.
GGCGACATTCACACTGATTTCTATCCCGCCAAGGCCGTGCTGGTGGTAGATGCGAAGGCTGATGCCATGCAGCGCCTTGCCCTCCAGAATCTGGCGACGAAGCTGGGTGGACGTTTGCTGGAGGACGTGGTGGCTGTAAACGTGGAAGCCATCGAAATGGGCTTTCAGAACGACGATGTTCATAGCCGTGTGGGCACCATGAAGGCCGGCAATCTGGTGGATCTCCAGACCCGCGCCATCCGCGCCACTGACAAGGTTTGCTCGCACGAAGACACCGTCTATCCGCCGATGACCAACGGTATCGACCACGCCATGCCCGCATTCACCGAAGCGCACCGCTTCACGGGCAAGGGCCTCAACACCACCTGGAGCAGCCCCTTCAAGATGAGCGCCTTCGTGGGCACTTTCCATCTCGATCAGAGCGGTGAAATTCTGGTTTCCAGCAACAAGTAGGCTCCCTATCTTTACCATCGTGGGCGGTCTCGGCCAGGCCGCCCACTTCCCACCCCTCCCTTCCTTTCCCCATGAGACAAGACCTCACCTCCATTACTCTCCGCACGGTGGGTGTGAATCTTTATGAGTTCACTGACCAGGTCACCCGCTGGACACGGAGCACGGGCATTCAACGCGGACTGCTTACCGTGTTTGTCCGCCATACATCGGCGTCCCTCCTGATCCAGGAAAACGCTGACCCCGACGTACGCCGTGACTTGCTTGCGTTCGTCCAGCGATTGATCCCCGAAGGGGACCCTCTTTACAGCCACGTAATCGAAGGGCCAGACGATATGCCCGCGCACGTCAAGGCGGCACTCACAGCCACCTCGCTGGGCATTCCGGTGGAAGATGGTTTGCCGGTGTTGGGCGCCTGGCAGGGCATCTACCTGTTCGAGCACCGGCGCTCGCCGCACAGCCGGAAGATCTCCTTGCATCTCATCGGCGAATAGATCGCCGGAGATTGAAGCTGGCTAACGGTACCACCGTATAATGGCTACATGCCGCACGCCAGCTACGAAAGTAGCTTGGAAGTTTTCGATCTCCCCCAATTCCGGCTTGCTGAGCTGGAAGCACTTCTGCATGAGGAAGTAGCCCGATGGCGGCACAAGCTCCTTTGGGACTATCAGGGATCCTCAGACCTCGTTGGCCAGTTCATCGACGCTCATGCGCTGCAAGGGAATGTGCTTTGCCGCGACGAGCGTCCCATCGGTTATTCCTACTACATTCTTGAAGACAGCAAAGCGCTCCTCGGCTGCCTGTTCCTCACCGAGGAAGAAGACACAGCGGATAATCGACACACCCTGTTGCGCGCAGTGCTGCAGTCCATCCTGCGTCGCGACCGCATCCACCGCATCGAGGCCCAGTTCATGCTGCATGGCATACCCGAAACCGGCAGTCTGATGCCGGATAACCTTGCACTTCACGAACGCCTTTTCATGCGCGTCCGCCTGTCCATGCAGAACCAGCAACCGATTGAACCGCTTCCGGCTGGCCCCATACGCGTGGAACCCTGGCACGAACGATATCAGGACCGTGCCGCCTATCTCATCGAAGAGAGCTATCGGGGACACCTGGATTCCAGCATCAACGACCAGTACCGCAGCGTGGATGGAGCCCGTAGGTTTCTCTACAACATCATCCAATACCCAGGCTGTGGAAACTTCGCGCCAGATGCCAGCTATTCCGCCATTGAGCGTGGCTCGGGACGGCTGCTGGGGTGCAGCTTGGCCAGCAATGTCGAAAGCGGCGTTGGCCACATTACCCAAATCTGCACGGCACCCGAAGTCCGCGGCCAAGGCTTAGG
>CAZUAX010000018.1:0-3259 GCA_964618435.1 uncultured Solibacteraceae bacterium
CGATAGGAAATTGCTGCAGGCACAGGGGGGCGGGCTGGATGCTGCCGAAATTGCTTCCGTTCATGGAGGGCGGCACGGTGTCCGTGGCAGGTTCATAATGGGGACAGCGTTGCTGGAGTCGAGAGGTTCGGGAGGCTGGGATAGGGGCAGGGCTGCTCGCGGCAGGGGTGAGGCGCTGGCAAATCCGCCCCAGACAATCACTGATCGAAACCGTGGAGGGGATTCGAAATGAGGTATTTGCTATCCGTGATCGACGATAATGCCGGCTTGGCCAGCCCGGGCGAGATGGCGGCAATACGCGCCTTCAACGAGCGGCTCCGGGAGAAGGGGCACTGGGTCCTGGCCGCAGGCATTGGTGGGCCAGACACCGCCACCGTCATCGACAACCGGGGTGGCAGGGCGGTGTTTTCCAACGGACCCTTTGTGCAATCGAAGGAATACCTCGCCGGCTTCTGGATTATTGAAGCCCCTGACCTCAGCGTCGCGCTGAACCTCGCCGCCGAAGGGTCAATGCACTGCAATCGGAAGGTAGAGGTGCGGCCCTTCCTGGCCGAGCCAGCGTGATGGACGGCTGCAGCTGGCAACCCGTTTCGGAGACCGCAACCGGTTTCGACCAGAGGGTTTTGACGACCGTGTGCCCAAGCTCACATCAGGGTAGTTTGGCCGGGAAGGTCCGGGGCGGGATGCACAAAGGTGAGCGTCCGCCTCGCCCTTGGGCACCGGGCCTGGCAGGCGCGGTGCCCGACATGGAAATTATGGGCCACCCCGGAAAACTGTTGAGCTTCGCGAGGGAACTCGGGCGCGAAACGCAGGGTGGCCGTACCAGGCAATGCCTGCGAGCGTCAGAAACGGACCTCCATGCCGACCTGGGCCACACGCGGCATGCCAGGAACGATGCCACGGCTGCGATCCACGATATAGAGCCGGTCAAATACGTTCTTCACGCTGGTATAGAAGGTGGTGCGCCATCGCTCCACGGGATAACTGACGGTGCTATTCCAGAACATCTGGCTAGGAATGATGCCGCGCTGGCCGTCGGGCGTGCCGCCGAGGGTATTGAGGTCGTCACCAAACTGCCTGCCAACGTAGACTGCCTCAAAAAAAGCATGAAAGCCGCGAGGATGGTGGTAGGCAAGGCTCGAAGTGGCGGAGTGTTCCGGCGCGTAGGGCAAGCGATTGCCCGTGATAGAGACGCCGCCGAAGCCGCCAACCCCGGAGAAACGTAGTCCCTGAAAGCTTGCCACCGGGATCCATGTGTATGCGCTGCGAAGGGTGACGCTTTGCCCGGTGCCGCCGATGCTTTCAAAGGTGTACTCCCCGCTCAGTTCGCCGCCACGGTGCATCGTTTCCCCACCATTGGTGAGAGTGGCACCGACCCCGCCGGCAACACTGGACGGAACGAGTTGATTGGCGAAGTCCATTTGGAACAAGGTACCCTCCAGGCGGAAGTTTCGCGTGAACTGGCCACGAATGCCGGTTTCCACATTCCAGCTTTGCTCGGCATCGAGTTCAATGGCCTGCCCGGTGGAGTTGCTGATGATGTCCTCGACGCGGGGCGGGGCGAAGCCACGGTGGATGCCGCCAAATAGACTTATGGAATTCGTGAGTTGCAGATTGGCGCCGATGCCGGGTATCCACACATTGAGACTGGTGTCTCCCTGGATGGGCTGTCCCGCGGGCCCCAACCGATTGGTGCGCTCGAAGGAAATCGACTCGAACCGGACCCCTGGGGCGACCGTCAGCCTTCCGAAGAGGAAGCGATTCTGGATGAACCCGGAATAGGCCTGCGCCTTCCGATTGTTGTTTTCCACCCTGACACCGCGGCGCGTGAAGGGAGTATCGCCGTTCTCCTGAATGCGGTCCTGGTTCTCGACATGGGCGCGGACGCCAAAATCGAGCTCACTGCGGATACCGAAGAGCGTGGTGATTGCCTTGACCTTGGGCTCCACACCCCAGGTGTAGTATTCGCGGAGACGGCCTTCATTGCCGCAGGTGGTGAAGAGGTTCTGCATCCCTCCGCAGGCAGGATCGGCTGCATCATTGGGCCGCTGGTTGGAATTGCTGGATTGCCGCCACCAATAACGGTTAAACACCGTCCCGTACGCCGTGGTATTCACTACCACATTCGGCGTTGCGGCCCAGACATGGTTCACGGAGGTGCCGTAGCGCTGGACATTGAAGTAGTCGTTGCGAAAGGGATTGAACCGGGGGTTCGCGGCCCATTCGCTCTCCCGGAGCCCGGAATAGGTGATGTTCGAATCCTCTTCGTAGAAGTTGAAGCGAAGACTGAGGGTTTGCGAATCTCCGAGGGGGGTGAGGGATTTCACATTGAAATCGTGCAGGCCGATGCGGGTGTTCTGGCGGGCGCCTTCGCCCTGCTTGCGGAAAGCATCAAAGAGCAGCGCGGTGTTGCCCACTTTGTCGCCGTAGCGGAGATGTCCGGTCCAGATATCACGCTCACCGCCGGTGAGATTCAGCGAACCCGAGCGGCGGGTGGGGGGAGCCGGGGTTACATAATTGATCACACCTCCAACGGTGCGGGGGCCATACAGAATCTGTCCGCCACCCTTCACCACCTCTACCGTTTGGAACCGTTCAATCGGCGGGTGGTAATAAGAGGCATTATCCCCATAGGGAGCATAGGCAAGGGGTGCTCCATCTTCGAGCAGCAAGACCTGCTGGGAGCGGGTGGGGTTCAATCCGCGGATGCCGATGTTCGGCCGGATATCGAAGCCTTCCTCCGCACGAATGTTCAGGCCGGGAACCTTCCGTAACGCCTCGCCGACGCTAAGTGAGCGGGATTCCGTTAGGATGGCTTCCTCCAGTACGGCCACCGAACCTGGCAGCCGCTCGAGAGACTCAGGCAGCCCGGCCACTTTTGAGGCGGTGACCTTCACTTCCTGGGCTAGGGTTGCCGGTTGAAGGCGAATCTCGATTGCGGCTGCCCCCTCCGGACGAAGCAATTGCTCCAACCTTGGTGCGAAATCAATTGCAACTATCCGGATCTCCAGGTCTCTGGTGGCGGGAAGCGCGAAGTATGCCGTTCCCTCCGGGTCAGTACTTGCAGATCGTTTGTGACCGGTGGATTGCTCCAGCAGTTCCACCCGGGCATCCGGAATGACGCCACCAGATCCATCCAAGACTATGATTTTTAGGACTTTCTCCAAACTCTGCGTGAAACAGAGCGGCGCGCAAGCAAGCACGATGAACAGAAATGGAATGATTCTCGACACAGCTAGATCAGGATCGCAGACCAAAA
>CAZUAX010000018.1:3359-13714 GCA_964618435.1 uncultured Solibacteraceae bacterium
AGCGGGTTAGACCAGATACTGGATGGGAATGGTTGAAAGCCTTCGACACGAGACTGTGATCCAGGATTTCAGCAGTTTGTTTCTGAGCTTTTGAGTGCCAAGGGTTGCGCTTCTACCTTCTGCATTGCCGCTATCGGTCCAAGCATGGGTGGACCGACGTCATATGCCAACTGCCCCTGATCGCAGTCACGTTGAAGGCATCGTTCTCCCTAAGTGGGGGTCCGTTCTGCTTGCCTAGGATGGGTTTCGGGTGGGGCGCCATTCCACAAGGATGGTCCTGACGGAAGTCATCCCTACGGTGCCGTGATATCGATGATCACCCGCCGGTAGCTCCACAGGGCGGGGACGCCATTGTCTTTCACCTCCAGAATCACGTGGGCGGTGCCGGGGCGGGCAGTGGGAGGGATGTCGATTTGGGCTTCGGGGGTATCGGCCCCCTGAACCGTCAAGGCGCCGCGGAAGGTGCCCGCTTCGGGATAGTGGTACCAGCGGTAGGTGAGGGTTTGGCCATCAGGGTCCGTGGTGCCCGCGGCGCTTAGCTTGATGCGTTCGCGGGGCTGGGCCTTCAGGCGGATGACGCCCTTGCCGCGCAGGCCGTTTACTACCGCGATGGGGTTGTGGTTGGCTTCGGCGCGGGGCTTCACGCACCAGTCCATGCGGGCGGCGAAGTCGTTCTGGAAGTGTTCGCGCCAGCGCCAGATGGTGGCGGTGTTGCTGGTGTGGGAGGTGCCATCGGGGAGAGTGACGGTATCGCGGGAGTTGGTCCAGATGGGGCGGGTTTCGCCATAGGATTGCCGCAGCATGTAGCGCCCTCCCCATCCGCCGTAGCTGGGTTCCACATCGCCCGCCAAGCCATTCTGGATGAGGTTCAGGAAGGACGGGGTGTCGCCTTCCATGATGTAGGCCACGCGGGGGTACAGCGCGCCCAGGGGTCCGTGGTTGCGGATGATGTTCTCTTCCAGCCAAGGGTTCTCCACCATGTGGTGCATGTAGCCGGGACCGTTCTTGTAGAAACGGTCGCCACCAATGCCGCTCCAGGTGGCGAGATAGTAGTCAGCGCTCTGGACGGTGCTGGGGCTGACGACATAGTAGAGGTGAGGGAACTGGACGCGCATCCAGCGGCCGCTGTCGTCCTGGTCTGAGATGGTGTAAACGCGGAGCCGGGAAATAAAGCGCTCCAGTTCGATAGGCGACCGCTCGGCCCGCACATCCCAGAGAGCCTGGGCCAGGACATTGGGACCGCCCCAGGCCAGCACCCAGAGAGGGCGGGGGTCGTCGCGGTCTGCCGCTTCGATGAGCAGGCGCGAGCCATCCGTGGACTTGCCGGGACCGACGCCGCGCATCCCTAACTCAGGGATGCCGTTTTTGGCGACGGCGCGCAGGGCTTCCGCGGCGGGATAACCATCGGCGTGCTGGCGGAGGTTGGGCAGCACCTGCGCGTAGGCATCAATCTGGCGTTGGATGAGGTCGAGGCGGGTCTGGTCGCGCAGATGGGTAGAGGTGGTGGCCACCAGGCCCTCTACATCGTATTCGTTGGCGTAGACGAGGAAGCGGACCAGACTTTCCTCATCGTCGGGTTCATTGGAGATATCAGTAAGGACGAACACACGAGGCTTCTGCGAAGCCTGGCAGAGCACTGACGCGACGGGCAGAATTCCCAACAGCAAAAGCAGGCAGAGCGAACGCATGGATGGCATGATATCGACGTCCGCCCGTCGCCACAAGTAGCCAGGGGCTAGAGCTGGAACACGAAGAGCCGGCTGGGGCCGTCTTCGGGCAGCAGATAGAGCTTGCCGTTCACGACGGCCATGCCCTCGTTGGTGAAACGCACGCCGCGGTCGGTCTTGCCGCTGACGATGCGCTTGCGGAGCTGAAGGGTGTCGGGTTCCAGCCAGTCGATGGCGCCTTCGTCGGCGGAAATGTTGCCGGAGGCCAGCAGCATACCGTCCTCGCACTTGAGGTCCTGGTAGGCCACCTTGCCGGGGTTCTGCTTCTTCGCGAGCAGTTTGCCCGCGCGGTTCCAGTAATAGAAATCGCGCGAGTCCCAGTTGCCGCCAATCAGGCGCTCGCCCGCCACGGCCACGCAGCCGATGTGGTCTTCCACGTCAAAGCGGGAAAGCACCTTGCGGGTCTGCTTGCTCACCCGCAGCAACGTGCTGGAGCTCTGGCGGCGATACTCCGCTACGGGAATCCATAGGGAATCGCTGTCCTGGTCCATCCCGCCGGGATGGAAGCGCGCACTCTCGTGGATCTCCACCGTCGCGCGATGGCGTCCGGTCTGCAGATCGAACTCATGCAGATAGCCAGCGCTGGCGGCCTTGGAAACGGAACTCACCCATAGCGTGGGACCGTCCACAACGATGCCCTGCACGTGATGGGTCTTATTCTCAAGCTCAGTGACGCCCAGTTCTTCTAGCGCGCTTAACCGCTGCGCTTCCATACCACTAGCTTCCACAATCATCGAGAGGGGAGCCGCCAGAACCAGACGCCGAGGAATGTGGCGTCGCAATACCAAAGGGGAACTTACAGTCATATCGTACAAAAGTGGCCATAGCCACCGCTGATAACCATGATAGCTAAGATTTATGAAAGCTTCGTTTCAAACAGTCCCGAACAAAAAGAGAACCTCACCAGAAATGAGGGATTTGGCGCAGGCCTCCCATTAACGCTCTGGCTCCGAGATTTCGTGTACTTTGCCCGCTTCCAGGTTTTCGAGCGTCTGCACGACGCCACTGGGCCAGTGGATGGTTGCCCTCTTCACTGATGTGGCGGAGCCCAGCCCGAAGTGCACGGGCCCCAGCACGCTGGAGGCGTAGCTACCGGCTGCAGTCTGGTGGTTGGTTTGCCCATCCATCACAATGCGTGCGCCAATGCCGTCACGGTTGCTGCCTTTCGCCGAAGCGCCGCGCCCGCGCAGCCGGAACGCAATCCAACTCCCGCCTGCTGACACGTTCCTCCACAACTTCGCCTTGCCATTCACCACGGAAACGGCCACGTCCATGCGCCCGTCGCCGTCGAAATCCGCCACCACCACACCATGATGGGAGTCCACCACCGCCGGCAAACCTGAGTCTGCGACCAGATCGAACCGTGTGCCTTTGTCGTTGCGAAACACGGTGCAGGGCTGCTGATAGACGCTTGATTCCGTCTCCGCAATGCGGTCGTTCACGTGCGAGTTCGCGGTGAACAGGTCCTTCCATCCGTCGTTATCGAAATCTGAAAACGTAATGCCCCAGCCGGCATAGCGCTGGCTGGCCGCGGCCATCCCCGTGGCGTAGGTGACATCTGCAAACTCCGCCGCAGCCTTGTTGCGAAAGACAGGGAAGGTTTCACCGGAAAGCGCGGAGACCCCCACATCGGGAAATCCGTCGTTGTCGATATCGCGCATATCCGCGCCCATACTGGAAATGGCGCGTCCGTTCATCGACATCGCCACGCCCGCCAGCAGGCCGCTTTCCGTGAACTTCCCCTTGCCATCGTTCAGGAACAGGAAGTCGGCCTCAGAGTCGTTGGTGATGAAGACATCCGAGTCTCCATCCAGATCCACATCCGCCACCGCAATACTCATCCCCTTGCCGGGGTGATCGGCAATGCCGCTTTCCTTGGAGACGTCGGTGAAGGTGCCGTCGCCGTTGTTGCGGAATAGCTGGTTGGGCTCCGGGCGCAGATAGCGAGGATGACAGTAGACGCGCAGGTTGCGAGCCCGGTCGCCGCAATATCGAGAGTAGTCCGGCGTCCATTGCACATAATTCACGAGGAAAAGGTCCAGGAGCCCGTCGCCATCCGCATCGAAAAACGCGGCGGCCACCCCCCAGCGTTCGCTGGAGATGCCTGCCTTGGCCGTTACATCCTCAAAGGTGCCATCGCCCCGGTTGCGGTACAGCCGGTTGGCGCGATAGCCGGCAACGAACAGATCCACATGGCCATCCTCGTCGAAGTCGCCTGCTGCCGCACCGAAGGAGAAGCCTTCACCCGCCAAGCCTGCTTTCGCGGTTACGTCCTCAAAGCGAAAGTCGCCCAGGTTGCGGTAGAGCCGGTTGTGAAACTTCGCTGAAGTCTTCACGCCCGCGGGCATTTCGGCGCCGTTGGTGAAGAACAGGTCCAGCCTGCCATCGCCATCGAAATCAAAGGCCGCCATCCCGCCAGTAACGCTCTCCACGTAACGGCGCTCCTCGCTCACATTGTTGTCGAGAACAAAATCAATCCCACTGGAAGCGCTGCGATTCTCGAAGCGAATAGGCGCTGGGGCCGATTGCGCAGACAGCAGCGAAGAGGCCAAAAACATCCACAGGAGGGCGCGATAAACCATTGCTTTCATCTTGTCACACGCTCCATGGACAGGCTTTCAGCGCATGCTCCGCATCTTCCCTGCCCTTGGCAATCCAGCGCTCGGCACAATCACGCCGCCATACCAGAAAGTCACGCACTCCCCCCAGCGGCCGCTGGGGTTCAATCGGCAGGACCTGGCCATCAGGCTCCAGAAAAGTATGCTGGCTGACCATGCGCATCAGGCGACTGGCCGCTCGCCTGCCGGGCAAGGGGAAGCTGGGCAGCACGTTTACGGCAATCACCCGCTGGCACCCGCAGGCGCGCGCCGCCCACAAAGGAAGTGCCTGCATCAGGCCCCCGTCGGTATAGAGTGCCCCCTGCAGGCGGTAGTGGGGAAACAGCAGCGGCATAGCGCAACTGGCTGCAAGATGCTGCCAGGTGATGCCGGGTGTCATCACCAGTTCCGGGCGAAACGGCCAAACGCGCGTCATCACCAGCCCAAACGCGCATTGTGGCTGCAGGCCCTGGTGGAGTTCCTGAATCCACTGTTGCAGATGGTCCGCATCTACCCACCCATCCAACAGACGCCGCGGCCAGCGGATGCGGATACGTCCCGCAGGTTCCAGCGACAGCCATCGCTCCGCCAGCATGCCGGCTGGCATTCCGCCCGCGATGGCCCATCCATTCAGGGAACCCACGCTGGCGCCAATCACCACATCCGGACGCACGCGCCCTTCCAGCGCCTGCCACACCCCTGCCTGATAAGCCCCAAACATCGCCCCCGCCGACAACACCAGCGCCGTCCGAGGGGGCGTGGCGGTTACGGCGAAGGGATGGGTCTCCACGAACCGTAGTGTCGCGCATTGCCGATCAACCCCGGTAGTCCCGATTTCTGCCGAACAGGCCCTACTCAGCAGCAAACGTCAGGGAGGGGGAACTGCCTGGAAGCAACCTTGCCGAGTTCTCCAGCGGGGACGGATCAGGAGAGAATGTCTACCGGTCGTTTGGTGTAGGCGCGCAGGGCCTCCGCGTAACGAACCCCGCAGGTGGCGCCACGATACCGGGCGATGGCTTCCTTTGCGTCCTTGGCGGAGTCCGGTCGCCCCTCTTCATAAGGCTGGTTGCGCATAATCGCCATCAGTTGCCCCAGCCACTCCTGCGCCACCGGCCACTCCGCCGTCACATCCACGAAGGTGTCAGGTTCGAAATCAATCGTGTGCCGGGGACCGTTGTCGTAGTAGTAGATTGACCGCGGCGCCTTGATGCCTGGCCGGTCGAGAATCTGCCCCGCGTTCTTCACTGCGATCTCGCACAACGGCGACGCCACCCGGTGGTCGTCGTGCGTATCGTGGGGCCACAAAATGAGCGCCACATCCGGCTGTACATCGGCCACCAGATTCGCCACCGCTTTCTTGTTTTCCGTCGTGACATCGAACAGATGGGAGGCGAAGTTCAGGAACCGCATCTCCGCCCCATAATAGTGCGCAAGCTGGCTGGAACGTTCCAGCAGTTCCTTGTCCCTTCCCTTCACGGGAGCCCAGTTGGAATAGTCTCCAATCAAGGTGCCAATCACCACCTTCCACTCCTGCCGGATCGCGCGGAGCATAATTCCCGGCACCCCGAAGACACAATCGTCATAGTGCGCCCCGAGGGCAAGTAAGGTTTTTGGCATAGGTCTATCCTACAGCGGTCCATCTTTCCATGGCGCGAACCACCATCTGCAACCCACTGCAATCGCAATAGAAAGATTACTGATACGAAGCGCTCAGCGATTGCGAGTTCAGAAGGTTGAGAAAAAAGTCTGGTTATGAACGCATTCTCTATGGTGATGATGTTTGGATTTGGCGCACTTGCGCTGGGAGTGATCGCCCTGCTTGCCTGGGCTGTGTACTACGCCACCAAGTGCAAGCAAGCGGCAGCGGTAATGGCCGCCCAACTGGGCTGGAAGCCTGTTGCATTCGGGGGAAAAGCCTTCAATACCTGGTTTGGGGGCGTGGCGCAGGGGCGCAGAGTGGCAATTCGGCTGGTGGGAATTCGCTCCGGCGCCTTTGTGGACAATCGCCTCGGGAGTGGTGCCTACCTGCGGATTGTGATGGAGGTGGCAAGGCGCGAACCCCTGGGCGCTTCCGCGCTGCGTGGCTTCGCTGATGAGGGCAACCCGGAGCATTTCGAGCAAGCGCTGCGCGTGCGGAATCCTGAACGATTCAGCACCAGAGCCCGGCAGGCCATTACCCGCTTTGTGGCTACCGGATACACACCAAAGACTCCCGGAAGCCTTCTCGGGCGAGGGTCTGGAACGCGAAATCTTTGGGTGGAAGATCGTCATCAGGCGCCCGAACGCTTTCTGCCCAAGGAGGTTCTCCCCCACGCCAGGACATTCGTTCATCATGACCATCCAGACCCGCTGATCAAGACGGAGCAGTTCGGCAAGCTGCTCCACGAAATGGCACAAGTGGCCTGTGCCATTGAACAAGGCAGATAGCCATGTAACCCTTTGCTGGTAAGCCTTGTCAGCCAACCACAGCGAATTGCATCCTGTGGCGGCGCCATGCACCTTTTGCGAGGATCTTCTTGAGCGAGGGCCGCAGGGTGATGCGGGATATGCCCCGCCAAGCCTACTGCTGGTATCCGGCATCATCCACCCGAACCTGGCGCTGCTGCAATACAATAACCAGCCATGGGGTTTCCGGGCCGAGTAATCACCGTGATCGCCGTGGCAACATGCCTGGCGGCTGCACAGGACTGGCGCTTTTGGGGTGGCGACGCCGGCGGCATGAAGTACTCCCCGGCCAAGCAAATTGATAGGGAGAACGTGGCAACCCTGAAGCCTGCCTGGACCTGGCATTCAGGCGACATCAGCGATGGGTCAAAATACCCGGTGCGCAGCGCCTTTGAAGCTACGCCCCTGGTGGCAGGTAACCGCCTTTACGTGACTACGGCCTTCAATCGCCTGGTGGCCCTGGATGCGGAAACCGGCACGGAATTGTGGGCCTTTGACCCGCACATCGACAAGGAACGCTCCTACACCCTGTTCATCCATCGCGGCCCCGCCTGGTGGAGCGACGGCCAGCGAGAGCGCCTTATCTACGGAACCATCGAGGGCAAGCTTTACTCGATTGACGCCCGTACCGGCAAACCCGACCCCGCCTTTGGGAACAACGGAATGGTGGATCTCCGCGCCGGCTTCGTGGATGCCTACCCTGGGCGCGCCTATGGGATGACGTCTCCCCCTGCCATCTTTGAAAACCTTGCCATCTGCGGCGCGTGGACCTCCGATGGCGAACCGCAGGCGCCTTCCGGGGACATCCGCGCCTTCGACGTGCGGACGGGCAAAGAAGTGTGGCGTTTCCACGTGGTTCCTCGCCCGGGCGAGTTCGGCCACGGCAGTTGGGAGGGCGACAGTTGGAAGGAGCGCGGCGGGGTGAATGCCTGGAGCATCATGAGCGTGGACACCCATCGGGGGCTGGTATTTCTGCCCCTTACCTCTCCATCGGCAGACTACTATGGGGGTGACCGTCCGGGCGAGAACCTATTCGGCGACTCGCTTGTGGCGCTGGATGCCCGGACCGGCCAGCGTAAGTGGCATTTTCAGACCGTCCATCACAATATCTGGGACTACGACCTGCCGGCTCAGCCAAACCTGATTGATGTAATGCGTGACGGAAAACTGGTGCCCGCCGTGGCGCAGGTGACAAAGACCGGCTTCACGTTTGTTTTTCATCGGGAGACCGGCGAACCGTTGTTTCCCATCGAAGAGCGGCCGGTACCACAAGAAGCGGCGCCCGGAGAAAAGCCATGGCCAACGCAGCCCTTCCCGGTGAAGCCGGCTCCCTTCGCCCGGCAGTCGATGAAGCCCGAGGAACTGGCCAACGTAGACCCGGCACACCGCAAATTCTGTGAGGATCTGGTGAAGGACGCTGTCTTTGGCGACCTGTATAGGCCCATCCATACAAAGCCCACCGTGCTGTTTCCAGGAACCAACGGCGGAACCAACTGGGGTGGAGCGTCCTTTGACCCGGCCACGCAAACGCTCTACGTCAACAGCGCCGACGCGGGGATGATCTCCATGCTCCGCCCATCCCGCGAGGGCGCCAAGCTGCCCTTCAACCGAGTGGGCCTGCGCACCAACAACGCACGCTTCTGGGATAACCGCCTTTGGCCCTGCCAGCAGCCCCCCTGGGGCCACCTCACAGCCATCGACATGAACACCGGCGAGTTCCGCTGGCGTGTCACCTTGGGCGTGGTGGACGAACTGCTGGCAAAGGGCCTGCCCCCCACCGGCGCACCCAGCATGGGTGGCAGCATGGTAACCGCGGGCGGCCTGGTGTTCATTGGAGCAAGCAACGACAGCCGCTTCCGCGCCTTCGACAAAGACACGGGCAAACTGCTGTGGGAAACCAAGCTCCCCGCAAGCGCCCATGCCAACCCTATGTCGTTCGTGGGCAAGAACGGCAAGCAGTACATTGTGATCGCCGCGGGGGGCGGCAACAAGTACGGCAGTACCTTCTCAGACGCGCTGATCGCCTTCGCGCTGCCGGAGTAAACCACAGCGTAATGGCAACACAGCGGCACCGATGGCTTTGGCTCCTGCTCATGAGCCTGTTCTGGCTGGCGAACACTCCGTCGCACGCCCAGCCCACTGCAGTCTTCAGCCACAAGACCCATGCACCTCTAAAGATGGCGTGCGTGAAATGCCATGCAGGATCGCTGGGAGGCGAACGCGCGCGCTTCCCTGCCCTGGATACCTGCACGGTCTGCCACACCACGATGACGCCGCAACAGGCCGATTTTCCTACCCGTCGCGTCTTCCGCATGCCGGACTTCGTTAACTTCAGCCACAAGGTACACGCAGACGCCAAAGCGGAGTGCGCCCGGTGCCATGGGAACGTGGCCTCAATGCACACCGTGACCCCCGCCGTGGAAATGAAGATGAAATTCTGCGTGGACTGCCATAAGGAAACGGAGGCAGCCGTCGACTGCTTCGTGTGCCACGAATTGGGGCAATGATCTCCGGCGAGAGTATGGGAGCATCTGCCTAGATCAGAGCGGCAAGACAGCAGCAACCGTAACATTGCGGGCGACGGTGGGAAGCCGCACCACACTGCATCCTGCCCGTCAGGGTCCTGCACCCTGGCGGGTCTAACCCGAAATCAGCCTTCTGTATCCGATTTATGGAGGCATCGAACGACACGACCTTCGTATAATAAAGGCGATATGAAATACCGTAAATTGGGTCGCACTGACCTGGAAGTGAGCGAGATTGGCTACGGAGCCTGGGGCATTGGAGGCATTCAGTGGAAGGGCGGACGCGATGACGAATCCGTGGCCGCGCTCAAGCGGGCTATCGAATTAGGGCTGAATTTCATCGACACCGCCCTCGCTTATGGCGAAGGACATAGCGAGCGCATTGTGGGTGAAGTGCTGAGGGAGGTGGGCTCACCCACGATGGTCGCCACCAAGATTCCGCCCAAGAATCAGGTGTGGCCCGCCCGTACCGGACATGTGATCGACGATGTATTCCCGTACGAATACTCTGTGGCCTGCACGGAACAGAGCCTCCGCAACCTTGGCATGGAGCGCATTGACTTGCAGCAGTTCCATGTATGGAACCCGGAGTGGCTGGAGCGCGATGACTGGCGTCGCGCCATTGAAGACCTGAAGGCTTCCGGCAAGGTCCGCTACTTTGGAATCTCCATCAACGACCATCAGCCGGATAGCGCCTTGTCCATCGTCAAGACCGGCCTCATCGACAGCGTACAGGTGATTTACAACATCTTTGACCAGACTCCGGAATTGAACCTGTTCCCGCTTTGCCAGAAGCAAGGGGTGGGCGTGATTGCCCGCGTTCCCCTTGATGAAGGCGCGCTAACGGGCAACATCCGCGAGGACACTGTCTTCGAACCGGGTGAATTCCGGGAGGCCTACTTCCGGGGCGACCATAAAAAGCAGGTAGTGGAGCACGTCACACCGCTGGTGCAGGATCTGCACGAGGCGGGCATCCAACAACCCCTGGCAGAAGTGGCGCTGCGATTCTGCCTCTCTCACCCTGCCGTATCCACCGTAATTCCGGGAATGCGCAAGCCGCG
>CAZUAX010000018.1:13814-17295 GCA_964618435.1 uncultured Solibacteraceae bacterium
TCGGAAAAGCGTTCGCGAAAACTCTGCCGTTCCGTGTAGTCCAAGCGCTCCTCTTCCGGCATCCGCTGTAAGCGCATGAACTCGTTGCGTACGGCAGACCGCCGATCCCCGGGCAGATCCATCATTTCCCGCGTGAGTGAGCGCAGACGGTTCTGGCGTTCCGGGGTCATTTCCTCAAACTGCCGCAAGCGTCGTTCCAGCATCTGCCTTCGTTGCGGGGGCATGGCCTGGAAACGGCGCAAATTCGACTCCACCGTGCGGCGGCGCGCAGACGGCAACCGGGAAAGCATGCGTTCACGCTGCTCCGGGCTCATCCGCGAAAGCCGGTCAAGTACTCGAAACTGCATCAACTCCTGGCGTTCCGAACGACGGCGGGCAATGTCCCCGCGCGGTCCGCGGCCCCCAGGACCGGGCGCTACCCCGCGCCTGCCCCCGTCCGGCGGGGGCCCTGGCTGAGCGAACGCAGCCGTGGCGGCACCCAGTGCCAACAGCACCAGCAGCCACCCCGCTCCGATTTGTAGGCCCACCTTACGCCACATATTCAAAACGTCCTTGCAGCCTCTTCTTTACAGCCTGGCCAGCCTCCGCTCACAATCTGTCGTTCTGGCTTTCTTCCTGCACCGCGCTGCCGTATAGTTCCTCAATCATCCGCAGGTCGTCGAGAGCCAGTTCCACCTGCTGGGCAGAAAACTCCGCAGTCGCCGCCTGCTCAGGAGCCGGAGGCAAATCCTGCGGCATGCGCAACAACACCGCGGCAAGCAACAACGTAGCCACGGTGGCCGAAACCGCCCAGCCACGGCCCGTTCCCAGCCAGCCAAACCAACTACGCCAACCGCTCTTGTTGCTTTCGAGCGAGGCAGCGTCCTCGCGAATCCTCGCCATTACGCGTTCGTCAAAACCGTCACCCGGCAGCGGCGCTTTCCAGTCGTCAAGCAACTGCCACAGCGGATCGCTGGCATCGGCGGCAAGATGCGCCTTGGGCGTCGTGTTTCTTTGCTCATTTTGTTCCATCGCGCCCTTCCTTTCTTCCTTCCCCTGCCTTCAGCTCCGCATTTAGCCAGCCACCTTGGTGGCGCTGGAGGGCGCCAAATCCGCTAACCGGCTGCGCAGGGATTCATAGGCCCGGAACAGCAAGCTTTTTACGGCGGACTCGCTCGTGCCCAGCAGTTCGGCGATCTGCCGGTAGTCCAGTTCCTGATACTTATGCAAAACCACAGCCAGTTTCTGTTTCTCAGGCAAAGCCTCCACAGCTTCCCTGATGCGTTTCGCCCGCGATGCCGAAAGCAAGCGGTCTTCAATACTCGCCGCGCCATCGACCAACTGCAGCGGGGGCCCGTCGCCGGAGTCATCGTCCGGACGCAGGTGATAACGGTCGTTCTTCGAATCACGAATGTGGTTCAGGGCCAGGTGGGTGGCAATGCGATAGAGCCAGGTGCTGAACTTGGCACTGGGCTCGTAGCTCGCTCTTGCGCGGTAGACCCGCAAAAAAACCTCCTGGGCCAATTCCTCCGCCACAGCCTGATTGTGCACCATACGGTACAGAAACTGGCAAACAGGCGCACGAAACCTGTGGAGCAGCAAGGCGAAGCTTGGTTCGTCGCCTTCCTTCACCCGCAGCATCAGTTGGCCATCTGCCTCTGCCGCCATAGGGGCCGTCACATACCCATAAACACCGCATCATAACGAAAGTTGCGGGTGGTGTCGCTAAATACTCCCGCAACGGCCCGTGGGGTGTTGCGCATTCTGGCGTTCTCCCTGGAAACCGCGCCACCCACCAGGGCATTGCAGGCTTGGTCCGTCAAGGCAGGGCCGGGGAGACAACTGGCGTGTCCGGAGCGTCCGGCTTGCCTGAAGCGCCGGGCCTTTCGGCGGCGCCTGCCCCTCCAATCAGCAACATGAGATTTCCGTCCGCATCACGCGTCACCTTCGCATCCAGATGGGGGGCTTCCAGAATCGCGCCCCGTCCATCTACCGCACCGCCCACGCAGCGCCAAGTGAGTTGTACCCAAAGTTCAGCATTGGTTCCGCGTGTCTCCACGCGGATAGGATCTCCATAGCGGATTCGGTAGGCCTCGCTCTCTCCCGCTTCCGGCAGCTCCCCCATCACGCTGCAAACAGGCCATCCACCTCCCATGAATACGAAGGGCTGGTTCAGCACTGGACGAAACCGGCGGTCCCGTACCACGGGACGCTCATGCCCGGGCTCACCGAGGTTCGCTTGCCAGGTGTAGGTGTGCGGCTCGTCGCTCTCCACGCGGTCCAGCGTACTCAGCAGGAGATCTTGGCTATTCGGGTGGAAATGCACCAGAACCTGGCGCTCGACTCGCTTCACCCCAAGTTGCCGGTATTGTTCGCCGCCGTCCATCTGCACCAACGCGCCCAGTGGAAAAAACACAACGCGGCGCATCACGCCGTTGTCCTCCGCGCCGCCCGTTTCTCGGGCATGCCGGCCATCCACAAGCAGGGTACTGAAGTGCTGGGGCTCCCGCAGCTTGTTGGGTCCGCCAAGCCATGTTTCCCCATGCGCCAGGACATGGATGCTGAAGGTTTCGGGCTGGTCCCAGGCATGGGAATGATGACGAGTATCGGCATGCACGGACACCAGCACGTCTCCCTGGTTGCGCCAACGATTGCGCAGCAGCACCTGGCCGGCTCCGCCGGTGATACCGGAGGGGTAAACGCGCGTGGGGTCCTGTTCAGCAACATCAGGCGGATACAGGAGCATCGCCCACACTTGCCCGTCGCGGCCTGGGTCGAAGCGGGAATCCTCCGGCCCCGGGGACAGGGGCCCCATGTGCCGGTTGTACCACCACAGATAAAACGGCATTTGTGGCTGTGGCACAAAGCCCATCAGCAGGCTTGCCCAGCCCTCATCACCGATGCTTGGCCCCCCCACGCCGGACATCAACCAAGCGCGCGATGGGCCTGCCGCAACCGCAGAAAATGAGCCAGCATACATAGCCTGTTTCCACCACTGGTGACGCGCTGCTTCCTCCTCAAGCGATTCGTCGCCCACGTCGCGCAGAGCCAGCAGCGCCCGCAACAGGAAAATGCCGCCGTAGGCCGTATACCCGATGCCTTCCTGGGACACGCCAATCTCATCAAAGTTGCGCATGTGCCTTTCCAGGCTTTGCTTCAGGAAGGCATATCGCTCCGCGCGGGCAGTTTCCTGGCCCGCTGCCAGAAGCAGGATCAGCTCACCGCCACGGCAAACGCTCACCCAATTCGAGCCCTGGTGTTCCGCTTCGAGGTTGGCGTGCTGGTAACCAGGCCAAGCGTCCAAAGCTTCCGAAATGCGTGCGCGCAGCCAATCCTGCTGAGGCGCGCTTAGCCCATCACGCGCCCAGTCCCAGGTATAGGCCAGTCCAAGGCCCACCGTGGCGCGGGAAAGCCCGTAACCCTCATGCGGCAACCGGCGGTCCGGGTCAGGATCGTCATAAACGGCACGCAGGGAATCGTACGCGAGCTGCGCGTAACGCTG
>CAZUAX010000018.1:17395-35541 GCA_964618435.1 uncultured Solibacteraceae bacterium
AGAAGACCGCCCTTCCATCTTAGCGTTAGCGGTACCAGCAGCCCTAGTGAAACGCTGTCGCTCGTGAAACACAACTCCAGGGCAGGGCCAGTGCTCGATGGAATGGAGGACTCATTAGTCCTTGCTCCAACGCTGCCGCATCGCAAGGCATCGCAGCGGCATCACATGGAACGAAAGGATTTCTGATGCAGAACTTTACCGTGGCCACGGGCACCATACTCATTCTCCTGGGTGTCGTGGCGTATTTCGCGAGTGGCACCTCCAGCTTCACCGCCTTTATTCCCTCCGTTTTTGGAATTTTGCTGGCCGCTTGCGGGCAGGTTGCCAAGAACCCCGCCCGGACAAAGACTTTTATGCACATCGCCGCCCTGCTGGCAGTGCTGGGCCTGCTGGGTAGCCTGCAGGGCGTTCCACAGACGATGGCGCTGCTCTCCGGGGCCGAGGTTGCGCGCCCGGCTGCCGCCGTTGCCCGCGCCGTAATGGCGGTGGTGCTCACGGTGTTCGTGGTTGCCGCCGTACGCAGTTTCATCAACGCTCGAAAAGCGCGGGCGTCGGCTTAATCCATCCTGCTTGCCGCGGGCTCCTGCCGCTGGGAGCCCGCGACATGCTTAAACACATCCAGAGGGCACACGGTGCCAATCAGCTTCCGGTTGGTTTCGTTGTCAACCACCGGCAGCAGTTCCATATCGTGGCGCAGCAGTTTCAATGTAGCCGCGATGGCATTATCCTCAGTCGTACCCACGGGGGGGTTGTGCAGCATGAACAGGGCTACCGATGCTTCCAGTGGCAAGTGTTTCTGCATGGCGGTATACACCTCCGTCCGGCTGACGTAGCCAGTTACCTGCCCATCGGCATTCACGACAATGAAGCCTGCCGCATTTCCACCCAGCAGTTCCACAATTTGGCCCAGAGTGGCGCTCTCCTCCACCGAGGACAATTCTTCCCGCATAAAGCGGCTTACCTGATACTCGAAAAGATCCGGCTGGGACATCAAAAGTTCCATGGCGGTGGTTGCGCCGCGCCGCTGGACGTACTCGCGTGTCATCCCCTCTCGTAAGACGGTCATTGAATCCGCCAGTCGTTGAAAGTCAGCGCGCCCCAAGCGCAGCACATCCACTGGCGTGATGGCCCGCACGGAGACACTCCGGCGGCCGTCGGTGGAGCCACCGCTACCATCGTTCACGTTGCCAGTTCCGTTGCTGGCGCCGTTCAGCAGGGCGCCTTCCCCAAAGTGATCGCCGGGCTCCAGTGTGCCCAGTGGACCCATCTGCTCATCGCGGTAGATGGCGGCGCGGCCTCTCTGCATGAGGAACAAGTGCTGTGCGGGGTCGCCCTTGCGGTAGATGTAGTCCCCTGCCGCGAAGTGCGCGAGGTCGGTTCTGCGGTCGCTTTGTTCGCTTAGTTCTACTGAGTTGGGTGGGAACAGCAATTCCCAGGCCCAATCCACAGCAACCTGAAACTTGCGAGAGAGACCAGGCAGCTTGGAAAGGTACACTCCCCGCCACAGGAACCAGGCCGGGAAGCCGGAAATCCGCATGCCCATCACCTCCGCCACGGCATTGCGATGGCCAATTGCAGCCATCAAGCCCAAGGGCTTGAAGGAAAAAGGGCGCGTCGGCTTGCCCTCCAGTTCATTTCGTAAATTGGCGGCTAGTTGATTCGCCTGGCGCAGAGCAAACTGCGCGGTGGGTGGAGAGTTCTCGCCGGTTTTGGCGTTCGGTACCAGGGCGCTATCTCCAATGGCCCAAACGTTGCGGAGGCCCTTTACCCGCATGTCAGGATCCGTGGGCAACCGCTTCTGCTCCAGGGGAATGCCCAAAGTCTTCGTGAGAGGATTGGCCGCCGTCCCAATGGTGCATACCACCAGACCGGACGGAATCGATTCCCCATTACCCAGAATCACGCGACCTGCCGTCACCTCGCGAGCACTGGTGCCCAGCATCACCTCCACCCCGCGAGCGCGAAGTTTTTTGTAGGCAAATTCAGAGAGACTTTCATAGGCGAGTTCCGGCAGCACGCGCTTTCCACGCTGCAAAAGGCTGATGCGGGGCCGCACCTCACGCAACATGGGGTAGTAGCGCTTCACCCGCTCAACGAGGTCAGCGATGTTGCCGGCGATCTCCACGCCAGAGAATCCGGCGCCCACCACTACTACGCTGAGGATGTCCTGGCGTTGTTCCGGACGGGCAATGGCGGCATCCTCGCAGAGACCAATCATGGCGTTGCCCAGTTGCAGCGCGTCGCCGATGCTCTTCAGCGGGATGGCGTGGGCGGCCATGCCCGGTATCGCGTCCAGATCCACCACCGCTCCGCAGGCGATCACCAACTGGGAATATCCCAGCTCGTGAAGTTCGCCACTATCATCCTCGTAGACCACACGGTTTTGCTGATGCTCGATATGCTTGACTATCGCCTTCATCCAGCGAGTGCGCCGCGTCATCTCCCGGCCGGTTACCACAATGTGGAGGGGGTTCACCGTTCGCGCGGCCACCTCGGGAAGCATGGGTGTGAAAACCATGTGGTTCTCCGCGCTGATCACGATGATCTCGACGTTGCCGGGCAGCTGCCGCTCAAGCTGCTGGGCGAGGGTGACGCCCGCAAATCCGCCCCCTACCACCACAATCCGCTGGTTTTCCGTTTCTGGCATGTTCATAAGATGCACAACCCCCGGCCAAGTGTTGCGCAATCCACCTCCGCACAGCAATCCCCGCTTGCTTCAGGCCCGGCCGCTTCGATGCTGCCCACCGGATGGGAGGGGAACATGCGATACGTTAGATGTTGTGAGGAGTATCGGCAGAGATCGCCACCACTCATCAGTCATTGGACTGCTGCGATGCTGCGTAGCCCTCGTTTTGTGCGCCCTTCCTTTCAGCTGTCTGGCGCAATCCAAGACCCTGCGCGTGGTCACCTACAACATCCACCACGGCGTGGGAAACGACTCGTGCGCGGAGGCGCCCGCACCGCTTGAGGGTGCCGACTGCGGCCTGAATCTCCAACGCGTTGCGGAACTCATTGCCACGCATCGCCCCGATGTAGTGGCGCTGCAGGAAGTTGACCGAAACTGGCTACGCAGCGCGGGCTCAGACCAGCCCGCTGTATTCGCGCATCTGCTGGGGATGTTTGCCTGCTACGGAGCGAACCTGAATCTGCCCGCGGATCTCCCAGGGGAAAGAAACCGCGAGTACGGCAACCTAATCCTTAGCCGCCTGCCCATCTACGGTTGCCGGAACCTGCCCCTGCCCAAGGCGAGTCCCGATGCGGAACAGCGCGGACTGCTGCTCGCGCGAATACAACTGGACGGGCAAACCATCCAGATCGCCAACACCCACCTGCACATCCGCGCGGAAGACCGGATGCTACAGACAAAGGCCATTGCCGATACGCTGCGCGCCGTGGAATACCCCATTGTGCTAATGGGCGACCTGAACGCCCGCCCAGGCGACCCTGAACTCGCTTACGTTCTAAGTACACTTCGCGATGCGTGGCAACTGGCTGGGGAAGGAGCGGGAGCCACGAGCCCGGCCACCCCCACAGCCCCGCCGCGCAACCGGATCGACTATATCCTGCACTCGCCCAGCTTGCTGGTGGAAAGCATTACGGTGGATACCACGGCCACTGCTACGATGGCGTCGGACCATTACCCTGTTGCTGCCACGCTCGTCCTCCGGCAACCCGAAAAGTAGCCGAGTGCCGCCTTGGCTGTCGTTTGCAGATCCAAAAACGATTTGGCCTTGAAAAATAATGAAATCACTTGTCAGATTCCGATACAATCAGCCCAACGCTATGCGATACACCTGCACCACCGCGCTTTTGATTCTGTTCACCCTTGCCGGTCTGGCCCAAAGCCCCTTGGCCAAGAACGTGATTGTTCACAAAGAGGCGGGCCGCTACGGCGGTTGGCCGGCAAACCACGGCATCTGGCAATGGGGAAATGAGATCCTGGTTGGATTTGAACTGGGCTACTTCAAAGACGCTGAGCGCGGCCACGCCATCGATTACACCCGTCCTGCCGAGCACGTGCTGGCGCGCAGCATGGATGGCGGCGAGACCTGGAAGCTCGAACGTCCTGCAGGATTGCGCCCGCCGCCAAGTGTGAAGATTGCCGGTGTTCCCGCAGGAGAGGGCGGAAAGGAAGCGGTGGAGTGTAACGACACTCTGGATTTCTCGAACCCCAACTTCATCTTCACCGCGCGCATGGCCAACATCCATGTGGGGCCGTCGCGCTACTACTATTCCCAGGACCGCGGAAAATCCTGGACTGGCCCCTGCGTGATTCCGAATTTTGGCCAGCCTGGCATCGCTGCCCGCACGGATTACATCATCACGGGAAAGCACGAGATGACCGTCTTCCTTACCGCAGCCAAGCAGGATAAGCGGGAAGGGCGCGTAATTGCCGTTCGCACCACAGACGGCGCCCGCACCTGGAAGATGCTCTCATTCGTGGGCCCTGAACCGGAGGGCAACGATTTTGCCATCATGCCCTCTTCGGTGAACCTGGGCGGCGGGAAGATGCTCACGGCCATTCGGCACCGTCGTTTCATTGATCTGTATGGCACGG
The DNA here is from genome assembly GCA_964618435.1 of uncultured Solibacteraceae bacterium. Lineage (GTDB taxonomy): Bacteria > Acidobacteriota > Terriglobia > Bryobacterales > Bryobacteraceae > JACTMJ01. Next base: position 21,954 of record CAZUAX010000018.1, read on the forward strand.
AAGACAACGGAGCTACCTGGCAGCACGTGGCCACGCCGGTTCCCGATTCCGGACGCGGTAACCCTGCCTCGATGCTGCAGTTGAAGGATGGACGTCTTGCGCTGGTTTACGGCTACCGCGCAGAACCCTATGGCAGCCGCGCCCGTGTCAGCAAAGACAATGGCAAGACCTGGAGCGACGACATCGTGCTTCGTGCCGACGCCGGAAACTGGGACCTAGGCTACCCGCGCAGCGTGCAGAGACCGGATGGCAAGGTGGTCTCCATCTACTATTACAACGACTCCCCGAATACGGAGCGCTACATCGGCGCCACGATCTGGCAACCGTAAACCGTCGCTGGAACCAGTCGACCTGCGGCGGTTTGGCGAAACCTGCGGAAAATCGTTCCCGAGTAGCATTCTGCGATGGAATGCGATGCAATAGGAGTGCGCGTCGAGCGTATCCATCGCCGCGATTTCCGGAAGGATGAGCCATGAAACTTCGTCTTTGGACTCTGCTTGCCATCACTGTAGCGCTTGCCGGTATGGCCGTCGCGCAGCAGCGCATCGTCCTGTTTGATGGAAAGGACCTCAGCGCCTGGCAACCCGCCAAGAACTGGGTGATCCAGAATGGTGAACTCGCCCTGGTGAATTCCACTGACGGCCACGAGCACAACGACAACTACCTCTATACCAAAGAAAAGTTCGGCGACTTCGTGCTGGAACTCGAATTCCGTATGGCTCCGCAAACCAATAGCGGCGTCTTCCTGCGCACCTCCAACACCAACGACCCTGTACAGACGGGCATCGAGGTACAGGTGGGGCTGGCAGATCCCAAGCGCCCCCTCTCCATGAACAGCATCGGCGCCATCTACGCGCTGGCGATGCCGCGTTCCAATCCGGCCAAACCGGACGACTGGAACCGCTACCGCATTACCTGCAACGGCGGATCCATCCGCGTGGAGCTGAATGGAGTTCTGGTGAGCGAGGCCGATCTTGACCAGTTCGTGACGGTGGGCCTGAATCCTGATGGGAAGAAGAACAAGTTCAATCGCGCACTGAAGGATTTTGACCGCACTGGCTACATCGGCTTGCAGGACCACGGAACTCCAGTGTGGTACCGCAATATCACCGTGCAGCGGCTGAATTAGGGTGAGGGCCTCGCGCTAGGACGTCGCTACATTTCCCTGCGGTTTTCCATCGACTTGGTCATCGTCACTTCGTCGGCGAATTCCAGGTCGCTACCCACAGGAATTCCCATGGCGATGCGGGAGACGCGCAGGCCCAGCGGTTTAAGCAACCGGGCCAGATAAGCGGCCGTGGCCTCCCCTTCCACCGTGGGGTTGGTTGCCAGGATGATCTCCTGTGCATCACCCTCGCCGATGCGTTGCAGCAGGTTCTGGAGTTTCAACTGCTCCGGCCCAATGCCTCGCAGCGGAGAAATGGTGCCGTGCAGCACGTGATAGAGTCCGTGAAATTGCCGCGTTGTCTCCACCGGCAGGATATTGTGAGGCTCCTCCACCACACAGATCACTGAATGGTCGCGAGTCTCATCCGCGCAAATGTGGCAAATCTCGCGATCGGAGATGTTGTTGCACTTCTCGCACAGAGCCAAACCAGTCTTCACTTCCGCAAGGGCTTCCACCAGTCGCCGCACATTCTCTTCGCTGGTGCGCAGAATATGGAAGGCGATGCGCTGAGCGGACTTCTGGCCAATCCCGGGCAGGCGCTTCAGTTCCTGAATCAGTTGGTCGAGCGGAGCAGCAAAATCCGGCATAAATGGGCAAGTGCCTGAAGGAGCGCGGGGCTAAATGAGGCCGGGAGGCAGCCCAAGACCACCAAGCAGGCCACTCATTTTCTCCTGCGACTGCTCATCCACCTTTTTCGACGCCTCGTTAAACGCGGCCATCACCATATCCTGCAGCATCTCCACATCGCTGGCCACTTCGGGGTCGATGGTTACGCCAAGCACCACCTTCTGGCCGCTCATCTGCACGGTAACCATGCCGCCGCCGACGGAAGATTCCACCTTAATCTGGGCGATTTCTTCCTGCATGCGCTGCTGCATCTGCTGCGCCTGCTTCATCATGCCCTGCATGTTGCCGGGGAGTTTCATTCGCTTCGTTCCTTTCCTGGGACGGACATGACACAAAAAAGCGCGGGAGCCCGCCGCCTCAATCCATCAGATGCCCGCCTGCCGTGGTGGCTGGTTTTCCGTTTCAATCTAATCGCGCAGACTTCGCACTCTGGATATTGTTCCATGAAACAGTTCCTGGATGCGTTGCACTTCCGGATCCGACTCCACGCGCTGCCGAAGGGCGGCATCATCCGGGTTCGCCCGTGCAGGACGCGCCGTGGGCGCTGCGGCAACCACGCTGAAATCCAGGCGAATCCGCTGGATGGGCTCCTGCTCCCCGCGCAGCGCATTGCGCAGATCCTCTTCCTTCAGGGAGAGGCTGGCCTGCTTGGGAGCGCGCACCACTAACTGACGCCCGCCGTTGGGGAGGTCCTCGATGGCGAGCTCTGATTGTTCAATGGAATCTGCGGCGAAGCGCTTTCCGGCTTCGTTGAGTGCGGCCAGGATACGCCCACGCAGTGCCTCCACAGAAGCATCTGGCGCGCTCAAGCTTTCCGCAGGCTGCGCACTCGCCACCGCGCGGTGGGCTTCCTCGAAGGGCTCAGGCTCCTCGGGAACATTGGCTGGCTGGCCCGCCACTACAGAAAGCCTTGGAGGCTTCGGAGCTTCTGCGCGCTGGGGTTGCTCGCCGCCGAAATCCGAAACGGTGGAATCCCCAGCGGAAGGGTCGTCGTCCGGTTGGTCGTCTGGCACCGCCTCGTGGGCAGGGACCGCGACTACCGGCGCCAACGCCGCAACGCGGGCTGCCGATGCTGCTCCTCGTGATGCAGGGGCAACCGAACTCAGCGCGGATAGCGCCGGGCGGGCTCCCAAACCTTGCAGGTCGCGCAGACCGGACGCTACCGCACCCGGCGCGGACGAAGTGGCACCGGGTGCCGAAGAAGCGGAAACAGAACTGGAGGAAGGAGAACTGCCCGTAATGGCAGGGCTGGGCCCACTGGATGGGATGGCCGCGCCGGAAGAGCGGGCAGAGGTTGAGGATGGCGCAGATGCTGAGGAAGTGGTACGTGTGCCCCCACCATCCGGACCGTCGCCATCGACGCGGCGCAGCGCGCTAATCGCCTGCTCCACGGTGGCCAATCGCCCCGCCTCAATCAACCGCAGCAGGCCAAGCTCCACGTGGAAGCGCGGCTGTAGGGAGTGCTGCAATTGGGAAAACAGATCCAGCGTAATGTTCAAGTAACGAGTAAGGTCTCGCTCTCCAAACTGTTCTGCAATAGCAACTAAGCGCTCCATCTCAGGCTTTGTGGCAGCAATTAACCGTTGGTTGGAACCCGCCACCCGCGCCACCAGCAGGTTCCGGAAATAGCTGGCCAGTTCACGGCAGAAATGCTGGAGATTCTGCCCGGTACGTTCCAGTTCATCCACTATCAGCAACATCGCCTGGCCATCATTGGCGGCCAGCGCTTCGGTGATCCGCTGAAGGGTGTCCAGGGAGTAGGATCCCATCAACGTGCGCACCTGTTCCGCATTCAGCGTATTGCCACAACAGGCGATCGCCTGGTCCAACGCGGAAAGGCTGTCGCGGACGCTGCCGCCGCCCGCCTGGGCAATCACAATCAACGCGTCCTGGTCTGCCTGGATTCCCTCTTCGGCGCAAATCCGCTGCATGCGCGTCACCAGTTCTTCCATATCCACGCTGCGGAAGCTGAAGTGCTGGCAACGGGACGCGATGGTAGCGGGCAGCTTGTGGCTCTCTGTGGTGCAGAGCATGAACACCACCCACTCGGGTGGTTCTTCCAGCGTCTTCAACAGGGCATTGAAGGCATCGTTGGTAATTTGATGCGCTTCGTCGATGATGAACACCTTGTAGCGGTCGCGCGCGGGGCGGAAGCGGACGCTTTCTCGCAATTCCCGCATTTCGTTGATGCCGCGGTTAGACGCCGCATCAATTTCGATCACGTCGACGGAGTTTCCGGCCGATACTTCCAAACAACTGGCGCACTTGCCGCAGGGGTTCATGGTGGGCCCTTCGACACAGTTCAGGCAGCGCGCCATGATGCGGGCGACGGTGGTTTTGCCGGTGCCGCGCTGGCCGGAAAAGATGTAGCCGTGGGCAATACGGCGCTGCTCAATCGCATTTGAGAGTGTGCGTTTGATATGCTCCTGGCCCACCAGGTCAGCAAACGATTGGGGGCGGTATTTGCGAGCGATTACCTGGTACATGGCACGGGAAGGCGGGACAAAGTTTCAGCGGGCCAGCAGGCGGTTCATGCACCGTCAGCGAAGGCCTTCGGCAGACAAAAATTGTCAGGCTCCGGGAGATTCGCGGCACACGGACGGATCCACTACCGTTGCTCCGATCAAGGCCTGGCGGGGTTTGCGGTCGCCCGTTGCACGAAGCCCGGAACCTGACAACTTTTAATGCTACCATGCCCTCGCCGAAGGGGTTCACAAGGGCGAAAAAGTGGCTTGCGGGCAACCCTTCACGGGACAGTGGGACGGCGCCTCCACAATTGTGTAGGAGAAAGATCCACTTCCCCGTAGAATCGGCCCTAAACAGGGGTTAGAATCCCAACAGAAAGGTTTGCGCTAGAACAACATAGTAGCGATACTGAGATTGGCACCCAGATTGCATACCGAAGTCTTCCTTCAGGGCCTCCCACAGGCATTTAGACGGGCGGTCCGAAGCACTATTGGCCCCTGGCAGCGGTAATGAGCGAAAGCAGGCAGCAGCTAATTCGGGCGTTCCTCCTCATCCTGACGGTTGCGGCGTGCATTGCTGCGTTCATTAATTTCCGACAGCAGGCGGGCGTCAGTATTCCGGAAGATGGCGTCTTTTGGTCAGAACGGGATGGCCGCGTGGTGGCGTTGATGGTGGATTCCGGCAGTCCCGCCGCACGAGCCGGCGTCCATGAGGGCAACCACCTGCTGCGCATCAACCGCCAGCCAGTGAGCCGTCCCGAAGACGTTGCGGCGATCCTCGCCGGGCTTCCAAGCTGGGAAGCCGTGGAATACACGCTGGTGGAACGGGGCGTGGAAGTAACCGCCAAGGTGATTCTGCGCGAACGCGCCAGCCACAGCCTGGTTTATTACCAGTATTTTGTCGGCATCGTCTATCTGGTTATTGGGCTGTTCATTTTCTTCCGCCGTGGAGTGGCGCAGTTGGCGCTTCACGTCTATGTGCTCTGCCTGGCCTCCTTCGTGCTTAGCACCTTCCATTACACGGGAAAGCTGAACGATTTCGACAAGGTAATGTATTGGGGCAACGTCTTTGCCGGCCTCTTTGCGCCCACCATCTTCCTGCATTTCTGCCTGAACTTCCCGGAACCCTACCGCTGGCTGCGCGGCGTGGGGCGTAGCGCGCTCATCTATGTCCCGGCCACTTTGCTTGCCCTCGTCTTTGTAGGCTTTGCGTCGGGAGCCATCCAGACTGCACTGCCGCTGGTGGAACTCACCTGGGCCCTCGACCGGATCTGGCTTGCATTCCTTACCGGTGGCTACCTGCTTGGGGGCATTGTGCTGGCGTTCAAGAGCCGCACGGCGAAAGACGCGGTGGTGCGCCAGCAACTGAAGTGGCTGCGGAACGGCGCGGTGTTCGCCATTCTGCCCTTTGCGGTGTTTTACTCGATTCCCTATGTGCTGGGCTCATTCCCCGGCGAATCGGCGAAAATGGCGGTGCTTGCGCTCCTGCTGATGCCGCTCACCTGGGCCTATGCCATCGTCCGCTACCGGCTGATGGACGTAGATGTGATTTTCCAGCAGGGTTATGTCTACACGCTTGCCACCCTCTGCGTGCTGGGCGCGTTCTACCTGTTCATCTTTTCCATTGGCAGCTTTGAGAATCTTAGCCCCACGGCCGTTGCCATTCTCATCCTGATTGCTGCGTTTGCATTTCAGCCCATTCGCAACTGGCTGCAGGAGCAATTGGACCGTCATGTGTTCTACCGCGATCAGTACAACTACCGTCTCACCCTGGTGGAGTTCGCCCGGGAGTTGAGCGCGGAAACTGATCTGGACCGCATGCTGAGTTCGGTGGCGGACCGTCTGATTCGTACTCTGGGTATCTCGCACATCGCCTTTTTCCTGGTGGATGAAAGTGACGGCACCGTCTCCCTGCGCCTGTCTGACAACGTGCGCGACCGCAAGGGGCGGACTATCGAGCCGGGCTATCCTTTGGACCTTTCCTTTCTGCAGCACACCACGCAGAAAGGCCACCTGTTCTTTGAGCGCACACGCAATCTGCCAGACTCCCGGGTGATGGAGCATCCGCCCGCCGCGCGCGAATCCATCGCCGATCTCGACCTTACTTATTACTTCCCATGCGAGGCGCGTGGTCGCACGATTGCCTATTTCGGCGTAAGCCGGCTGGACCGCGGGGACTTCCTCACCTCCGACGATCTTGAGCTGCTGATTACCCTCAGTGGCTACGTGGGAATCGCTATTGAGAACGCCCGGCTCTATCACTCGCTCCGCCTAAAGGCTGCAGAGTACGAACGGCTGAAGGAATATAACGAGAACATCGTAGAGTCCATCAACGTGGGTATCCTTGCCGCGGATCTGGCAGGACGGGTGGAAAGCTGGAATTCGTCGATGGAAGCCATCACCGGCATTCCGCGCTGGCGAGCCGTGGGCAGGCCCCTGGCGGAACTGTTGCCCACGGACCTCTGCGAGGAAATCGCTTCCGTAAACGCCGACGAAGAGATCCACAATATCTACCAATATCTCCTGCGGCCTATCCACATGCGGCCTGCACCGGAGGCAGATGCGCAGGCCCATGCCCTGCAGAGCGATGCGCCGTTTGTCGCGCAATCCAGCGTCGAAGCGGACCGAGAGGCAGATAGCGCCGAAGAACTGGAAGCACTCACCTTTGCGGGGGTCGTGGCACCCGGACACAGCGTAGCGCGGATGGACACGCTAGCACGTGCAGACATGGCGCGCACCGATACAGGGGCGCGGATTGAGGTGCGATCCGCACCTGGCAGCGGATCTTCTGCCGCGAACGGCCATGCGGAGCCCTACACCGAATCGCACCAGTATTCTACCGGAGCCCCCATAGGCAGAGCCCCCAGAGATTCGCGCAATGCGTCTTCCTCGGAAGAAACATCCGCGGGCGGCGAGCGGATGCTGAACATCGCGATTACCCCCCTGGTATCCCGGGAGTTTGAGCACATCGGGCGTCTGATTCTGTTCCAGGATGTGACGGAGCGCACGGAACTCGAACGGCGCCTGGTGCAAACGGATAAGCTCACCTCCATCGGGGTGCTAGCGGCTGGCGTCGCGCATGAGGTAAACACCCCGCTTGCCGTGATTTCTTCCTATTCGCAAATGCTGGCCAAGCAGCTGGCTGACGACGAGAAGAAAGCCGGCATCCTGGACAAGATTGCCAAGCAGACCTTCCGCGCCAGCGAAATCGTGAATTCTCTGCTGAGCTTCTCGCGCACGGCCACCACCAGCTTCCAGAGCACCCAGTTGAATGGCGTTATTGATGAAACGCTGGTGCTTATCGGGCCTCAACTGGAGAAGGCCCGGGTATCGATCAACAAGCACCTTGCAGACGACCTGCCCAGCATTCGCGGCAATGCGGGAAAACTACAGCAGGTATTCCTGAACCTCTTTTTGAACGCGCGCGACGCGATGCCCGAAGGCGGAACCCTCACTCTCGAAACAACCTGCGATGCGGACAACGTCTACGTGCGGATTGCCGACACCGGCCAAGGCATTTCGCCGGAGATCGCAAGCCGCATCTTTGACCCCTTCTACACCACGAAAGTCCCCGGCAAGGGGACTGGCCTGGGCTTGAGCATCTCCTACGGCATTGTGCGCGAACACGGCGGTATGATTGAGGTGTCCAGCCGTCCGGGAGAAGGGGCGGTGTTCACCCTCACCATACCGAGGGAACAGAAAACCAGCTAGCGCCACCGCACACACTCCGCCCTTTCAGGAAACCGCTTTTACCATGGCACATACCCCGAAAAATGCCCGCATTCTGGTGATCGATGATGAGCCGGATGTCAGGGAAATGCTGCAGTTTCTGCTGGAGGAGGAAGGCTTCGCGGTGGAAACGGCGCCGGATGCCACGACCGGACTCGGTAAGATCGCCGCGCGGGATTATGACCTGCTGCTGCTTGACCTGATGCTGCCCGACATGTCGGGGATGGACGTGCTAAAACGCATCCGGCAGGAAGACCGGGAACTTCCGGTTTGCATGGTTACCGCCCATGGCTCCACCACGGTAGCGGTGGAAGCGCTGAAAAGCGGAGCCAACGATTACTTCTCCAAGCCTTTCGACAACGAAAAACTGATCCTCGAAATCGGTCGACTGATTGATGCCCGTCGCCTACTCAAGGAAAATACCCAGCTGCGGCGCGCCCTTAAGCAGCGATACGCCTTCCCGGAGATTGTTGGCAAGAGCGAGAAGATGATCCAGGTGCTGGACCTCGTGAAGCAGGTTGCCAGCAGCCGTTCCACCATTCTCATCACGGGCGAAACGGGGACAGGCAAGGAACTCATCGCCAAGTCCATCCATATGAACTCCGCCCGCGCGGATAACATGTTCATCGCGGTCAACAGTGGCTCACTGCCGCCGGAACTGCTGGAAAGCACCCTGTTCGGGCATGTTCGCGGGGCATTCACCGGGGCGGTGGCCTCGCATAAGGGCTACTTTGAGGTGGCCGATAACGGCTCCATCTTCTTCGATGAAATTGGCACCATCAATGTTGATACACAGGCAAAGCTGTTGCGGGTGATCCAGGAAAAGGAGTTCATCCCCCTCGGCGGAACGGAAGCGGTGAAGGTGGATGTGCGCATCCTCGCCGCCACCAATGCAGACCTGAAGCGCATGGTGGAAGATGGCAAGTTCCGGGAGGACCTCTACTACCGGCTGAATGTCATCAACATCGACCTGCCGCCTCTTCGCGATCGCAAGGAAGATATCCCCCGCCTCGCGGAGCACTTCTTCCAGAAATACTGCGAGGAGAACAGCAAGTTCCTCGACAAGGACGGCCGCGCTCAACTGCGCTTCGACGCAGAAGCCCTGGGAATTTTGATGGAGCACAACTGGCCGGGCAACGTGCGCGAACTGGAAAACGCGGTGGAGCGTGCCGTCGTACTGGCCTCGGAACCCATCGCGCCGGCCAGCGTTTTGCCGGAATCCGTGTTGCATACCAGCGGGGTGGGCATCCGCCGCGACGAACGGGGCAACCTAGCCCCCGACGCATCCTTGTTTGAAATTATGGCGGACCTTGAGCGCAAGATCATTCTGGAGCACCTTGAACGGAACTCCTGGAGCCAAACCGAAACGGCTGAGAAACTGCACATTCCCCTTTCCACGCTCAACCAGAAGATCAAGCGCCTGAATATCGAGATCCGCAAGAAAAGTGAGCAACCCAAGGGTTAGCACCGTTCGACCCGGATTTACTGCCGTTTAGCGAGAAAAATCGCGATTTGAACGTTCCTTCCCGGCCTCTTCTCCCGTTGACACATGGCTTCAATCCTGCTAACGTTTGGTACTTGTGGTGGGTTTCCCTAACCCACGGTGTGTCATTTTGTCTCAAATGCTTCTACACCCTACTCACGAGGTTTGTTCGTGAAGCAACGTTACTTCATCCTCGTGCTCGCCCACAGCGTGCACGGAAGGATTCAGCGCATTCATATCCCGCACTCGTTCATTTATGCCGTGCTGTTGCTTGCAGTGTTGGGAACGTTTTCCGTTCTCGGTTTTGTAGGCAGCTACGGGCGGATGCTTTGGAAAGTGGGGCAATACAATACGCTCCGCGCCGAAGTGGAGACGCTGCGTGATCGTTATAGTGACTTGCAGCGCGAGGCCGCCGAGCAGAATGAGCATCTGGCAACCCTGCAACTGTTCGCAAGTGAAGTGTCGGTAGCCTACGGCCTGAAACAGGATTTGGGTGGTGTTTCCGGTTTCGCGTCGGAAGCCCGCCTGGTGCCTACCGTTTCCGAAACCATCGAGCAGTACAACTTCCTCAAGAGCGCCGACTATTCCAGGCTGTTCCGTGAGTATGTCCGCAAGCGCCATGCCAACGCCGTACCTGCCATCTGGCCGGTAAACGGTCGCCTGATGGATAACTTTGGGAAGCGAATCGATCCCTTCAGTGGCTTGGGTGCCTTCCACTCCGGTGTCGACATCAACGGAAATCAAGGCGACCCCATTAAGGCCACTGCAGACGGAATCGTCACCATGGCAGGCTGGATGGGCGGCTATGGGCGTGTTATCGTGATCGACCACGGCAAGTACCAAACCCGCTACGCCCACCTTTCCTCAATGCGCGTGGTTCCAGGCATGGAAGTCCGCCGGGGAGAGATTATTGGCGGCATGGGCTCCTCGGGCCGTGCAACCGGGACACACCTGCACTATGAAGTGCGTGTAAACGGCGTTGCCATCAATCCGTATCCCTTCCTTCGTCGGCCCCTTACCGCGGATGGCAAGGCCCGCGAGATGCCTTTCTAGTTTTCTTTTTGTTCCTCTTTCGATAAACTCTTCAGCAATCCGGACGCTCCTTGATGGGCGTCCGGCAACTGGAGTCTGCCATGTGTTCCCCCAGACGTGATTTTTTGCGCCAAGCCGCCCTTGCGCTAAGCGGCATCCATCTTGCCAGCCTGCATCTGTTGGGCGATACCCTGCTTACGTCCACCGCCCAGAATTTCCTGCTGTCCCTGACAGACGAGCAGCGCAAGCAGGCAACCTTCGACTTCATGGACGCGGAGCGCTACGTTTACCACTTCACTCCCGTGCCGCGAAAAGGCCTTGCCCTGCGCGAGATGCGTCCGGAGCAGCAGCATCTGGCGCACGCGCTTCTAAGCGCTGGGCTCAGCCAGCGGGGCTACATCAAGGCATCCACCATCATGAGCCTCGAAGAAGTGCTGAAGGTGATGGAAAACGATTCCGGCGAACGCCGCAACCCTGAGAAATACTACTTCAGCATCTTCGGCCAGCCCTCTGACAAGGGGATATGGGGCTATCGCGTGGAGGGCCACCACCTCAGCCTCCACTATACGGTGCGCGATGGCAAGGTGTTCGCCGCGCCAACCTTCCTGGGCTCGAATCCTCGGGAGGTTCGCCACGGTGCACGCAAGGGCCTGCGTGTGCTCTCTGCGGAAGAAGATCTGGGACGAGACCTTCTGCATGCCCTAAACCCTGAGCAGAAGAAAGTTGCCGTGGTGGATGAGGTGGCCTACCCCGACATTCTTTCGTCCAACCATCGCAGAGCTGCCCTCACCGGACAGCCAAATGGTCTTGCCGTTGGCAAAATGACAGGCGCCCAGCAGGATAAGCTACTCGCGATCGTCCGCGAATACACCGGAAATCTGGCTGAGGAAACAAAACAGTGGCGGGAGGCCCAGCTCAAGCAGGCCTCTGACAAGCTCTTCTTTGCCTGGGCGGGCGGCCCGGAATTCAAGGATCCGCACTACTACCGCATCCAGGCACCCACATTCCTGATTGAGTACGACTGCACGCAGAACCAGGGCAACCACATCCACTCCGTCTGGCGGGACTTTACCGGCGACTGGGGCGGCGACCTTTTGGCAGCCCATTACCACCACGGCCACCATCCGAAGGCTGAGCACGCCAAGGCAGACCACCACAACCACCACGGAAGCGCGCGCCACCACGCCTAGCAACGGGGCTGTGTTGCCCCATCACGTTCACTCTGACTTTCGGGCCAAGAAAAAAGACGCCGGCTTGGTTCAAGACCTGCCGGCGTCTTCTTTGGGACTCCTGGGATAACCGGTTCCCGGCTATTTCGCCAAGCCAGCCTGAGTGGCTTCCGGCACCTCGATCAGCTTTCCGCTGCGCACATCGTAGATGTAGCCGTGCACAGGAATGCCGGCTTCCACCAGTGGGTGATTCTTGATGCGCTTCACATCGTCCACCACACTTTGCGCCAAGTCGCTAATCGTGTGCCAGTGGATGAACTTGCCCGCCACTGACCCTGGCCCCTTGCCCACGTCCTTCCAGCCCTCCGTGGTCAAGCTCGCCGTTTCCAGGCTACTTGCCAGCAGATCGCCCATAATCTCGTTGGTAAAGGTTTCCATGCCGCAGTCGGTATGGTGAATTACAAACCATTCGTTGGTCCCGAGCAGTTTGTGCGAAATCACCAGCGACCGAATCGCGTCATCGCTGGCGCGACCTCCGGCATTGCGAATGACATGCGCGTCGCCTTCGGCAAGGCCGGCAAACTTTGCCGGGTCCAGACGGGCATCCATGCAGGTGAGCACCGCAAAGCGGCGAGCCGGTGGCATCGCCAGGGTTGCCTTCTCTCCAAACGTTGCAGCGTACGCTTCATTCGCCGCCAAGACTTCGGTTAATGTGGATGACATTTTAGGGATCTCCTCAGTGGAAGAGATGCAACGCTTTCCGCGATAGATTCCAATTCCTATCGTTTTAGTAGAGATTGAATTTGCAGGCGCACTATCAACACCATTCCGTCTGCGCCGAAAGGGCTGCCAATTCCAGTCTGCCGATGTCTGTTGCGGTTCCTGTCCCCACCAACCGCGTTTCCGAGATAGAATATCCACCATTTAGGAGGCAATTGATGCAGGAATCAACCACAAGTCCCCAATCGGCCACCCAAGGCAAGCCGGTATCTTCGCGCCGGTCCTTTCTGGGCGCGGCATCGTCGGCGGGCGCTGCGGCGTCCGCGTTCATGATCATCAAGCCGCAACTTGTGCGCGGCCAGGGCAAGGAGCGCCTGAAGGCGGGGCTTGTCGGCTGCGGCGGTCGCGGTACCGGCGCCATGATGGATCTGCTCTCGGGCACGGAGAACGTCGACATCACGGCGATGGGCGACATGTTTGAAGATCGCCTGGAAGGTTCGCTGCGCAACGTGCGCGAGCGCGCGGAGAAGGCCGGACTGGCTGACCGCATCAAGGTAGAACCGGACCATCGCTTCATGGGCCCGGAGGCCTACAAGCGCGTACTTGCCACCGACATCGACATCGTGATGCTCTGTACGCCCCCAGGCTATCGTTCGCTGCATTTTGAGGCTGCGATCAAGGCGGGCAAGCATCTCTTTGCGGAGAAGCCCTTCGCGGTGGATGCCGTAGGTTGCCGCAGGGTAATGGATGCCTGCCGCGAGGCCACGCGGAAGAATCTCACCATCATGACGGGAGCACAGCGGCGCTACCAGAAGGAATACATTGAGACGGTCGACAAGATCCGTGCTGGCGCGATTGGCGAAATCCTTTCCACCGAAGCGCACTGGGAAGGCACGCCGGTCATTCAGCAGCGCACACGCAACCCGCAATGGAGCGACTCTGAATTCCAGCACCGCGCCTGGTATTCCTTCGTCTGGATCTGCGGCGACCAGATTGTGGAACAGCACCTGCACAACATCGACGTCATCAATTGGGTGATGGGTATGCACCCGGTGAAGGTAACGGCGATGGGTGGCGCGGCGTGGCGTCCGCGGGAAGAGATCTACGGCAACATCTACGACCATATCGCTGCCCAGTTTGAATACCCCAACGGTGTGCGCATGCTCAGCTACTGCCGCCAGTATCAGCGCGAGTT
>CAZUAX010000018.1:35641-39680 GCA_964618435.1 uncultured Solibacteraceae bacterium
TGCAATCGCAGCAGGACCTGATGCCCAAGGATCTCAGCAATACCGCGAAGATCCCCGTGCCCCCGCTGCCGGTGCCGGGCGTTTACAAGTTCGTCTAAGCACTGCGCGTCAGCACGGTTGCGGATTGCCTCCAACCGCACCGTGGTTCATACTCCACCGGGGACGGCGTTCCCGCCCAGGAACGCCGTCCCCGGTGGATAACCATCCTGTACAGGGCCACCATGCGCCCCCTTCGCTCCCCCGGCTACCAACTTCTTCCTCCACTGTCCAACCACTGCCCAGAGCAGGAGAGGCGCGGCCACTGCATCGCCAAACCGTTCGCGATATGCTCGAAAGGAATCATTATGGAACGTCGTCATTTTCTTCGCGCTTTTGCCGCCGCCCCGCTTGCATTGCATGCCGTCGCACAGGAGTCCAAGCCGACCAACGTAGTGTTCATCATGGCCGACGACCTTGGCTATGGGGACCTTGGCTGTTACGGGCAGAAACTCATCAAGACCCCCCGGCTCGACCAGATGGCCGCCGAGGGAATCCGGTTCACTGATTTCTACGCGGGCGCCACGGTATGCGCTCCCTCACGCTGCGTGCTGATGACCGGTAAACATCACGGGCAGTGCCACGTGCGCGGAAACGCTAATGGCGACATGTCCATTCAGAGTCTCCGCACGCAGGATGTCACGGTGGCCGAGATCGCCAAGAAAGCGGGCTATTCCACTGCCTTGATGGGCAAATGGGGCTTGGGCGAAGTGGAGCACGAAGGGCATCCGCTGAAGAAAGGCTTCGATCGGTTCTACGGCTACCTGAACCAGGTACACGCGCACAACTACTACCCTGCCTTCCTGTGGCGTGACTATGAGAAAGTGCCCTTGCGCAATACACAGAAGCTTTCACCCCGCGCGGGTGGAGGTTTCCACGGCGGCTATGCAATTGAGCGCAGGGACTACTCCCACGACCTCGTTGTAAGCGAAACCATGGAGTGGCTGGACAAGAACCATACGCGCCCCTTCTTCCTCTACCTGGCGCTCACCCTCCCCCACGCAAACAATGAAGCGCCAGACCGCAACGGGGAGTTGCATGGGCAGGAGGTGCCCGAATACGGCATCTACGAAGGCAGCAACTTCGCTACCGACAAGTGGAAGCTGGCGGACCGCGGACAAGCCGCCATGGTCAGCCGCCTGGACCGCGATATCGGCCGTCTGCTGGACCGTCTCAAGCAGCATGGCATCGACGAAAATACGCTGGTGATGTTTACTTCCGACAACGGCCCGCATTTGGAAGGTGGGAATGATGCCGTGTTGTTCAACCCCTCAGGACATCTCCGTGGCATGAAGCGAGACATGTACGAAGGAGGCATCCGTGTACCCTTCATCGCGCGCTGGCCAGGGAAGATCGCACCCGGCAGGGTGTCGCATCACGTGGGCTATTCGGGTGATCTTATGGCCACTGTCGCCGAAATCACCAAAAGCGCCTTGCCGCAGGGTACGCACTCGGTAAGCTTCCTTCCGGAATTGCTTGGTGAAACCACCCGCCAGAAGAAGCACGAGTATCTCTACTGGGAGTTTTACGAGCTGGGTTCCGCGCAGGCAGTCCGCTATGGCAAGTGGAAAGGCATCCGGAAGCCCATGTTCAAGGGGCCGCTTGAGCTTTACAACCTGGAAGGGGACCCAGGGGAAAAGTACAACATTGCGCGCAACCACCCCGAAATCGTAAAGGAAATTGCCGCCATCATGGACAAGGCTCATGTACCGCATCCGAACTGGAAGGTGTCGGGCTAGGCGCGAGTGCCTGTTTTTGCCGTCCCCGTGTCGCTCAATGGCATGCAGGACCTGCTTGTGAACGAAGTTCCTGGCGCTAGTACACTCTTCCGCGTATCTTATGAGTGGCATGGCAATTCTGCGCATGGATGGGGTAAGCAAGCACTACCGCTCCAATGGAGTGGATGTACCCGCGCTCCGCAGCTTCTCCAGGGACTTTTCCGCAGGCGAGTTTGTAGCCCTGGTGGGCCGCAGCGGCTGCGGCAAAACCACCCTGCTGAATCTCGCGGGCGCCATGGATTTCCCTACCTCCGGCGAGGTGTGGATTGGTGACGCCTGCACCAGCAAACTGGATGACGCCGGGCTCACCCGGCTGCGGCGCAGCCGGATTGGCTTCATCTTCCAGTTCTTCCAACTGCTGCCCACGCTAAGCGTGGCAGAGAATGTGGAATTGCCGCTGCTGCTGAGCGGAGCCCCCGACGCGCGCGCACATGCCATGGATCGCCTGGAATGGGTGGAGATGGCGGACTTCGCCCACCGCATGCCCCACCAACTCTCCGGCGGCCAGATGCAGCGCGTGGCCATTGCCCGCGCACTGGTGCATAGTCCGCAGCTTCTGCTGGCAGATGAGCCTATCGGCAACCTCGACACCACCACTGGTAATCTTGTGCTGCAGTTGCTGCGGCGCGCTGCCAGTGAGCAGGGAGCCACCGTGCTGATGGCCACCCATAGCCCTGAGTCCACCAACATCGTCGATACCGTTATCCGCCTGCGCGACGGCGTTGTCGAAGAGGTTAGCCACCCCGCATGCACCGTCTGAAGCTCTTTCACCGCGTGATCCTCAGGCCCATGCTGGCGGAGCCATCGCGCGGCCTACTTACCCTCATTGCGGTATCGCTGGGAGTGGCGGTGGTGATCGCCATTGACCTTGCGGGCTTCGCGGCGGCGGGTTCCTTCCGTTCGAGTATGGAATCTCTGGCGGGTAAAGCGGCGCTGGAGATCACCGCGCCAACTGGAATTCCAGAGGAGACTCTTGGCCGGCTGGCCACGCTGCCGTTTGCCTTGCGTTTTGAGCCTCGCATCGAAGAATACGTTACCGATGAAGCAAGTGGCATTACCACATCCCTGATTGGCATCGACCTGGTAGCCCACGCTCAGCGCAACGTCGTCGTCGGTGAACAATCTGGCCTCGAAATCCTCGATAACCCCCGTGCGGCCTGGGTGGGGGCGGGGCTTGGCAAGCAGCCCGGCGACACGTTGCGCATTACGATTCAGGACCGCACCGAAACTTTGTCTGTGGCGGGAGTCTTCACCGGGCAGGAAGACGACGCCAGCACCGGCCCCAATCGGGTGATTGTGGTGGATCTGCCGGTGGCACAGGCGCTCACCGGGCGCACTTCCCTGGTGGACCGCATTGAAGTGGATGTGCCCGAAGGCGTAGACGAAACCGCAGCTGGAGCAGCCATTGAGGATGCACTTCCACCCGGCGTGGAGCTTCGCCCCTTCGGCGCGCGCACGGACGCGAATCGCCGCATGCTGGGCGCCTTTCGCTGGAACCTGCGTATCCTTAGCGGCATTGCGCTGGTGGTTGGCGCGTTCCTGATTTACAACACGATCTCGGTTTCCGTGGTGAGGCGGCGCGGCGAAATTGGCGTGCTTCGCGCTCTTGGCGTCACAAGAGGTGGCGCGCAACTGCTGTTCCTGGCGGAGGCTGCGGCGTTCGGCGCGGCGGGGGGCCTGGCTGGGGCAGCCCTTGGCACCTTGATGGCCCAGGGCGCCGTGGAACTGCTGGCGGCCACCGTGAACGCGCTCTACGTCACCAGCACGCCGGGGTCTGTTGTCCTCACAGGCGGTCATCTGCTGGCCAGCCTGCTGCTGGGCATGGGAGTGTCGCTAGCCGCTGCCTTTGCGCCTGCGCGAGAAGCAGGCAGCATTTCCCCAATCGAAGCGATGGCCCGCGGACGCCGCGATTACGATGTGCGCGTTCACGCAGGGCGCAACGCGATTTGGGCCGCCTTGTTGCTGGTTACGGGAGCGGCCCTGTGCTGGCTGCCCCCGGTGGATGGCCGTCCGCTCTTTGGATATCTGGCTACGCTGCTACTGATTCTTGGCACCGCCATGCTGTTGCCCATGCTCATCACCCTCCTTAATCGCCTGACGCAGCGTCGCGTCCACAGCCTGCTGGGCGTGGAAGCGCTCCTGGCCGCGCGTAGCCTCACGGGAAGCCTGCGCCGCAGTGCGGTCCTGGTGGGTGCGCTCTCCACCGCCGTTGCCATGATGACCAG
>CAZUAX010000018.1:39780-42892 GCA_964618435.1 uncultured Solibacteraceae bacterium
GGCAATTCCCAGCTCATGCGCACCCAGGGCCGCACGTCCTTTCTGCCTGGCCAGGATCGCGACGCCATTCTCCGCCGCCTGCCCACCGGGCCCTACGTGATTGTGAGCGAGCCCTTCTCGCAGAAGCATGGCACGCGCGCCGGCGATACCCTGCATCTGCCTCTTCCCGATGGCCAGTTTGAAGCGAAGGTCCTGGGCATCTTTAACGATTACTCCAGCGAGCGCGGCACGGTCTTCGGCGATGCAGGCATCTTCGCGCCTCACTTCCCGCGGGAGCAAATCACCAGCCTCTCTGTCTACCTGAAGCCAGGTGTGGCGCTCGAAGACGGACGTACCGCTGTGGAGCAGGCCACCGCCAACCGCCGCGTGCTGCTATTCACCAACCGCAGCCTGCGCCAGGAGGCTATCCGCATCTTCGACCAGACCTTTGCCATCACCTGGGCTCTGGAAGCGGTAGCGATTTTCGTCGCCGTAATGGGTATGGCCGGCGCTCTGGTGGCCCTGGTGATCGACCGCCGGCGCGAACTCAGCCTGTTGCGATTCCTGGGAGCGTCTCAGGGCCAGATCCGCGGCCTGATCTATTTTGAGGCGGGCCTTCTGGGGCTGCTCTCCAATGCCGTGGGGCTCGCGCTGGGCTTTGCTCTGTCACTCATCCTCATCTATGTAATCAACCGGCAGAGCTTTGGTTGGACCTTTCAGTTCCACTGGCCAGGGATGTTGCTGTTCGGCGCTTTAAGCTTAATTTACGTGGCCACGCTGGCCTCAGCCTGGTTCCCCGCGCGCGTGGCAACCCGGCTCAATCCGATTGAGGTGATCCACGAGGAATGATCTCCCGACGCCACATCCTGAAAGGCTTCCCCGCCCTGTTCGCGGCCCGTGCAGCGTCCCTTGCCGCGCCACCAAGCGAGCCTTGGCGCATGGCCCTTCCGGGCTATCGCTACGAGTTTCCGCGCGACCATATGGCCCACCCGGAATTCCAAACCGAGTGGTGGTATTTCACCGGCAGCCTGCGCGCGGAAGACACCCCGGCGGGCCGTGCAGACTTCGGCTACGAACTCACCTTCTTCCGGCAGGCCCGGAAGGCGTCCGGCGATCCAACCAGCCCCTGGCATTCCGGCCAGCTTTTCCTGGCCCACTTTGCGATGACGGATGTCGCCGCCGGCGCTTTCGCGCACAGGGAACGCCTCAACCGCCCCGGCCCGGGCCTGGCTGGAGCCGATGCCTCCGCCGGCAGGATCTGGAATGGAAACTGGGAGGCCCGGCTTACAGGCGAACACGATTGGAAATTGCAGGCCATCGACAGCGAATTTGCCCTCCATCTGGATTTGCGCAGCCTGAAGCCGCCCGTACTGCACGGGGAAAACGGTGTTCACCAGAAGGCCACCGAGGCAGGCCGCGCATCGCACTATGTTTCCCTCACGCGCCTTGGCACCACGGGCAGCCTCATCAGCCAGGGAAAGACCCGTCGTGTACAGGGTTTGTCCTGGATGGATCACGAGTTTTTTACCAGCCAGATGGATAGCAACCAGGTGGGCTGGGACTGGTTTTCCATCCAGCTCGATAACCGTGCGGAGTTGATGATCTACCGACTGCGCCGCCGCGATGGCTCCATTGAACCACTCTCTGGCGGCACCTATATCCACCCCGATGGCCGCACGGAAGCACTGCCCCTCCGTGATATCCGCCTGGTATCCTCCCGCACCTGGGACAGCCCTCACACCGGTGGCCGGTATCCCCTTGCCTGGGACATCGCCATTCCTCGTCTCGGCATCGCCCTGCAGGCCACTCCGCTTCTGGAAGACCAGGAACTCGTCAGCGAGCGCCGCCTCGGCCCTAGCTACTGGGAAGGCATGATGCAGTACCGTGGTACTCAGAACGGCGAAACCCTATCCGGAAACGGCTATATGGAACTAACAGGCTATGCCGGCGACGTGGACTTAAGCGGAGAAACACGAGGGGGACTCACTCGATAGTTCCTGGTGTACCACCATACCTAGTGCCTCCCTAAAGTCCATAAACTATTGATTCTATTTCCGTCTACCCCGGAGTACTAGTCAATTTCGGCGCATACCGACGTGCGTCACAGGTACCTTCCTGAGCTCTCTTCGCCAAGACATTCTCATAAATCGCTGGCACGATGGGGATGTAAGACGAAGGCAAAGGAGCCGCAAATGAGAACCCCCATTCAAGAGATGACCCTTCACCAGCTGGTAGCGGAGCTTCCCAAGCGTATTCTGACGATGGCCGTTTTTCTCGCGGCTCTCTGCATCGTGTTTTCCGTGATCGCATTTTTTGCCATCAACAGTGGGTTTGCCATTGGCTACGTCCTGGGTTTTGTTGCCAGCGTCCTGGCCTCGCCATTTCTGGTTGCCCGGGTGGCACGATGGATGGTGGCTCCGGCTCATGAACGCCGTCAGCGCCGCCGCGAGAGCATGTACCGTGCCCTGGCAGAGTTTTCCTTCACCGGTGGGGATTCGCGCGTTTAACTGGCTGCCTGGCCGCCCGCTTCCAGGTCGTCCATCACCTTTGGATGGACGCCGCGGGCGGCCAGTTCTTTGAGCAGCGTCCGCACCGCTTCCCCACAAGCATCCGTTCCACCCACCACCACCGCCCAGCCCAATTGCTCCCGAAAGGCTCTTGTTCGCACCGTCCACTGCCCCCGCTTCGGCCAAGGCGCACGCAGAGGGTCGGGATACTCCAGTTCAAACACCAGCCGCCGCGCGTCTTCAGCCCCCGGGCAAGGCCCATCCAGAATGTGATGGTTGTCTCCATGCGCCAGAAGGCCGGTTTCGCCGGAGCGCAGTTCGGAGAGCCCCGTATCTTCAGGGCCGCTATACTGTTGGTTCAGCATGTCAACTGAAATGGATGCCCCTCTCCCGGGCGAGGACGCGCAAAACGGTGTCCCGCAGCCAATCGGCCAATCCGGCGGTCAGGACGCCGCAGTCGCTATCGACATCCGCTTTGCCGGCCCACACGATGTACCCCTGATTCTGCAGTTTATTCGTGGCTTGGCGGCATACGAGAAACTGTCGAACTTCGTCGTAGCCACCGAGGACGACCTGCAGGCATCTCTGTTTGGCCCTCGCCCCGCGGCCGAGTGCATTCTCGCCTT
>CAZUAX010000019.1:0-1859 GCA_964618435.1 uncultured Solibacteraceae bacterium
GTGCTGGGAATCAGAAACGGCTTTGTCTGATAGTCTGCCAGCTTCGCCATCGCCTTCGACAGCCGGAAGATGGGATTGTCTTCGAGTGGCATTGACGAATGTGTCGATGTGCCACGTGCGGTAATCAGCAAGGAGACCGACGATTTGTCCGCCGTCGAGATACTTACGTAGTCCACCTTGCCTTCATCGTTCTTCAGAATCCACCCGCCCTCATTCAGCGAGAACTCGCAGTCAATCTTGTCCCAGTGATCCTCTGCCAGCCAGGTGGTGTTGTATTTTCCACCCTCTTCATCGGCTTCCACCAGTAGAATCACATCCCGGTCGAGCGGAACTTTGTTCTCCGCCAGCATCATTACCGCCCGCGTGAACACGGCAACTCCACCCTTAAAATCAATAGCGCCTCGCCCGTAAAGATAGCCATCTTTCACCGTGCCCGCGAAGGGTTCCATCGTCCACTTTTCGCGCTCAACACCCACCACGTCGGCATGCGCGGCAAGCAGCACGGGCTTTTTATTGCCGTTACCCTTCAGGCGTGCGATCAGGTGGGCCTTGCCCTCTTCGGGAGTTGGGATGATGTCAATCTGGAAACCCAGCGGACGCAGCTTTGCCGCCAGCATCTCTGCCAGTGCACCCTCTTTTCCAGGAGGGTTCGACGTGTCAATCGCAATCACTTCCTGTAGCAATCGTGCCGTCTGATTCAGGTTCCCGTCCTGCGCGAAGAGGCACGCGCACGATGCGGCCAACAGGCAAACACATCTGCCGAGCATCCGGAAATCAACTTCCATGGATAGAATTCCCCCAGAAACCTTAGTGTTCTCAATCTACGCAGTCCAGGTATGTCCGTCAACACATCTTGGAATCTGGCGACAACTACGGCAGTGTCACTTCCACCGTGGCGGATGGCGCGCTCTCGTTGCCTGTAAGGTCCAGCGCGGTAATTTGGTAGCGTAGTGGCACTCCGGCGGGTGCCGTTCCATCGCTATACGTGCTGCCCCGCACGAGTGCTCCTGCTGGCACAAAATCGCCTTCACCTGCTGCCCGGTAAACCCGATACCCATCCAAGTCGGCTTCAGCATTGCGGGTCCAGGAAAGCTCCACGCTGGATACACCTGCGATCGCAGTTAAGTCGGCGGGCACCGCGGGTGGGAAGATGTCCACGGGAATGACATTTACGGTTTCGGTAAACCGGCTCAACGCAAGCTGCTCATCCGCCGCCACGCGGGTGCGCAACCGGTAGGAGTGGGGCTCGCCGAAAATGCTGCTTGTATCCAGATACGAAGCCTGGTCTGCCGTGTCCACCAAACGGAAATCCGTCTCCGCCCCTTGGCGTCTCCACACTTCGACTACCCGGGGCGCGCCTGCATCTGGACTTGCAGGAAGGCTCCACCTTACGGCCACACCCTCTGCCGTGGCTGTCGCGGAGACTTCCGCGGGAGTGGGTTGCGCCGCCAGTACTCGCAACGCTACCGGTTCGCTCCAAGCGGAATAGCGTCTCTTCGGACCAGCTACACGCACACGCAGCAACACCCGCCGCCCAATGAAGCCATTCACCGGGGTACGTGCCAAGCCCGTCTCATCTTCAACGGTCACGGGAAGTTTGTGTGCCTCGATCTCCCAGGCGCCCTCGTCCCAATCACGGTTCTCCCAGATTGCGGCACGCAGGTCAATCTCCACATTTCCATCCAGAGGCAGGTCCTCTGTGCTGCGTGTGGGCATGGTGAAACGTGCGGTAATGTCGCCGCCCTCCTGCAGCACGCTCAGGTCATTTACGGGCAGAGGAATGTAAAGCGCTGGGGGCAGTGTATCGCCCACGTACCCGCAGCCCAGCATCGCCGCGAATACGCACAGCGCGGCCAAAC
>CAZUAX010000019.1:1959-35842 GCA_964618435.1 uncultured Solibacteraceae bacterium
AGAGCGATGTATTGCTTGGTTAGCGCATTCTTGGGTTCACGCAAAATCCTGATCAGGTCCGCCTCGGTGAGTGACTGCAACTCTACGCGGATGGGAAAACGCCCCTGCAGTTCAGGAATCAAGTCGCTGGGTTTCGATACATGGAAGGCGCCTGCGGCGATGAAGAGCACATGATCGGTTCGCACAAACCCGTAACGCGTATTCACGGTGGTGCCTTCCACAATCGGCAGGATGTCCCGCTGCACGCCTTCGCGGCTCACATCAGGGCCTTGCCCACCCTCGCGTCCCGCGATCTTGTCCATCTCATCCAGGAAGATAATGCCGTTCCGTTCCACGCGCTCAATGGCTGCGCGTGTCACCTGTTCCATGTCGATTAGCTTCTGTTCTTCTTCCTGCACCAGATAGTCGAAGGCTTCCATCACCGGCATCTTGCGCTTGCGTGTACGTTGGCCGAAGAGATTCGGAAGGAAATCCTTCAGGTTGATGTCCATCTCTTCCACGCCCAAATTCGTGGCGATTTCGAAGGACGCATTGCGATCGCGCACATCCAGTTCCACCACACGGTCGTCCAGCTTTCCGGCCCGCAGCATCTGCCGCATTTTCTCGCGTGTCTGCGCGTAGCTCTCCAGCTCTTCGGTAGGCGGAGGCAACAGAAGGTCCAGCAGCTTCTCTTCGGCATTCGCTTCGGCGCGGTCAGCGACTTCATCCAGTCGTTCCTCGCGCACCATATCAATGGCGGTTTCCACAAGGTCACGGACCATGGATTCGACATCCCGGCCAACATAGCCCACTTCCGTGAATTTACTCGCTTCCACCTTCAGAAAGGGCGAACTGGATAGCTTCGCCAGCCGTCTCGCAATCTCGGTCTTGCCCACACCCGTTGGCCCAATCATCAGGATGTTCTTGGGCATCACCTCATCGGCCATGTCCGCTTCCAGGCGCTGTCTCCGGATACGGTTCCGCAGTGCAATGGCCACTGCGCGTTTGGCTTCGTTCTGCCCAATCACATACTTATCGAGTTCGGCGACAATCTGTCGCGGGGTGAGTTCGTCCAGCAACGGAGTGGAATCCGGTCCTTGAGGAGGGAGGTAGATTACCATGGCTATTCCAACTCCTCAAACACGGTGTTGTGGTTGGTGTAGATGCAGATGTCTGCGGCGATGGTCATCGCCGTTTCCGCAATCTTCCTCGCATCGTAGTCGGTGTTCTCCATCAGTGCCCTGGCTGCTGCCACGGCAAAGGGTCCGCCGCTGCCGATGGCGGCTACTCCTTTGTCGGGTTCAATCACGTCGCCCTGTCCGCTCAACAGAAAGGTCTTGTCTTTATCCGCAACCAGCAGCATTGCTTCCAGGTGACGCAGGATTTTGTCAGTACGCCAGTCTTTGGTTAGTTCGACTGCCGCCCTGGCAAGATTGCCGTTGTGCTGCTCAAGCTTGGTCTCAAAGCGGGCAAACAGCGAAAACGCATCCGCAGTGGAGCCTGCAAAGCCAGAGACGATCTTGTTGTTGTAGAGACGACGCAACTTGTTGGTGGAAGCTTTGATCACTTCGTGACCGAGGGTCACTTGGCCATCGCCCGCCATCACCACCTTCGAGCCGCGTCGAACACACAGAATGGTGGTGGATTTAATGGGTGGAAACATGAGAAACCAACCACCATTCTCGCATAGCGCCTTCGTACACCCCGCAGCTGTCTACGCTAGCGTCCCCGCGTGTCCGTTCCGGCATCCCCAGCTCAAAGCCGCGAACCGTATGCTTGCAGCCCGCAGCGCAGCAAGAGTGCCGAAGGCTATGAATTGTTTCCATTCAGACGGTCCTCCGGAAGCTGGCGAATTCCACTGTTGCGCATGTGTCTCGACTATGCGTCCACTATGCCTCGACTGTGCGAAACTTGCCGTAACGGGTAGATATCCCGATGGTCGCCATGCCACTCCACACACGCCGCCGCTTCCTTGCTGCTGCTGCCACGCTACCTGTCGCGCTGCAGGCGCAGAATGTCGGCAGTGTTCGCTCGCTCACCATCCTGCACACCAACGATATTCATGCCCGGCTCGTGCCATCCCGGGAAGGGCAAGGTGGCCTCGCCTACCTCGCTTCGGCTCTCAATCGCGAACGCGCGCTTGCCGAGCACAGCATGTATCTCGATGCGGGTGATTTTGTCCAAGGCAGCGCCGTGAGTTCTCTTTATGAGGGCGTACCCATCTACGAAGTGATGAACCTCCTCAGGCCCGACGCCGTCGCGATGGGCAATCACGAATTCGACTACGGCTGGCAGCGCGTCTACGACTACCTCACTTACGCGCAGTATCCGCTTTTCTGCGCAAACCTCGTCAACGAGCATGGGCTTCTCTTCACCCCTCCGCCCTATCTCATCCGCGACCTCAACGGCGTACGCATTGCCATCATTGCCCTGATGACGCCACGTCTTCCGGAACTCACCTACGCATATAACCTTGGTCCTTGGCGCGTACTTCCACTTGCTGACAGCCTGCGCAAGTACATCCGCATTGCGCGCGAGCGCGATGGCGCGCAGATGTTCATTGCCCTCACGCATATCTTCCCAGCCGAAGAAGCCGCTCTCTTGCGCGAGGTACCGGAAGCGCATCTTATCGTCAGCGGCCACGACCATGGCGGAATGAAGGAAATCCTTCGCGATGGCAACCGGATGGTGGTGCGCACCCGCCCCTTCACCACTGAACTTGGGCGCATTAACCTGCAATTCGATACCACCTCGCAGACCATCACTAATATTGACTGGCAGCGCATTCCGGTGAACACCACTACCTTCCAACCGGATCCCATCGTCGACAAGGAAGTGCAGATGTGGGAGGCCAAGGTGTCTGGCATTGTTGGTCGCGAGATTGGGGAATCGAAGATCGCCTGCAATCGTTTCGAGATGCGGGAAATTGTAGAACGCGCTGTTCAGGAGTCACTTGGCACAGACTTCGTTTTTGTGAATCGAGGCGCAGTCCGCGCAGGTCTATCCGTGGGCAAGATCCACGCTCGTGAAATCTGGGACGCGCTGCCCTTCGGCAATCGTCTGGTGATGGGACGCATTCCCGGCGGTCGCCTGCCCCAGAGCATCCTTCGCGGGATACCCGTGGACGCAGAGAAGCTCTACACCGTGGCTACCCTCGATTACGTTGCCGCCAACCAGCGGGAAATCGAAACGGAAGGACTCGAGTTTCCAGAAACAGGTCCCTATATCCGCGAACTCGTGATTGAATGGGTGGAGAAGCGACGTGTAGTGGATTAACGACAAACTAGACCTGCGGAGCCTCCCATTGGGGGCCGGCGGAAAGGGATGCCGCAATGGCAAACCCTTACGGCTGCTGATGCCCAAGGGATTTTCCGCACGATTCCCGACGCGGTTACACAATGGCTATACTCTCTGACGGCTACACCGAAATTCCCCTTGGCAAGATTGCCGCGGTGGTTACCTATTTGGAAATCACGCCAATTACGCCATTTCCCGAGCCTGTGCCACCAGCGGAATGCAGTCTGCGTGCGCTGGCGGATCCAGAACCCGCCTGGTACCGCAAACTCTTCCGTGCCGTAGGTGGCCCATGGCTCTGGTTCAGCCGCCTGGAACTCAGCGATGATGCCCTCGTCGCCATCCTGCACCACCCGCGCGTCCAGCTTTTTGTTTTGGAGCAATCGGGCGCTCCCGCAGGTCTTTTAGAACTCGATTACCGCCAGCCCGGTGAAGTGGAACTTGCCTATCTGGGCCTAACTTCGTCGTGTATCGGCCAGGGTGCGGGCCGCTTTCTGATGGAGTACGCGCTCTATCGAGTAGGCCGCCATCACACGCGGGAACCACTGCGCCGCTTCTGGGTTCACACCTGCTCGCTTGACCATCCCGCCGCGCTGAGCTTCTATCGCAAGTCTGGGTTTGTCCCCTACAAACGCGCCATTGAGATCTTTGATGACCCCCGCCTGACCGGCCTTCTGGACCCGGACTGTGCGCCGCAAATCCCGCTAATCGGAGGCTAGCCGGATTGCGGTTTGCGGACTTTGGTCTGCCGGCTACTTCACTTCTCCCATTAACCGTTTCGCCCATGGAACCAGCAGCGCCATCACTACCGCACTGCCCACAGTGAATGCCGTCACCAGTCCGAACAACTGTGTCAAGGGCATCGATTCATACAATCCGGCTAGCCGCCCGCTGATGTAGTTGGCCACAGCCGGGCTCAGGAACCACACACCCATAATCAGGCCTGTCACCCTCTCTGGCGCCAGCTTCGTGATGGCGCTCAAGCCTACCGGACTCACACACAATTCGCCTAGCGTATGCAGCAGATACATCACCGTGAGCCACCATGGACTCACAAGACTGCCATCCGCCGCGGACTGCGCTGCGTAAATCATCACGCCAAACCCCGCACCCACCAACAGCAATCCAATCGCGAACTTGGTTGGGCTTGCCGGCTCCCGCCTGCCCAGCCACACCCACAGCCATGCGAATACGGGTGCAAGCGCAATGATGAACAACGCATTGAGGCTCTGGAACCAGCTTGCCGGGAATCCCATCCCAAAGAATTCATTGCGCGTGCTGCGCTCAGCAAACAGATTCAGTGTGGAGCCCGCTTGTTCAAACGCGCTCCAGAAGAACACGGTGGCCACAAAGAAAATCACCACCACAATTAGCTTGTTGCGCTCTTCCTTGCTCCAATCACCTGCGCCGAACAGCCAGCCGAAGAACGCCAGTGTCACAATCAACAGCACAACGCCAAAAAGGTTGGCCACATCTTCCGGGGAGAACTCCACCACACCGGACTTCGCGACAAGGACTACCGCTCCGATCACCGCCGCGGTAATCAGCCCACCGGTTAGCCCGCGCTTCCGCGCCGTCGCCAGCGCCTCAGGTGTCGTTGATCCTCCAGGCTCCACGCCGGCCGTTCCCAGAAAACTTCCGCCCAGCCAGAACTGCACCAACCCCAGGGTCATCCCCACGCCGGCAATGAGGAAGCCGAGGTGCCAGTCAATTCGCTGTCCCACGTAACCGCACGCCAACGGAGAAAGAAAGGCGCCAATGTTGATGCCCATGTAGTAGATGGAAAAGCCCGAATCCCGACGAATATCACCCTTGCGATATAGCTGGCCTACCATCGCGCTGATGTTCGGCTTCAGCAAGCCTACGCCAGGCGCAATTACCAACAGACCCCAATAAAACAATTCCTGCGTAGGCAGCGCCAGAATGTAGTGACCTACGGCAATCAGGATGCCCCCCAGCAGCACCGCTCTTCTTTGCCCCAAAATGTTATCCGCAATCCAGCCGCCCGGCAGACTGAGCAAGTAAACCGACGCAGTGTAGAGTCCGTAGATGGCTCCCGCTTTCACAACGTCAAAGCCCATCCCCCCGGTCTCCACCGAAGCCACCATGAACAGAATCAGGATGGCGCGCATACCGTAGTAGCTGAAGCGCTCCCACATCTCCGTGAAGAACAGGGTGGACAGTCCGCGAGGATGCCCAAAGAACCATGTATCCCACTTCGGATTACCCAGACTGCCGCCATGCGCGGCCGCGGTGTTCGTATCGCTCATACCAATGTGCTCGTTTCTATAAAGCCCGATTCAGACAGGTCTTCGGAACGTGGCTCTCGCCTGGTTTCAGCGGTAACGCCGTTGGCGCTGCCAATCTCTTACGGCGTTTATCTCCACTTCAGTTTCAATCGGTGCGATGCGGGAAGCCCGGCGCGCTGTATAAGCGGCGCTCGCCACCCTTAACGAAGTTTGGAAAAATCTGTTGCCTTCATGTAGACGCTCTCTACTTTCTGGTTAAGCTTTCCGTTGCGTTCGCTCTCGTCACGCGCCTTGAGCCACGCAGGATCGGTACGGAAACCGTCCCAGGACTTCTTGGCTGCTTCCATGCTCTGATGTTCCAGGACATAAATCAGGGTGTTTTCCGATAGCTTCGGGTCAGTTGGTACCCAATAGCCGATATTCTTCATGCCATGCTTTTCGAAGATTGCGGTGGTGTGGTTCTTGAACCTCGCCAGCAACTCAGGCAGCTTGCCCGGCATCGTGGTGTATGTGCGCAGCTCATACACCTTGCCATCCTGCGCGGCAACAGGGGCGACTACGCTAAGCGCAATGAGGGCCATCAAGCCAATGCAAAGAGATTTCAACATGGGAGACTCCTTTCGAACAGGTGGGATCAGACAGGGGACCCAGCCGCGTCGCTAATCCGGCGAACGGATTTCGTGCACGGCCAAACGATTTATCGTACCCGAAAAGCTACCCCGCCGCCGATACCGCCTTCCTGTCTCCGCACTGTCGGACGCTGCATAGATCAAAGTGAACGTGATACCGTGCTAATCGCCATGTTGGATTCCGCTTTCAGCCACCAGTCTGCTTCCCTCACGCGGCGCTCCCTGCTCGCGGGTACCCTCGCCGCCCCGGCGGTTCTCAAAGCGCAACAATCGTCGCGCAGGCCCAACCTGCTATTTTTCTTTCCAGACCAGTGGCGATATGACTGGACGTCCTTCACGCCTGGCATCGATGTGCGCTTGCCCGTCCTTCAGTCCCTGGCAGCGCGCGGCGTCCGTTTTACTCGTGCTGTCGTCGCTAGCCCAGTGTGTGCCCCGTCGCGCGCTTGCCTTGCCAGCGGCCGGGAATATGACCAGTGCGGCGTACCCAGCAACGGCACGGACTATCCCCTTCCGCAGACCACCTACTACCGGCAGCTTCGCGACCAAGGTTATGCCGTGCTGGGTTGCGGCAAGCTCGACCTGCACAAAGCCACCGAAGATTGGGGCGTCGACGGGCGACGCATGGTGAAGGAATGGGGCTTTACCGATGCGGTTGATAATGCCGGCAAGTACGACGCTATCCGTAGCACCACGCGCAACGGACGTCCCATGGACCCCTTCATGGAACACCTTCGCCAGCGCGGCCTTCTGGGTGCCCATCTCGATGACTTCAGCCGCCGCACAGGCAAACAGGGCTTCACCAATTGCGAGCCCTGCCCATTGCCTGACCCAGACTACGGCGACATCTGGAGCACCACCATGGGCCTGGAACTGCTGCGCGCCGTTCCCAAGGGCCAACCCTGGCATTTGGTCTTCAACTTTCCTGGGCCGCACAATCCCATGGACATCACAAGGAGGATGCATGCCTCCGTCCAGGGTCGCAGCTATCCCCAGCCGATTCGTAGCCGGGAATACAGCGCCGCCACCCACACTGCGATACGCCAAAACTACACCGCCATGTGCGAAACCATCGACCAACAGATGGGCCGTGTACTTGCGGAAGTGGAAGCTCGCGGCGAACTCGCCAACACGATCATTGCCTTCGCCAGCGACCACGGCGAGATGCTGGGGGACCACGAACGCTGGACGAAGAGCGTTCCCCATCAGGCCTCCATCGGTGTGCCGATGGTCATCGCCGGGCCGGGTGTGCAGCCGCGCGTTAGCGATGCCCTCGTCAGCCACATGGATCTTGCGGCCACCTTCCTCGACTACGCCAGCGCACCGTCACTTCCCCAAATGACTTCCCGCAGCCTCCGTCCTCTGGTGGAGAGCCGCACGAACGACCATCGAGACGTGGTCCTATCCGGCCTCAGAGATTGGCGCTGTTCCTGGGATGGCCGATACAAACTCGTACGCAAGTTCTCCTACCGCGAAGGGGAGGTGGATGGCGCCGCCCCCAACACTGCCGAGGTACTCTTCGACCTTCAGGAAGATCCGCACGAGACTCGCAACATCGCTGCTGCAAACCCGCACATTGTCTCAAGGCTGCGTGAGCGAATTGGCGGCTAGTTTCGTTGCTCGTGCGTGAATGTCCCTCCATCCCGCGTTCCTTGAGAATCACTCGGGTTTGGCTCACTTCAAGCAGATGACACGCTATCCGGCCAATTTTCGAGCTCTCTAGCGGGAGCCATTCATGCAACAGCCAAATCCACCAAGCACTACCATTCTGCGCATCGTCGGCGCGGTTTTCGCAGTGGGGGGGCTGGCGCTCATGGTCTTGATGGCTTATTTGCACCTCACAGCCGCGAGCACTACCAGTTGGTCCTCTACCGAAGGTCGCATCACTGGGGGTGTCGTAAGGCGTCACGTGCTCGGAGAGAACGCGAGAGTCCGTGTACGCTTCACCCGGCCGAGTGACGAGTCGCCGAGCGTTCAGTTCGCACCCTCGGTCACCTATCGGTACTCGGTGGCCGGCCAGACACTAACAAGCCACCGGTACCGTATCGGTGAGGGGATTCAGATGTTCAACACCCGCGAGGAGGCGCAGGCCTATCTGCGAGAGAACTATCCGGGTGGCCGTAAAGTTACGGTGTACTACAACCCACAGGACCCTTCCGAAGCAGTTCTCGAAACGGGCGTCACCAACCTCTTCATTTACATTGCCCTCGGTGGTGCGCTGTTTGTGCTGGCAGGCGGCGCGATGTTCGCGGTAGCCAGGAAGTCCGGCCCTGCCCAGCCTTTCAGGAACCCCGCCTGAACTTCTGTCAGTCGTCCATTTCCTCTTCCGTGGCCGTCCTCCGCGCACGCTTCTTCCACCACACATCCGGTCGCCTGTCCGGCCCCAGGTGCGGGTTCGGCTCCACCATCATTCTGTAGAGCTCCGGACGCCTGGCTCGGATGTACGAGGGCCCCGAAGCCAGTATGCGCTTCCCCGGATCCAGCGTAGCAACCACCACTTCATCGCCCAACTGACGGCATTCGGCCAGAATCTCTCCATAGGGGTCCAGAATCAGTGACCCGCCCGGCTTGATGGTGCCGCCCTCTACACCAATCGGGTTTGAGTAGACGGCGTAGACCCCGTTCTCCCAAGCGCGTGCGGGCAGCCATCGCAGAATCCACCCACGCCCCTTTGGCCCGTCGAACTCCTGACGGCATCGCACCGGATCAAGCTCACGATTGTGCCAGATCTCCGGCGCCACCGTTCCTCGCCCGGGCATGGGGGATTCCAGGCAGCCCGTGACGTGGGGCATCAGGATGATGTCGGCGCCCATCATCGCGGTCATGCGTACGTTTTCCGGCAGGTTGTTGTCGTAGCAGATGAGGATGCCGAACTTACAGCCCAGATGCTCAAACACAGTGTAGGAATCGCCGCAGGTGAGGGTATCGCTAATGAACGCATGCAGCTTGCGATGCTTGGCGACAAAGCCTTCTGGAGATACCACTACGAAGGTGTTGTATAGGTGCTCAGCTTCAATCTCAACCAGCCCTGCCCCAATGGAAATTCCGTGCTTTTTCGCAAGGCTGATCAGCTTCTTTGTCGAGGGCCCATCTGGAACAGCCTCCGCGATCGTCTGGATCTCTCGCCGCGATAGTGTTTCCAGAAAGGTGTAGCCGCTAATGGAGCACTCATGGAAGCACACCAGATCGGCCTGCTCCTTCTTCGCCTCCACCGTCAAGCGCTCTATTGTTGCGAGGTTCTTTCCCTTGTCACCATCGGCCGCCTCAAACTGCGCGGTCGCCACTCGAATCTGCTGCATTCCGCTATCCCTTCTACTTGCTACCGTTTCTCCACCCAAACCGGGCTGCTCCATGCCAACTCTCCATTGGCCTGCACCACACGCACGTAATACCAGTTCACGCCATCACCCGGGTCTTCGTCCTCCACGGTGAACCGCGTCTCGTAGTTTTCCGCGAATACTAGCCGGTGCAGCATCGCGCTTTCCCAGGGGAATTTGTCCGTGAACAGCATTTCGTTCGATTCCGCCAGCTGTCCCAGGGTCTGCACCAGTTGGCAGGGCTTCGGCTTCGTGCACACCACGCGGACCTGTGTGCGCGCGTCGCCCTGAATGCGCATCACCATCGCCTTCTGCGAGTAGTCGTCCACCTGCTGCTTAAGTGCAGTGAAGCTCTTCACGTGAATGTGCTTTTCTGACTGGCTCAGCACCTGGTCGCGCCGGAACTCATCCATCGGGCCCGTCACGAAGCAGGTCTGGCTTCCCTCAATGCGTCCGCCGTCTACTTCCAGGCGGAAATCCCAGTCGGCGGTACCGCCCCAGCCCAGCGCGGGCCAAGGGCCCCAGCCATACTCAAAACGCACTACCACGGGCTTGGCCCAGCTCGACGCGCCCGGGACGCGGTCCATTGGGAAATCGCGGTGGATCACGCGGTTGTTCTTCAGAACTTCCACCCGCTCCACTTCGTCCCAGCCTCGCACGGAGACTTCCATTTCCCGTTTCCGCGCATATGGCAGTTCCTGTCCCATGATGTGCCCGTTGAGGTAGAAGTCCAGGTCAATCCGGTCGCCGGTCACCGCGTAGCAGCGCCGGTTGCGCAACGCATCGAACAGCCCCTCACGCGTCAGTTCCGTAGTCTTCAGGGCCGCCAGCCCTTCCCTGTAGGCTCCCGGGTAGCCAAGGTGGTCGTCCGTACTGGCAATCACCCCAAAGCGCAGCCCCTGCGCCAGGTAGTGGTGCAGGGTATGCCGCGTCCATCGTCCGCCTTCGGTGTGCCGCTTGTAAGGATGCGGAGCCCGGTCGTGTTCCGCGCAGCCCCACTCGGAGTGGATTTCCAGCACCGGAGATACCTTTGGATCCACCGCCGCGGCGTTGATCCCTCGATGCCCCAAACGGTTTCCTGGATGGTGCGGAATCATGAGGCAGCCCCGCTCCAGAGCAAACTGCTGCAACTCCTTGAGGTTGGAAATCAGATTGTAGTCTCCCTTAAGGTCAGGAAACAGAATGTGATAATCCCCTTCCGCCGAGCCGTGTCGCTCATAGGCCAGCATCGTGACAAATTTGCCCGGGTTATCAAACTTCCGCGCGTGTTCCACCACATCCGGCCAGTTTGCCTTCGCCACATGGAAACCGTTCTTCCACTTGGTTTCAATCCGTCCGTCGTACTTGCCGACATCCGGCCAGTAGGAGTGTGGCGTGAAGGCGTAGAAGTCCAGGTGGTTGCGGGCGATTTCAAAACTGCGTGTCAGCGTGCCTTGGGCATAGCCTACCTGGTTGTGGTTGTGAAGGTCTCCAAAGTAGTTGCGATAGGCAACTCGTTCGCCCCTGCTCTGCAATGCCTGGGCTTCCGCGCGAACGGCGGCGGTGGCTGCAAATGCAGCTCCACCGGACTTCAGCACCTCGCGGCGGGTCTGGCTCATGGTGTCCTCCCTCGATGCTGCCACATGAGCGGCAACCTCTAATACCCTACTGCACCACCATGGGGAATGGAATTTGTTCCCCCCTCAAGCCACCCATCTTCCCGCACTACAATCGCCTGCAGTCGGCCGATATAGCCGCTCAACGCCACATCGTGGCCCATTCGGCTGAGGATCGCACGGGTATCTGGTGACACGCCATCCTGCACAAACAATTTGTCCGGTTGCCATTGGTGATGGATCCGCGGGGCGTCCACCGCTGCCTGGGCGTTCATCCCAAAATCCACCACATTCAACACGGCCTGCAGTACCGCGTTGATGATGCGACCTCCACCTGGGGAACCCACCACCATAAACAGCTTCCCATCCTTGGTCAGAATCGTGGGCGTCATTGACGACAGGGGTCGCTTGCCGGGTTCCACCTTGTTCGCTTCGCCCTGCCGTAGCCCGAACATATTGGGCTCACCAGGCTGTGTGGAAAAATCGTCCATTTCGTTGTTCAGCAGAATGCCGGTGCCCGGCACGGTCACGCCAGACCCGTAACTGCCATTTAGCGTGTAGGTAACGGCTACCGCGTTCCCGGCTGCATCCACCACCGAGTAATGCGTGGTCTCCATGCTCTCGTAGCCCGCGGCGCGCCCAGGGAGAATCTCGTCGCTTACGCTTGCCTTGTCCGTGGAAATCGTCGCCCGGCGCGATGCCAGATACTGCTTGTCCAGCAGCCTGCTTAGCGGTACCGCGTAGTAGTCGGGATCTGCAAGATATTCGCTGCGGTCCGCGTAATAGCGCCGCATCACCTCCGCTACATAGTGCCAGGTGGACGCAGCGTTAAAGCCGCCCTTCTGGTAGTTGCTGCCCTCCAGCATCCCCAACATCTGCACAATGCCCACGCCCCCCGAACTCGGCGGTGGCGCCGTCAGTACGCCGTAGCCGTTGTAGGTAGTTTCCAGCGGATTCCGCTCTACGGCGTGGTAGTTCTTTAGGTCTTCCAGCGTGATCTCACCGCC
Source organism: uncultured Solibacteraceae bacterium (assembly GCA_964618435.1). Classification (GTDB taxonomy): domain Bacteria; phylum Acidobacteriota; class Terriglobia; order Bryobacterales; family Bryobacteraceae; genus JACTMJ01. The sequence goes on from CAZUAX010000019.1 coordinate 14,027, forward strand.
GTTTTCCTGCATCGCCTTCGCGATCAGTTGCGCGGTTTCCCCTTCGTAAAATCCCGCTGAACCCTGTTCCGCCACACGCTCCAGCACCGCCGCCAAGTCCGGCTGCCTGAAGATTTCGCCAGGCTCATAGAATCGTTCATCGCGCAGGAAGATTCGCTTTGTTTCCGCGAACCGCCCCAGCAGCCGCGTAGAATTCTTCAAGCTGGTAGCCAGGTTATAGTGCACCTCAAAGCCATCCCTCGCGAGCTTTACTGCCGGATCCACTACCGTTTTCCAGGGCAGCTTCCCGTACTTCTTCGAGGCCATCTCCAATCCACGCACCGTTCCCGGAACACCCGAGGCTCGCCATCCCACAATACTTTCCGACACGGACATCCGCATCTGCTGGCCCTGGTAGTCGGAACGAATGGCGTCTGGCTTTTCCTCCGTTTTGTACATGTCACGGAACGCCGAAGCGGGCGCTTTTTCGCGAAAGTCGAAGAAGGTAGAGGTTCCGTCCGCCAAACGGACGAGCATGAATCCACCGCCCCCCACGTTGCCTGCCGCTGGGTAGGTGACGGCTAGCGCCAGCCCCACGGCGATGGCGGCATCCACTGCATTGCCACCCCGCTTCAGCACTTCCACGCCCACGTTGCTGGCAACCAGGTCATTGGAAATCACCATCCCCTGGCGAGCGCGCACAGGGTCGGCGGCCAACGCGTGGGGGCATGGGACCAGCAGCGAAAAAACAAGCAGAATGCCTAGGAAGCAGCGCATTGCCGTATTGTAACTGTGCCATGCACAGCCCGCCCGGGTCTCCCTTCCTACTTGGAGCCCAAAGTCTGTTTTCGTCGCCAATCAAACAGCACTACGCCCGCCGCCACCGACACGTTTAGCGAAGCCACCTCGCCAGCCATCGGAATTCGCAGCAGGTAGTCACACTTATCACGCACCAACCGGTGTAGCCCGTGGCCCTCGGCACCCAGCACAATCGCGCTGGGCTGCTGCCACTCGGCGTCCCAGTGCGCTACTGTTCCGCGCTCGTCCAGACCATAAATCCAGTAGCCAGCCTTCTTCAATTCCTCAATAGAGTGGCCCAGGTTCTTCACCCTTGCCAGCGGGAGGTATTCAAGAGCCCCAGCCGCGCTCTTGGTCACGGTATCCGTGATACCAGCCGCCCGGCGCTCCGGCAGCACCAGCCCCCCTGCTCCCGCCGCGTGTGCGCTGCGGGCAATCGCGCCCAGGTTGTGGGGATCCTCCACCCCGTCAAGCAGCACCAGCATGTCCAGCCCAAGGAGATCGCCCAATCCCTGATATCCCCGTTCGGCGCCAATGGCCACTACTCCCTGGTGCACGCTTCCCTTCGCCAGCCGGTCCAATGCCTCCCGTGGCTCAAACCGCACCGGCACCTTCGCGGCCCGGCATCCGTCCACGATCTCTTGGATCCGCGCGCCTCCCGCGCCCCTCGCCACCACCACGCGATCCAACGGCGCACCCGCCCTTAGCGCTTCCATTACCGGGTGAATGCCTGAACGCACAATCATTTCACAGGACCCTTCGCACTCTTTGGCACTTGTAACGTCTGCAAAAAGTGGCCATAAACGGTGGAATGGGCGATTGCCCATCTAAGTTTTGCATTAAAATGACATCTATGGCGTTGGGTGCCGTAGCCCGCAGCAAGTCCGCCCCTGATAAGGCTGACCACCGCGTTTCACCTCCGACCGAGATCCCTGACAAGCTGATGTTTCGCATCGGTGAAGTCAGCCGCATCGTAGGGGTGGAAACCTACGTTCTCCGCTATTGGGAGACCGAATTTCCTCAGTTGGCTCCCAAGAAGTCCGGTTCCGGCCATCGGATGTATCGCCGGAAGGAAGTGGAGCAGTTGCTGCTGATTCGCCAACTGCTGTACGAACGGCAGTACACCATCAAGGGTGCGCGCAACTACCTCAAGGAACTCGCGCGGAAACGCAGTCCGCAGATGGATCCTCTGGATTCGGCGGAAGTGCATGCCGTCGTTGTAGCCAGCGGCCCTCAGGTGCTGAGCTCCGTTTCTGTCGCGAGCGCAGCCACGGCGGGCAACACCAGCCCAGCCGTAAATCTCGGCGCACTGCGTGAAGAACTTCGTAACATTCTCACTCTGCTGAGCTAAGCTCATCCTGCCGGGCTGGCGTGGCCCCGTTGGATGAGGCTGCTTCCCAAGTTTACGCAAGCACCAAACGCGTCGGGGGCCGGAGGCGGAATGTCCGCAAATCTCTTTCTGGGGTTAGCGGCGGCGCAACCGCTCCCACAAATCCCGCAGTTCTGCCAGCCCCAACTGCTCTGCCCTCAGCCCTGCCTCCGGCAATTCCTCCAGCGCATTCGCCGGGAAGCGCGCTTTCAGGTTGTTCCGAAGCGTCTTCCGCTTCTGAGCAAAGCACCATCCCAAAAACTCAACCAGGGCGTCGTCCACCACATTGCCATGCGGGGTCACCCGCACCACGGCACTTTGCACTTTTGGCGGAATGTGAAACGCGCCTGGCGGAACCTTGAAGAGTAATTCCGGTCGCACATGAGCCTGGGTGAGTACGGAAAGAAACCCATAGTCGCGGGTGCCGGGCTTGGCTACCAGTCGTTCCGCTACTTCCAGTTGCATCAGCAGCACCGCGCGCCGGAGGGTGCTACCCATGGCGTACAATTTCCGCAGAATTGGCGATGTGATGTAGTACGGCAAGTTTCCAGCCACCGTCACCGCGCCCCACTGCGTCAGGTCCGCCTCCAGCACGTCCTGGCAATGGACCCGCAGCGCGGTGGTGGCCGGGGGCCATTCCATCACCAGATGTGCAACCATCTCCGGGTCAACTTCCACCGCTTCCACGCGCAGCCCCGCCTCCAGGAGCAGTCGCGTAAGCGCACCCTTGCCCGGCCCAATTTCCAGGATGGTATCGGTTGGCTCCGCCTCCAGGGCCCGCACTATCCGCGCAAGCACAGGAGAGGATCGTAAGAAATGCTGGCCTAACTTTTGTCTACTCAAGGGATGGGGAGGCTCACACTAGCCAAGCACCAGAACGTTGTTATTGTGCCCCACAGAAATCGTCACGAGCGCACTCACTGGCTTGCCGAAATTCGTTGCGGGCGTAAACACCGTAAACAGCAGCACCTGCTCAATGTTCCGTCTCACCGATTCGTTCTGCATCTCGGCCATGCCGTTCTGGATCTCGTAGGCAACCACTCGCCCCTCGCTGTTTACCTGCACCAGCAGGGTCACCGGGGTCGCCACTGTGGTGTAGGATCCCATGGTCTTCAGCGAGGCAGAGGTAGAGAGCCGCGTTGGCACGTCAAAGGAAGCTGCATGTACCTGTCGCAGAGGGTAAACGGGCGCCAGCAACAGGAAAAGCACTAGCGCCGCCACCAGCCCCCCAAACGCGGGCACCGCCAGCGGGCGCATCAGGTTATCTACATGCAACTGCGTGCGTTGACGCAAATACCGCAAGGCGCTGGGCAAGTCACGATACCGTAGCGCACGCGCCCGCTCTTTGGAGGCGAGAATTCGCAACTCCAAGCTTAGCTTCTCCGACGGGCGCAGTCGGGGAAGATTTCGCAACTGCTGGTCGACGTATCGCATTACCAACTTCTTCTTTTTGGAAGTGACGGACTCAACTTCTCGTTTGCGGTGTTTCGGTCGTCATTGCCCTGCCGCCAACGTCCACAAATCCGGTCTGGTGCCGTCTACTCCACAGGTTGGGGCGACAAATCCAGCGCGCTCGGTTCCGCGGAAAGCCGCAGGTACTCCGCGCGCAACGCTTCTCTGCCGCGCAAGATTCTTGACTTCACGGTTCCCAGCGCAATCTGGAGAATATCCGCGATTTCCTCATAGCTGAGTTCTTCGATTTCCCGCAGCACCAAAGCGGCGCGGTAGATCGGATTGATCCCGGCTAGAGCCTGTTCAAGCAGCGCATGCTGCTCGTGATTCAAAACTTCGTCATACGGAGAACGATCGTCCGCGGCCAGCGTGTCCTGTAGGCTCCATCCGCTATCCGCGTTCCGGTCGAAATCCACTTCCTGACGAAGATGGCGCTGAAAGTACCTCCTGCGGTTACAGGCTTCGTTCACAGCAATCCGGTATATCCATGTCTTTAGAGTGCTTTCTCCGCGGAAGGATCCCACCCGCCGGAAAACCTTAAAGAACACTTCCTGCACCACGTCGTTCGCGTCATTGGGGTCGTTCAGCATGCGATAGACGATGTTGTACACCGGCTGCTGGAAGCGGGCGATCAGCTCTTCATAAGCCCGTTCGTTGCACACGCGCAACCCGGCGATCAGCAGGTCGTCCCGGTAGGCACTGGATGAATCCAGGCCCCCGTTCTCAACGCCAGCTGCGCCGGTAATGCCGAGTTGGAGCAACGGTTCGGCCATGAAGGTGAATCGCTTTCTTGTCCACGACGTTAACAGGGTTTCGTGTTGCGTTCAATCCCTTGGACGCCAAAGGGGGTCCTGGTGTTCCCAGGACCCCGAAATCTCTTTTGGATCCGCCGGTCAAACCATGGGTCACGCCAGCGCTGCCTTGCAGAACGCAACGCACTTCTTCATCTCGGTAAGCACATCAGATCCCGCTGGCGTTGCGTATTCGTATTCAATACTGGCCGGGAAGGAATACTGTTTCTGCTTCATCAACTGAAGAATTTCCTTCAGCGGTGTGCCTCCCTGCCCGAAGGGCATGTTGGGGCCGCCGCTGCCAGGTCCACGATTCTCGTGAGCGAATTCCGGCCCCTTCCTGTCTTTCAGGTGCAAGCTGGAGATTCGGCCTGCATACTTTTCGATCACCGGAACTGGCGACTCCCCCGTCACTCCGTAGTAATGGCCCACGTCCAGGTTCAGTGCGGTATAGGCTGAAGCCTCCAGAACCCGGTCGAAACCGGAGGACCCACCTTGTCCATGGGTGTGAAATGCAATCACCAGCCTGCGCTCCGAGGCATACTCGGCCACGCGCTGCAAAAGCGCATCGTCGGTGGGCAGTTCCATCGTGATGTGGTCAGCACCAAGCGTCTCCGCCACATCCCAGATGTAATCGTATTCTTCCTTCGGCATAGCCAGGGTAGGTGGAAGCTTAAAGCAGTAAATTCGTACGCCGGCATCCTCATACATCCGGCGGAACTCCTCATACTTACTCATGTTCGCCGAAGCACGCCACTTGCTAAGTTCCCCGGTGGCCTTCTCCATCGCAGCTCGCTGTTCTGGGGTGAGTGGAGGGCGTCCCGCCGGACGCGGACTGCCTCCCGGCGCCGCCGGGCGCGGACCCGCTGGGAATGCCGGACGCACTGGCAGCGGCGCCCCAGCATAGCTTTCCGCTACACTGCTCATCAGCTCAACCGCGCTAATCCCACATTCCACGCAATAGCGCAATGTCTCCTCCGCACTGCCAGGCAAAGCGCGAAAGCTGTACGTAATGGCCCCAATCTGCACGCCTCCGAAGTTGGAGTTGGGCTTTGCCGTGGCGATCTGAGACGCTGCGCCGGCAGCCAGCGCCAGCTTCCCAAGGTCTCTTCTGGTGTATTGCATCGGACTTTCCTCTCTATTCCATGGCTCAATCCGGTCCATGGCCCCATCAGGCGGCGATTCAGACCTTCAGATCCCAACCCTTGCGGTAGCTTGCGTTTACCCAGCGATTGGCGTCCTTGTTGTTGCGGAACTCGCCGCGGGAATTATTCCACAGCAGCTTTCCTTCGTAGTGTACGGCGGCTGCGCCAAGCACCAGCCATTCGGTGTAAGGCCCGGCGATCAGGAAATTGGAGCAGGCCGGTGCGCCTCCTTTGCAAGCGCGCACCCAGTCGCGGGCGTGCGCTGCATGGTTGGAGCCCACACTCGCACCTGGAGACCGTTGCAGGTAGGGTTCCGGTAGCTTGTATTCCGCCCACCTAGCGCCCGGCAGCAGGCCCACCGCCTCGCCTCGTCCACTGGTACCCAGATAGCCCTTGCTCCCCACCATAATGCTGTTGTAGCCGCTTCCCGAAACTCTGCGGGGCGCTGCTGCGGGCTTTACCGGCGCCGCCGGGCGCGCTACGGCCCCACCCCCGGAACCCGCGAAGAACCCGCCCTGTCCGCGTTGTGGCCCCACTTGTGGACCGGTATCGGGAATCTTGCGCGCCGCCTCCACTGACATTCCAGGGGGCGTATAGGCGTCGCCACTCCCATGGTGATACCAGTAAACTGTCACGGGCGGCATACCAGGCCGGGCCGCAAATTCATACTTCAGCGTCAGTTCGTCCGGGAACGTAAAGGGTGGCAAATCACTCTTCTTGATGCACTCCACGCTCACCAGATACTCCGGGCTCAACTGCAGACCCCAGTTTGCGGGGCCCAAAATATGGACGCCCCAATCGCCAATCAGGCTGCTGCCGAAGTCATAGAAACCTCGCCAGTTAAACGGCAGGTAGAAGCCAAACTGGTCCCGGGTATTTGTGGGTCGTCCGTAGCGCTCGTTTCGTGCCATTACGAATGCCTCGTAGCCGGCATCACCCGCGGTGAACGGCCGAGCCGCCGAGCCTCCAAGCCACAGATCCCAATCCAGCGTCTCGGGAACCGGCGTCGCTGAAGGCACCTGCGCCATCCCCTGTGGCCAGCTGGGTCGTCCCGTCCAGGCATGTACCTCGCTCACCTCGCCGATCTCTCCAGACCACAAGATCTCGCACGCCACCCGCGTCGCGTCGTGTGAATAGCCTTGATTGCCCATTTGGGTGGCGACATTGTACTTCCGCGCCGCCATTGTCAGAATCCGCGCTTCGCCCGCGGTGCGCGTCAGCGGCTTCTCGACATAGACATGCTTGCCCAACTGCATGCAGGCCAGCGCGCAGACGGCGTGCGTATGGTCAGGAGTGCCAATCACCACCGCGTCGATATCTTTGCCCTGCTTGTCCAGCATCTGCCGGAAATCCTTGAAGCGTTTGGCATTCGGGAAGCGATCGAAGGACTCCCTGCCCCGCACCCAATCCACATCGGCCAAAGCCACGACATTCTCCACACCTGCCTGGGCCTGGCGCAGGTCAGAGGCCGGTTGTCCCCCCGCCCCAATCGCGGCCAGGTTCAGCTTCTCATTCGGGGACCTGTAGCCCATCGCTTTCAGCGAGGCCACACTGCCAAATCCGCCCAGGGGCACTGCACTCGCCAGCAGTGAGCCATAGAAGAAATAGCGTCTCGATAATCGGGCAGCGGACATGGAAAGGCTCCTTCTGCCTCCCGGCATCGGGTGGCCAGGGAAAGCTAATTGGCCAAGGCGTCAGCATGGCGGGACTTGTTACCGCACGGCGGAAGACTACCACAGTCCCATTCCGTGGTCCACCGGCGCTGCCCTCGGCGTGGGAGCGCGGTCTGCGCACCTACTGCACCGGACACCGTGGCTCCTGTACCGCCACACGCTGCGAAATCTGGTTCAGTACTGTGGCTTCGCTCCAGGGTAGATTCACCAGCGTCACTTCCTGTTTGTCGTTCCACTTTGGCCCGGTGATCACTGCCGGAGGATTTGACGCCGTTCGTCCCGTCAGGCATTGGTAGAACAACAGCGCATTCAGATACGACCCCGCCATCGTCGGGTGAGACCGGTCCGGCATGTGCAGCCGGATGGATGGTGCTTCAATCCTCGTTACGGTCCACGCCAACCCAGCGGGTACCAGGATGGCGTCCAGTTTTTGCGCCGCTTGTGTGAACGCGTCATCCAGCTTCCGTTGCTGCTCTGGATATCCATCACGGGCCCACGTTGCATAAAGCACTGTACGCGCACCCACTTTGCGGATCTCCTCGGAAAACTTGCTCGCATACTCAAGATAGAGGTCAGGACCATTCACGGATGGCGTCTCTCCCCGTGGCACCGTCTTGCCTAGCAAAGACTGCTCCTGCAGCACCACGAAATCCCATCCCCCCTTCCGTACCGCCTCCTGTGCCTTTCCCTGTTCCCAATGCCATTGGAGCGTCTTTCCCCCGCTCAAGGAAACTTCCGTCTCAATGTGGGGGCCATTTGCCTGGCCCTTCGCAATTTGCTCTAGCAGATTTGGGAGGTTATTGAAAAAGGTATAGCTATTGCCGACAAACAGTACACGAAGCGGCTTGGAGGGTTGTGCAGGCTGGGCAATCAGTTGCAGACCAAGCGCCAGAAGCAGCAGAAACGAGCGACGCATCATGGGCCTATTATTGTCGACGCCATGCGCGCTTCCGCAAGCACCACATTGCCGCGTTTACTTCCGATACGATGGCGGCACACTTTTGGGACATAGCTCTCTGGTGGGTGCTGAGCAGGCGGAGTTTCTCCGATTGTCGGCTCGCAGTCTTGCCAGGTCCCTGCGCTGGGCTGGGCAAGAGCTTCCACCTCAGGCGAGGCGCTTGCGGATTGTTAGCGCCTGCTGTGGGTTATTCTCGGTCAACTGCGCCAGTTCTTCCTGTTGCCAGCCTTGGGCGCGGAGGTACGGGAGAAAGTCCACGAACAGCGAATCATAAGCCTTGGGCTCGCGCCCGGTTGCGCGGTAGGAGTTGCCATCGTGGGACAGCAGAACCTGGGCCAGAAAGCCGCCTTCACGCAGGCGTTGCAGGATGGTCCAATGCCTGCCCGTGGATTCCTTACTCAGCCCGTCCAGCGAAATCCACGCCCCGCGGGCCGCTGCTTTCTCCAGGCTGCCAATGTCGAGAACGTTGTTTGCATGCACCCAGATCCAAGCCGAAGCAGCCACTCCTTCCTGGCTGAGGACCTCCATCTGTTGCTCGGCGGCCTCAGGGTTTCCGCCAGTGTGCACGGCGATAGTGAGTCCGGTTTCCCGGTGGGTACGGGCAGCGGCGACAATCAGCTTGCGGTCAATATCAGACAGTGGTCCCTCGTCCACCCCGATCTTCAGAAAGCCCGGTCGAATGCGAGCCTCACCAATGCCCTCGCGAAACTCCCTCACCCAGCGCGCGGCCAACTCGTCCGCGGACTCCTGGTAGGCTGAGGGCGGAATGTAGCGATCATTCGCGGCGCCATAGTAGCCGGTGTTCGTAATGATGTGCACGCCGGTCCGCATAGACAACGTGCGCAGCAGGTCAGGACGGCGTCCAAACCAGGCAGCGGTAGCATCGGCAATCGCCCTGCAGCCAAGTCCTTGCACCTTACGCAGGTACGGTTCCACGGCGTCAAGCAGAGCAGCATCGTCGTATTGGGTGGGCTCCTCGGCTTCGCCGCCGAAGTTGGAAAAGAGATGCTCATGCGGAAGGGTGAGGCCGAGTTGGGATGGTTCTATCGGTCCGCGAACTGTCATCACTCTTCCCTCGTCCCCTTCCGCAAGTGGGGTGCACGCGGAAAGGATCGCGGAAGCGGCAGTAACCAGAAACTCACGACGTTTCATTTGAGCGGGTTCCATTTAAGTGGCTCCAACAGGCAGGCTTCAGTTTATCGCTGGGTAAAGGGAAATCCTACTGTGGGATCTGTCGGTGTGGGAATTGAGGTGATTGAACGCAACCGGATTCATGGATATGCTGAAGCCACACTCCGCGAAGTGGCTGCGGCGACTGGTGGGGATTTGATTTATTGAGATTCAACACCGCAACGAGAGGATATGGCACGTGAACATTAGTAGAAGACTTTTTCTCAGCGGCACCGCGCTTGCCTCCCTTGCAGCTCAGGTGCTTGCCTCCACGGAAGTGGATCCGCGGACGGGCATGCCGACTCGGATTCTCGGCAAGACCGGCGCACGGGTATCCATCCTTGGCATGGGTGCGGGAAGCCGCTGGCTGATGCACCAGCAGGAAGAGCAGGCCCTCCAGGCCCTCAACATGCTGTTGAAGGCGGGCGTTACCTATGTGGATACCGCCGCCCAGTATGGGAACGGTGAAAGTGAGCGGCGATTGGGCCTGTTTCTGAAAGAGCGCCGGAAAGATATCTGGCTGACTTCCAAAATTTCCGAACGTGGCTATGACCAGGTGATGCGGATGATGGAGATGTCCCTGAAGCGTCTCAAAACGGATCATGTTGATCTGCTCCACATGCACAACCTCACCGGCGCCGCGGACCTTGCCGCCATCGAAGCGCCCACCGGGGCATTGAAGGCGATGTATCAGATCCGCGAACAGAAGATGGCCCGCTTTATTGGAGTTACTTCCCATACAGACCCGGAAGTCCTCCGCGCGTGTCTGGAACGCCACGACCTTGACTGCACACAGATGGCACTCAATGCCGCGCTCATGGGCAACTCAGCCCCCAGCAACGTGCGTGGCTATTCCCGCAGTTTTGAGGAAACCGCCCTGCCGGTGGCCCTTAGCAAAAACATGGGAGTTACAGCCATGAAGGTGTATGCCCAGGACAAGCTGCTGACGGACGGAAAACCGGAAGAACTCATTCGCTACGCCCTGTCGCTTCCGGTTGCCTCTGCCGTGGTGGGAATGCCGAAGATGCAGCACATTGAAGAGAACATCCAGTTCGCCAAGAGCTTCAAGCCTCTCTCGCTGCCTGAGATGAAGGCGCTCTCCGGGCGTCTTGTGGCAAAGAAGAAGGCAGAGATTGATGCCTGGTTCGCCCATCATGTCGATGCCTGTGACTCCTGCGGGGCAGATTTAGCGTGAGTTCGGATCATCCACTTCGCTCAATCTAAATTCCAGTTTTGTGGCCAGGACTTCCGGCGATAGGATCCCCAGAAAATCTTTTTTGGGGATCCACCACGTTTACGGGGAAACGGGTAGACTGACTTCATGAAAGTTTTCCTTGCCTCCATGCTTGTCTGTTCTTTCGTCGCTGCCGGCTTTGGGCAAACTGCACCAACGCCTCCAGCTCCCAAACCAGCTAAGCAGCACGACGGGGACGATATCCGTGGGTATCGCGACACGCCGCGGATCCCGGGCCAGAAGTGGCGGGTACACGATTTGGAGCGTCCGCGCCCGCAGAAGGTGAAGCCCGGGCCATTGGTTCCCGCGCCTGCCCCAGCTGATGCAATCGTCCTTTTCGATGGCAAGGACCTCTCCCAATGGGAGCAGGTAGCACGGCGCGGTACCGAAGTGTCGGAGCCCAAGTGGAAGGTAGAGAACGGCTACATTGAAATCACTCCGCGTACGGGACGGCTGCGCACCAAGCAGAGCTTCGGCGACTGCCAGTTGCACATCGAGTGGCAGATTCCCGCGGAAAACCAGGGCAACGGACAGAGCATCGGTAACAGCGGCGTGGAACTCATGGGCCGCTATGAAGTGCAGGTTCTGGAATCCGAAAGTCATCTTACCTACGCCGATGGTGGAGCTGGCGCAATCTACGGCGTCTGGCCCCCGCTGGTTAACCCCTCGCGGCCGCAAGGGGAGTGGAACTCCTACGACATTTTCTTTCAGGCTCCGCGCTTTGATGGTGACAAACTGTTGGAACCTGCCTACATCACGGTTGTGTTCAACGGGGTGCTGGTACAGCATCACAAGGCTTATCTGGGGACAACGGTGTGGCGCAGGGTAGGTACGTATACGCCGCATCCTCCGGAGTTGCCGCTCTCGCTTCAGGACCATAACGACGCGGTGCGTTTCCGCAACATTTGGATCCGGAAGCTCAAGGCAGACTAACTTCCCGGGCGGCCGAATGTGCCGCTTCACGCCAGGCCTTTCGGCGCAATGGCCGCAGGGCCTGCCAGCGCAAGAGGTAGCTATGGAACGTAAGGCTTTGTCCATGCAGGCTGGTTCGCGGAGCGATAAGGCACCATGCCATGAACCCAGCGCACCGGTTTTCCCGCAGTCTTCCATAGGGGGTGCTGCATGAAATTGCGCATCGCAAACATCCTGGATCCGGTAACCGAGCACAAAATCGCTCCACTGCTTCGCGAGTCGAGGCCAAGCCAGCCTACTTTCGTCGCCATTCACGGGTCAGCGGGCAGTCGGAAGCCCCTTGCGGAGAAGATTCTGTCGAAGCTGGGCAGACCTGTGCTTCGCGTGGATTCGAAGTATATCGGTGAGACCGAAAAGAACCTCAGCCAGGTTCTTGACGCCGCGGCGCGCACGGGCGCGGTGCTGTTTTTTGACGAAGCCGACGCACTGTTTGGAAAGCGCAGCGCCGTGAAAAGTGCGCAAGACCGTTACGCCAACCTCGAAACAAACTACCTCTTGGAAATGGCAGGCACGCGTGGAATCATTGCTGTGCTGGTGGGCTTGCACCTCAAGAAGCCACCCACGGTGGGTTCGATCCGCTACCGCTGGATTGATATCCCCTAGACGGAACTGGCCGCAGCCATAGCCATCAAGCTTCGAAGTCGAAGTTCCCGGCGCGGACACTCGCCCGGAAGTAGCTTTCCGCCTGTACCGGAGAACTCGCCATGCGCCGCAACATGGTCAATTGTCCAATATGCGTCAGGGCGTCGGCCAGGGGTCCCTGCAGTAACTTTTCGATCGGGAACGTCCCAGTGTCTGCGGACTGGACGGCTTCGTCCAATGCCTTCAGCAGTGCAAAGAAACGCCGTACGCCCTGATCCCAAACGAGGACGGCTTCCTGTGGGCGCTCCGTTGAACCCTGGACGATATAGGTGGACCACTCAATGAGCACATTGAGATGCGCCAGAATCTGTCCTGGGCTGCGCGCTCCGGGGCAAGGCAGGTAGTCTGCAAAGCCTGCGGGCGCATCGCGCACGGCAACTGCAAATCGATGGGCTAACGTTGCCAGCAGGTGCCGGAACAGCGCAGTCGCGTCCAGTTCAGGAGTTTCGAATTGGGATTCGTGCATACCGTCCTCCGCGCTTCATGGTAACGAATCCACCAGGAACTTGTGGCTTCGCAGGCAGGGAATGCGAGAATTCCGGAATGAGCGAAAGTACCCAGCAGAGAGGCATGCCAATTGATCCGGATGTGCGAATTGGCCACGCCCATTTGAGAGTTGCTGACCTGGAGCGGGCGGTAGCCTTCTATCGCGATGTTCTAGGATTCACTGTCATGCAGCGGTTGGGTTCACAAGCGGCATTTCTCTCCGCGGGTGGTTACCACCACCACATCGGCTTGAATACCTGGCAAAGCAAGGGAGGCGCACCGCCACCGCTTGGCCATACCGGGCTGTTTCACGTCGCCATTCTGTATCCGGGAAGGCGGCAACTGGGCGAAGCCCTGAAGCGGCTAATGGATGCGAATATCCCGCTTGATGGAGCCGCAGACCATGGGGTAAGCGAAGCTCTTTACTTGCGCGACCCCGATGGCAATGGCCTGGAACTCTATTGGGACCGTCCACAAGCAGAGTGGCCACGGGCGGCGGACGGCAGCCTAGCGATGTATACGCGCCCGCTCGACCTTGATCGATTGCTGGCGGCAGACTAGCATAGCGCCACTAGCGCCAGCTCGCGTCTGAACTGGCGCCGGGCTGCTTCGAGGTTTGGAACGCTAACTGTTTGTCACGAGTATCGGAAAAGTGTTCCGCTGACGTGGCGGTGCATGCTGCGGATGGAGAGCGGTTATCATCGTGGGATGTTGAACCCCACCCATCTTCCCCGCCGAGATGCCCTGGCAATGCTGGGCGCAGCTGGTGTTACCGCTGGTGCTGCCTTGGGGCAGGACACGGCCAATGCATCCGGAGCGCCGCGTGATCTGCCGCGGGTGCTTGGGAATCTGCGTGTAGATACCGGTTCGCTCTTTGCCGATGCCCAGCGCTTGAGCCAGCGTCATGGGTTTCCTGCTTCATTTTTGGGGAACCGGTGGAACAATGTGGCGGACTACCAGCGCGAGGGGCGCAAATTGGTGTTTGCCGCACTCGGCGGATCCCCGCCTCCTGTAGCGCCACAGGCGGAAGTAGTGGCGCGCCAGGATCTGGGCAGCTTCACGCGAGAGAAAATCGTGTTCTCGACGACGCCAGAGTTGCGGGTGCCAGCCTACCTGCATTTGCCAAAGCAGCGCAATGGCAGGCTGCCCGCCATTGTGGACTTGCACTCGCACGGCGGCATGTTCCTGTTTGGGAAGGAAAAGGTGATCGACTTTGGTGTGAACCATCCAGCGATGGTGCCGTACCACAAGGCGAATTATGCGGGCAGGCCGACGGCCACCGAACTGGTGAAGCGTGGCTACGCCGTGATTACCATTGATGCCTTCGGGTTTGGGGAGCGGCGGATCCTGCTGGAGGAGGACCGGGGCGCGGGCTGGGAGCGTAGCGGCTACTCGATGGAGGATGTGGTGCGGCTGAACCAGAAGTGTCGGGCCAAGGAATCGAGCATCGTGAAGACGCTAGCGTACGCCGGATACTCATGGCCTGGGGTGGTGGCATGGGACGACATCCGCACGGTGGACTATCTGTTGTCGCGTCCGGAGATTGACCGAACGCGCATCGGCTGTGTTGGGGTCTCGATGGGTGGCTGGCGTTCGCTGCTGCTGGCCGGACTCGATAGCCGTATCCGTGCGGGGGTGGTGGTAGGCTTCATGTCCACGGCGCGCCCGATGATGGAGCGGCATATGGACACGCATTCGTTCGTACACTTCATTCCAGGCATTCACGCGCAACTGGACCTACCCGACATCGTGGCGCTGCGCGCCCCCCTGCCGCTGCTGGTGCAGCAGTGCAGGCAGGACGGCCTGTTCCCGCTTGCGGGCATGGAGGCATCCATCGAAAAGCTCACTGCGATTTACCGCAAAGCCGGAAGGCCTGGTGCCTTCGAGGGGCGCTTCTACGAACAGAAGCACATTTTCAATGTTGAGATGCAGGACGACGCCTTCGCCTGGCTGGATAGGCAGCTTAAGGGCTAACAGAGTGCAAGTGACTCTGTTCGGTGCCTGTCCTCACCGTGTGCCTAGGCCTGCGGAAACCGGGTGATAAACCGGGTTAACCCAATGGGTGTAGGCGGGCAGTTCTCCATGCACTGCTTCGTGATAAAGCCAGCGCAGGCGTTCCGCAATGGGTCCTATTGTGCCGTCACCTACGGGGCGGTGGTCGACGCGGGTTATGGGTGCCAGTTCCACGGCGGTGCCGCTGAAGAAGAGCTCGTCGCAGATGTAGAGTTCGCTGCGGTCAAGGGAACGCTCCACCACGTCGAGGCCCAGCTCGCGACGGGCGAGGGTCATGATGCAGTCGCGGGTAATGCCTTCCAGGATATTGTCCGTGGTGGGCGGCGTACATAGTTTGCCATTGCGGACGAGGAAGATGTTGCAGGCAGATCCCTCGGCCACGTGGCCGTCCTCGGTAAGGAAGATGGCTTCGTCAAAGCCGTTGCGGCGTGCTTCATCGCCCGCAAGCGCAGAGTTGACGTACGCGCCGCAGATTTTGGCCCGGCCGGGAATGGCGTTATCCTCAATGCGGCGCCAGCTCACGACGCCCGCATGGATGCCATTCTCCGAGGGCAGGTAGGCGCCAAAGGGGATGGCAATGATGGCGGTGGCATCCACGTCGTCGGGCTGCACGCCCAGCCGCGCGGAAGCCTTCCAGGCCAGGGGGCGCAGGTAGAGGTCCGTACAAAAGCGGTTGCGGCGACAGACTTCGGCGGCAATCCCTGCCAGCTCATAGGGGGACTCCGGAATCTGGATGCGCAGGATGCCGCAGTTGCGCTTCCAGCGGGCGAAGTGCTCCTCGGCGCGCACAAGGAAGAGATCCTGTTCGGTCTCGTTCCAATAGGCACGAATGCCCTCGAACACGCCAGTGCCATAGTGCAGAGCGTGGGTGAGGATGTTGACGTTGGCGTCAGCCAGCCGACAGAACCCGCCACGGAACCAGACTTGGATGTTGGGATCGGGGCTAGTGGATTTCATGACGCACCTTCGTGGTGGAGTGGTTTATCGCTTCGCGGGCAGCCTGCTGGCCGAGTGCCAATGCGCGCCGGTCGAGTTCCAGCCAGCGTGTGGATTTCACCAGATGCACAATGGCGCTGTCGATGGCGGCCAGCGGCAGGCTACCCGTGGCTTCAAGCAGTGCGCCGAGCATCACAATGTTGCCGGCGCGTGCTTCGCCCAGTGAGTCCGCTAGTTCACTACAGGCGAGCGGCAAAGTATGGACCCCCTCGGGTGCGCCTAGATCCGCCGGAAACTGGTTGTTGTTGTAAATCACCCAACCGCCAGCTTCCACGGTGGGCAGGAATTTGCGGAGCGACGGTTCATTGAGGGCCAGCAGCACATTGGGCTTGGCGACCAGCGGGGAATCCACTTCCTGGGTGGAGACTCGTACGTGGCAATTCGACGTGCCGCTACGCATCTCTGGCCCATACGAAGGCAACCAGGAGACATCCAGGCCCAGTTGCAATCCGGCCTCTGCCAGCACTTCGCCAAGCATCAGTACGCCCTGCCCGCCAAAGCCCGCAACGCGAATGCGAAGGTCGACTTGGTCAGGACGCGCCGCAGGCGGTGCAGGTGTCTGTTCGTCAATATCCAGCAGGCCAGGAAGCGTCTCCATCGGCGGCTGGGCAGCGGGCAAGGGGCGCGGGGGTAGCGTTTCGCCCTTGGAGATCTCCGCGCCCCGGTCACGATAGACGCCCAATGGAAACGCGGGAACCAGAACTTCACGCACGTGTTTCTGCGCAGCAACGGCATCGAGCTTCCAGATGGTTGGGCAGGGTGAGAGGATCTCCACCAGAGAAAAGCCTGCGCCTTCCGTCTGATAACGCAGGGCCTTGCGGACCGCGCGCAGCGCCGCATTGATTTGCTTGGAGTTGCCCAAGGCCACACGTTCCAGATAGACGGGCGCTTCGAGAGTGGCAAGCAGTTCGCACACCTTCACCGGGAAACCATCGTTGTAGCGGTTGCGGCCGTAGGGGGTGGTGGTGGACTTCTGGCCCAGCAAGGTGGTGGGTGCCATCTGGCCGCCTGTCATGCCATAGATCGCGTTGTTGATGAACAACACGGTGATGTTTTCACCCCGGTTGGCAGCGTGCAGGATCTCAGCCGTGCCAATGGCGGCAAGATCACCGTCGCCCTGGTAGGAGATCACGATGCTCTCCGGGTGTGCCCGTTTGATTCCGGTGGCGACGGCGGGTGCGCGTCCGTGTGCTGCCTGCACGTTGCCGGTATCGAAGTAGTAGTAGGCGAACACGCTGCATCCTACCGGGCTGATGACGATGGTGCGGTCCTGTATGCCCAGGGCGTCGATGGCCTCCGCGACGAGTTTGTGCGCGATGCCGTGGCCGCAGCCTGGGCAGTAGTGGGTCTGGTCCTTCAGGTCTCCCTTGCGGAAGAACTCCGGGTAAAAGCTGTGGGGCCGCTCGTGGATCACTTCATAACCAGCGGCGAGAGGGTCATCAACCAAATACTCAACCATGACAGACCTCCAAAGAGGGCGTTTCAGGAAGCAGTGGGCGGAGACCTTCGCGGATAGCGAGTTCTCGCACCACACGAAGCACCTCGTCCGTAGAGGGGACGTTGCCGCCGCATCGCCCGAAAAATTCTACAGGTTTGGCGCCGTTCAGCGAGAGGCGGACGTCCTCGACCATCATGCCGGTGGACATCTCCACGGTGAGGAAGACGCGACTGCGCCGGGCGAGCGCGCGCAAAGGTAGCGCCGGGAAGGGGAACAGTGAAATCGGGCGCAGCAAGCCCACACGAAGTCCCTCCGCACGGGCTTCACGGACCACTGCTTTCAATACACGGGCTACCACCCCATAGCCCACAAGCACCAGATCGGCGTCGTTAGTCTCCACATGCTCGCAGCGCACTTCGTCTGCAGCGGCGCGGTGGTACTTCAGCTCGAGCTGGTGGATGTGGGCCTCCATCTGGTCTGCCTCCAGTTCAATGGAACTGGCGAGGTTGCCACGAGTCTGCGCACGGCCGGTCACTGCCCACCCTGGCGGTGGCGGCGATTGCGCTGCGGCTGCGAAAGCAACGGGCTCCATCATCTGGCCGATGAAGCCGTCGGCCATCACCATCACAGGGTTGCGATACCGGTCGGCAAGGTCGAAGGCGAGGGACGTGCAATCGGCCATCTCCTGGCAGGAATGGGGAGCCAGCACCAGCGTTCGATAGCAGCCGTGGCCGCCGTTCTTCACCACCTGCAGGTAGTCACCCTGTTCAGGAAAGATGTTGCCGAGACCTGGCCCACCGCGGGTAATGTCGACGATCACGCAGGGCAGCTCCGCGCCGGCAAGATAGCTGATGCCTTCCTGCATGAGTGAAATACCGGGTCCGGAGGAGGCGGTCATCACGCGGACGCCCGCGGAGGAAGCGCCGTAAACCATGTTGATGGCGGCGACCTCGCTTTCCGCCTGGACAAAGGTGCCCCCGGTGATTGGGAAATAACGCGCCGCGGCCTCAGCAACCTCCGAGGCGGGCGTGATGGGATAGCCATAGAAGGCGCGGCATCCGGCGAGGATCGCGCTCTTCACGATGGCTTCGTTTCCTTTGATCAATTGCTTTGCCATGGTCAACCTCCTTGCGTTGCAAAGCCAGCTCGCGTTGCGCTACGGCTAGGCTGCTGCGGCCACGCTGGGGCGCTTGTAAACAACCAGTGCGCCAGGTTCCGGGCAGGCGTAGAAGCATAGCCCACAGCCAGTGCAACCATGGCCGACATACTGTGCGGGATGGTAGCCAAACCGGTTCAGTTGGGGGGCGAGAGCCAGCACGTGAGGGACGCAGGCCTCCACGCAGAGGCCACAGCCCTTGCATAGCTGGGGATTGATGGTGACGTAGCCCTTATCGGGTTTGCAGCCAGAGGCTGGCAAGTTGATGGGCGACATGGGACTTCTCCTCAGGCCATGAGCGCGAGTTGCGCGCCAAGCCAGTGGTTCTCCGCGGCGTAGCGGGTGAGCTCGTCGCGGAATTGCGGGGCAGCGATGGCGATAAGCGCCTCAGCACGCTCACGAAGGTTCTTGCCATGGAGGTACGCGACGCCATATTCGGTAACCACATAGTGGACATCCGCGCGGGAGGTCACGACGCCCGCCCCTGGCTTCAGGGTGGGTACAATGCGTGAGATTTTGCCGTCCCTGGTGGTAGCAGGCAGGGCGATGATGGGCTTGCCGCCTTTGGAGCGTGCGGCTCCCCTAATAAAATCCACCTGTCCTCCGAAGCCCGAATAGGGCTTTGTGCCGATGGAATCCGACACCACTTGCCCTGTGATGTCTACTTCGATGGCCGAGTTGATGGCCACCACTCGTTCGTTTTGCGAAATGCGGTACGGGTCGTTCACGTAACGGGTCCGTTGGCTTTCAAACACCGCGGACTCGTGCATGAACTCGAAGAGCTTGCGGGTACCCAGGACGAAGCCGATGAGGCATTTATGCGGGTGCATAGTCTTCCGGCGATTATTGATGACGCCGCTCTCGATAAGGCGGATCACGCCATCCGAGACCATCTCAGAGTGGATTCCCAGATCCTTGTGATCATCCAGGCACGCAAGCACGGCATCGGGAATCGCGCCGATTCCCAGTTGCAGACATGCGCCGTCGGGGACCAATTCTGAAATGTACTTGCCGATGCGATCCTGCACGGGGCCCGGGGGCTCCGGCGAGATCTCCAGTAGCGGACGGTTGGTCTCAACGATTGCCGCCACTTGCGATACATGAAGGAAAGTGTCCCCCAGCGTACGCGGCATCTGGTGGTTGACCTCCGCGATCACATTCCTGGCGCATTCGGCGGCGGTAAGGGTGGTGTCGATGCTCACTCCTAGCGATAAATATCCTTGGGCGTCCGGTGGAGAGGTAGTAATTAGCGCTGTGTCGATGGGCATGGCGCCAGACGTGAACAAATCCTCAATCTCAGATAGGAAGATGGGGATATAGTCCGCGCGCCCCTCATGGACGGCGTTGCGCACGTTGCCTCCAAGGAACATGCCATTGTGGCGAAATGCATGTTCCATGCCCGGACGGGTGTAGCCCGCTGAACCCAAGGTAAGCATGTGCGTGACTTCCACGCCCTGCAATTCCGGAGCGCGGTTTGTGAGTGCTTCCACAAGGGGTTCCGGGGTGCCGCACCCGGGATGGATATACACGCGGCTGCCGGATTCTACGAGCTGCAGGGCCTTTTGTGCGGTGCAAAGACGCTCTCGGTAAAGGCTGGTCCACGGCATGAGCACCTCCAGAAACAGCCGACAAACAGGTGAGCACCTCTTCAAGGTGGGTGTAAGTATAAGCTTCTGTAATCAGCGTATAAGCAGGCACCAGGGGAGTCAAGCGAAATCGGTAGTCACCACTCCGAAATGCAATGACGCTCGTGCTCAAGTTTTCGCCTCGCGCTCGCTGTCCTTATCCTGGCAGGAGCTGTCGGCGAGACTCCGGGTATCCGCCACTTGCTGACAGAGTGCGGGGTGGCAGGGGAAGCCGTGACAGATTCACCGCCTTCGTGAAACACTAGAATTTCCCGTTTCGTCTACCGGGAGTCCCCTAAACCTGAGGCTACGTCTGCCGTTGGTAATCCAGTCCGGACCTCTGCGTCCGAGCTGCGGTCGCGCTTCGTGCGGCATTTTGGTGATTCGATTTAGCTCTTGAAGGCATCCCTGTAAACTTATGATTGCATTCATCCGATCGTTCTCTAGCCTGCGGATTCGACCTCCTCGCACTCGAGTGAAAACGCTAGGCATTGCGTGGATTATGGCGGCCACCTGTTGGCCCTTAATGGCGTGGACTGAGAACCCATCTCAGCGGCCCGTCGCCAAAACGGATGCGACCGTCCTGACCCTGGAAGACGCTCTGCGCTTGGCCCGGAATTACAACCCGCAGTTGCAGGCAGCATCCGCACAGGTAGCAGGGGCAGAGGCGGGCATTCGCACGGCGCAAGCCTATCCCAACCCTCAGTTCAACAACCTCACTGGCTACCAATATGTGGTTCGTAATCGTGTCGGCCCGGCCGTCCCTGGTCTGCTGCAGCATTACAGCTTTGACCAGCCCCTTGAGCTGCCGTCTCTGCGCAAGGCGCGCATTGCAGCGGCAACGGAAGGCCGCACGGGGAGTGATTTTGGCCTAACTGAGATGCGGGTAGCGGTCCGCGCTTCAGTGAAGCAAGCCTATTACGAGGTGCTCCGTCGGGAAGAGGAAGTTGCGCTCGCGGAGGAAAACCTACGAACGGTAAACGACCTCCTGCGGAGAGTAAGGATTCAAGTAGAGGTGGGGGAGGCCGCGCGACTGGAACTCACGCGCGCTGAGGCGGAATTGGCCACAGCGCGTACCTTCGTTCGTGCTGGGCAGGTCCGGCTGGCAAATGCAATTGCAATGTTGTCATCACTCATTGGGACACCGCTAGGTCCGGATGTCGACGTGGTGATGCCTCCGAAAAGCACACAACCCGTACCGACGCTCGAGGCCCTGCGTGCGGAGATGCTGGAGCGATATCCGGCCTTGAAACAAAGCGAAGCAAGAATCCGGCAGGCGGATTCCCTGGTACAACTCCAACTGGCAATGCGCAAACCCCAGCCCTCGGTGCGGCTGGAGTACGAACACCAGCCGGACCTCGGGTTTCTTCGCCTCGGCGTGTCGCTGCCGCTTCCCGTCTGGAATCGGCGGGAAGGTCCGATTGGCGAGGCCGTTGCGGCACGCACTGAGGCTGCCGCCAATGCCGAGGCGGTGCGCCTCCAGCTCCTGGCACAACTGGATCGTGCCTTTAGTCTCTACGAAATCGCCAGTCAACAGATCGCTTCCCTGGAGCAGGGGTCATTACGCGAGGCCGAAGCGGCGTTGCAGGCGGCCGAAGCTGCGCTGCGCTACGGGGAGCGGGGAATTCTGGAGGTTCTGGATGCCCAAAGGGTGCTTCGCAGTGTGCGTACAGACTACCTTGCCGCGCAATTTGACTTGCAGTCTGCGTTGATCGAGATTGAACAGCTCCGTGCAGCGGATTTGGAGACCTTGCCGTGAAGACGAAATTGACAATTGCTATAGATTCTTGTGCCCGCTTAGCGGGAGGGGCAATCCTTGCCCTGCTGCTTGTGGGCTGCTCTGCGGAAAAAGGTCCTGAAACCAGCACGGTAATCGCGGCACCCCGCGAAACCCGAACCGTGGTAGCGAATGATGCGCT
>CAZUAX010000019.1:35942-41693 GCA_964618435.1 uncultured Solibacteraceae bacterium
AAGGCCCATTCCCAACGTGAGTTGGCCAGTCGCAGTGTGGAGCGCGCGAAGCTCCTCGTGGAAGCTGGCGTGATCGGGTCAGCCGAACTGCAGAGGCGGGAAGCGGACCTTCAACAGGCGGAGGCGGAGTTCTCTTCCGAGCGAGACCAACTTAGGGTGCTAGGCATGAGCGACGACCGCGTGGAGCAACTGCTTGCCACCAGGAGCGTCAATGCCGTCACTGAGATCTTCGCCAATATCTCAGGCACCGTGATGGACCGGCCGGTTACACCGGGACAGATCATCCAGCCGGCTGGGGAGATTTGTACCCTTGCAGACCTTTCGCAGGTGTGGCTGGTGGCCGACGTGCCGGAACAGAGCGCCGGACAATTGGCAGCCGGGAAACTGGTGGAGGCGGAGATCGCCGCGTTGCCAGATCGCCGGATCGCCGGCAAGTTGAGCTTCGTGAGCGCAATTGTGAGCCCGGAAACCCGAACCGTGCGCGCGCGAATGGATCTGAAGAACACTGACGGCTTGTATAAGCCGTCGATGCTGGCGAGCCTCACCCTGCAGGACCTGGCGGAAACGCAACTGGTGGTGCCAAGTACGGCGGTTGTCAGGGAGAACAACGAAGACTTCGTGTTTCTTCGCATTAGCGAAAACAGTTTCCTTCTTCATCGAGTGCTGCTAGGCAGCGAATTTGGCAGCGTACGCGTTGTGGAAGATGGGCTTAGTCCCGAGGACGTCATCGTGGTGGATGGGGCCTTCCACTTAAACAACGAGCGCAAGCAGCAAGCGCTTCAGGGGAGCTAGGGATGGTTGACAGTCTGGTCCAAGCCGCGGTGAAGAACCGCTTGATTGTCCTGGTGATGTCGCTGATTCTTCTGGCGGCGGGAGTGCAGGCCGTGCGGAGCCTTTCCGTGGATGCATTCCCGGACGTAACCACCATCCAGGTTCAGATAGCCACGGAAGCGCCCGGGCGCTCGCCCGAAGAGGTGGAGCGTTTTGTTACCGTACCCATCGAAATCGGCATGACGGGCCTTCCTGGCATGAACGAGATGCGTACGCTGGTGAAGCCCGGCCTTTCGATTGTTACCCTGATTTTCAACGACGACGTGAATGTGTACTTCGCCCGGCAAATGGTGATGGAGCGCCTGGCGGAGATTCGTACACGGCTTCCCGAAGGCGTTAATCCGGTGCTCGGCCCGGTTTCTACCGCCTTGGGCGAGGTGTATCAATACACCCTGGAAAGGCCGGATGACGGCGAGCGCGCGCTTACAAAGAGCGAACTGGTGGAGCGAAGAATCATCCAGGACTGGGTGGTGCGCCCCTTGCTGCGCTCCATCCCGGGCGTAGCGGAAATCAACTCCGTGGGTGGATTCGTTCGCCAGTATCAGGTTCTGGCCGACCCCGTGAAGCTGCGTGCCTACTCCGTAACTTTGCAGGATCTTACTACCGCACTGGCGCGGAACAATTCGAATTCTGGCGGAGGTATTCTGCCGCAAAACTCGGAACAGTACCTCGTTCGCGGTGTGGGCCTCATTCAGAGCCTCGATGATATCCGGGGCATCGTGCTGAAGGAAGTGCAGGGCACACCGGTCTACGTTCGTGACGTGGGCGAAGTGCGTCTCGGTGAGGAGGTGCGCTACGGCGCGGTGATTAAGGGCGGATATACAGAGGCGGTTGGTGGTGTGGTGATCATGATCGCCAGCGGCAATGCCAAGAATATTGTGAGCCAGGTGAAGGAACGCGTCACGGAAATCAACGAAAAGGGCATGCTCCCTGGGGGGCTGCAAATTGTTCCCTACTACGACCGGTCAGAACTGGTGGACGCTGCTCTTTGGACGGTAAGCAAGGTGCTGCTGGAAGGCGTGGTTTTAGTAACGGTGATTTTGTTCCTCTTCCTGGGTGATCTCCGGTCGAGTGTGATCGTGATTGCCACCCTGATCCTTACTCCTCTAGCCACCTTCATCGTGATGAACCAGGTGGGTTTGTCGGCCAACCTGATGTCACTTGGCGGACTGGCGATCGCCATCGGATTGATGGTGGATGGGTCCGTGGTGGTGGTGGAAAATGTGTTTGCCAAGCTCAGCCACGGAAGCCGACGTCCCAAACATGAGGTGGTGCTGGCCGCCGTCAGCGAGGTTGGCACGCCTGTGATCTTTGGCATCACGGTTATCATTTTGGTGTTTTTGCCTCTCATGACGCTGGAAGGTATGGAGGGCAAAATGTTTGCTCCTTTGGCGTATACCATTGCGATTGCCCTGGCCATTTCCCTGGTGTTGTCCCTCACGCTTTCCCCAGTGCTTTCGCAGTATTTGCTGAAAGGTGGCAGCGAGGACGATACCTTCCTGGTTCGGTGGTTGCGCAAGCCCTTTGATCTTTTACTAACTCTGGCGCTCCGTAACGAGAAGACGGCCATTGGTCTGGCCTTGGCTGCCTTTGGAGGCGCCATCGCGCTCTTCCCATTGTTGGGAACCTCCTTCATTCCTGAGATGAAAGAGGGCTCAATCTCCCCGAATATAGACCGCGTCCCAAATATCTCCCTGGATGAAGCGATCGAGATGGAGATGCGTGCCCTGAAGCTGGTGGCGAGTGTCCCCGGCGTCGCTGGGGTTGTTTCCCGCATGGGTCGCGGCGAATCTCCGGCTGACCCTGCTGGGCCAAATGAGGCGGATGTCGTTGCCAGACTGGTTCCTCAGGCGGAGCGGCCCGGACGCTTGCAGGACACGATTGCTGAGGAGATTCGCGAGAAACTCGCGGTGATTCCGGGAGTGAATCTGGTGATGGCGCAGCCGATTTCCGATCGAGTGGACGAGATGGTAACGGGTGTGCGCGCTGACGTTGCGGTCAAGATTTTCGGTGATGACCTGGATGTACTGGTGCAGAAGGCTGCTGAGGTGGCACAAGTAGCGGGGAAGATTAGCGGCATGCGCGATACGCGCGTTGACCGCGTGGGTGGACAACAGTACCTTACAGTCACCATCAACCGTCAGGCCATCGCGCGGTTGGGCTTAAACGCTGCCGACATCCATGACGTCATTGAGACCGCCGTGGGTGGAAAAATGGCAACGGAAATATACGAAGGTGAGCGCCGTTTCCAGGCTGTCGTGCGTTATCCAGGAGAGATGCGCGACAGCGTGGAAGATATTCGGAACATCCTGTTGGAGACACCCTCAAATGCGAAGGTGATGCTTCACACGGTGGCGGACATTCGCGTGATGGAAGGCCCCGCGCAAATCAATCGCGACATGGCCAAGCGTCGCATTGTGGTGGGGGTAAACATCCAGGACAGAGATTTGGGAGGCTTTGTCGCCGAACTCCAGCAGAAGGTAGCGCAAGAAGTGGAACTCCCCCAGGGTTATTACTTTGAGTGGGGTGGACAGTTCCAGAACATGGAGCGAGCCAGAAAGCACTTGATGGTGATCGTCCCCATCACCGTTGGGGCGATCTTCTTCCTGCTCTTCCTCTTGTTTAGCTCTGTGCGTTTTGCTGCACTTATCATCATGGTTCTGCCCTTTGCTTCCATCGGCGGGGTAGTGGCTCTCTACGTTTCGGGCGAGTATCTCTCCGTGCCGGCGTCAGTAGGGTTTATCGCGCTTTGGGGCATTGCCGTGCTGAATGGTGTGGTGCTGGTTTCCTACATCAGAAAACTGAGGGACAGCGGATACCCGCAAAGAGAAGCGATTCTGGAGGGCACGCGGCTTCGGTTTCGTCCCGTGATGATGACGGCTACGGTGGCTGCGCTGGGCCTTGTCCCCTTCCTGTTTGCCACGGGACCTGGATCCGAAGTGCAGCGGCCTCTGGCAGTGGTGGTGATTGGAGGCCTGATAACCTCTACCCTGCTCACTCTGATTGTCGTTCCCACCCTATATCGGTTCTTTGAGGGGTCTGAGGTGCAGGAACCGCCACCTGCTTTGGAGGAAGAGCCTGAACTGGTTGCGCACTAGATCTGGTGATGAGAAGCTCACCCGCTGACGCGCCCGGTGGACTGCTCTGTCAGGTCAGCCGGCGTCATGTCTTGTTTGCTTCAACTCTTTCCGTATCCAAGCTTTGGAAAGCTTGAGATCGCGATACACGGTGGCAGGCGAGATGCGCAGAGCCAAGGCGATTTCGTCGTGAGTGAGTCCGCCAAAGTAGTGCATCTCTACCACCTCCAAGAGGCGGGGATCATTCTCTTTCAGCCGGTCCAGTACGTCATTCAGTTCGTGGAACTCGAATGCAGAACCTGGGGAAGCGGGCTCCATCTGGAGAGTCACATGGGTAAAGTCGCCACCCCGTTTTGCCCGCTGGCGAGCACGTGCATGGTCCACCAGGATGGCCCTCATTACCTTGGAACATACAGCAAAGAAATGAGTTCGGTTCTCCAGCCGCATATCGCTCTTGAGCATGCGCAGAAAGAGTTCGTTGATGAGCGCGGTGGGCTGTAACGTTACCTGGTTTGCTTCCCTCGCAAAGGAGTGGCGCGCCATGCGGTGCAGTTGGTCATAAATCAGCGGGACCAGGGATTCCAGTGCATCAGAGTCACCGCTGCGCCATGCATGCAATAAACCGGTGACGACTTCTGGCGAAGATTGGCGCATATCCAGGTAATCCCCGCTGGGACGCAGGGGCGAATACAGATATGATGACAGCATTGGCTTTGCCTGCGTAACTTGGCTAAGTATGCGCAGGCAGCGTCTGCTTTGGCTCATGCGATGGCTGCATGTTCTGGGGCTGGATTCTGGGATATACCATGGGTACGCAACGCTGGCTGCAAATGCGCGCCTTGTTCGATGCGGCGCTGGAGACGCCGCCGGAACGGCGC
This sequence comes from uncultured Solibacteraceae bacterium, assembly GCA_964618435.1. GTDB lineage: Bacteria > Acidobacteriota > Terriglobia > Bryobacterales > Bryobacteraceae > JACTMJ01. The sequence continues at coordinate 40,729 of CAZUAX010000019.1, forward strand.
CAGGAGTTCCTTCGCGAAGAGTGCAAAGACTTGGAGCTCCGCCGGGAGGTGGAGGAACTGCTGTCGGAGGCAACCGAGGAAGATACGGTAATCCGCGACGTCATCTCAGGCGAAGCCGCGCGACTCACCTCGTCGCAGACCCCATCGAGCATTGGTCCCTACACCTTGCTGCGTGAATTGGGGCATGGCGGCATGGGTACTGTCTACCTCGCGGAGCGTCGCGGTGAGTTTCGGCAGCAGGTGGCGGTAAAGTTAGCGACGCGCTGTCAGGCGGACCGCACTATGCTTGCGCGCTTTCGAGCGGAACGGCAGATTCTCGCAAACCTCGGTCACCCGAATATCTCTCAGCTCCTGGACGGTGGTACCGCTGCCGATGGCACACCGTTCGTTGTGATGGAGTACGTGGACGGTGAGCCAATCACCGCCTACTGTAACCGCCTACAGCTACCCATCAACGCGCGACTGCGACTCTTTCGCAAGGCCTGTGAGGCCGTGCATTTCGCGCATCAGAACCTTGTGGTTCATCGGGACATCAAGCCCGCGAATCTGCTGGTAACATCCCAGGGCGAGCCTAAACTGCTCGACTTTGGCATCGCCAAGCTGCTGGACGCCGAGGCATCCGGTGTGGAGGCCGTGAAGACCGAAGCCGCGGCGCGCATGATGACGCCGGCCTACGCGAGCCCTGAGCAGATTCGCGGCAAGGCAATTACCACCGCCAGCGATGTGTATGCGTTAGGAGTGCTTCTTTACGAACTCCTCACCGGCGAACGTCCTTTTCTGAAAACCGAATCGGAAAGTTACAACCTGCAAAAAGCCATCTGTGAAGACGATCCAGCCCGGCCGAGTTTGCGAGTGAAGGGGCTGTCGCGCGATCTGGATGCCATCGTGCTAAAGGCAATGCGAAAGCGCCCGGAGGATCGCTATGCGTCGGTGGAACAGCTCTCCGCGGATATTGGCCGATACCT
>CAZUAX010000020.1:0-1314 GCA_964618435.1 uncultured Solibacteraceae bacterium
GCGGCAAGCATTTTCCTTCAAGACGCGTTCTACTCCGACGGTGCAAAAAACGGGCGAATTCCCTGGATCCCGAGCCGGAGGTCGATGGCGCTCATCGCCATCATTGTCTCTTCCGAGTCAAGCCCGCCAGCAACCTCCTCGACATGACGAAGCACTTTCTGTGCGGTGATGCGCGAGACTTCTCCGGGGTGGGCAAGCGCATAGCTGTAAATGGCGTCGCTCCGCAAATCCTCAATCCCCATCGCCGGAATCAACCGGGGGGCCGCACTCTTATCCACATAGAAGCCAACACCAAGAATAGCGGCTCGCCGGATGGCGACGTCCTCGTCCTCAAGGTGCGCATGGACCAGTGGAAGAAATTCAGGTTCTGAGCTGTACCACATGGCCTCAATCGCAAGCGCCCGCGTGTCAGGATCGTTATAGAAATCGAGGATTCGCGACTTCAGCGCTTGCCCGTAATCCATCTTGGAAAGCACGATGGCGATGGTCGCCCGTTCCTCTGGCTCCGCGGTGGCATCGTCAAAACGCGCCTGGACGCGGGCAAGCAATTCCTTGCTCGCCTCCGCCGGCAGCAGGCTCTTCCATAAGGCGCAGCGGACGGCTAGCTCCTCTTCCCGTAGCGCAAATCCAACCAGCTCCATGGCGAGCGCTTGAGTGATGTCGTTTTCGTCCAGGCTTTCCGCTACCGCTGCGCGGACGCGGGGGTCTGGGCTGGCAAGCCAGGCAAGGGACTCTTCGGCCTCCATCACTTCAAAGTAGGGAGGCTGGAAGGCATCGTATTGTTCGTAGATGTTGTAAGGAATACGCTCTGAAGGCTCAGTTGCTTCGGAAAGCCGCGACAGCGCCTCCTCCACATCGGCCTTCAGCAATCCCGCGTCTGGCTGCCCGCCAACCTCAGCCAGCAATTGCTCCAATGCCGGACGGGCGGCGGGGTCGCCGTGAATGCCCAGGCAGATGGCGGCGTCCTGAGCATCGTACTCCAGGCGACTCAGCAGTAACTCCGTAATCCGAGGATCTCGCAGTTGCATGGCTGCGAGCAGAAACGCCACCTCACCACTCTCTTCCTCGTCCAGTTCCTGGTAGAGATCCATTAACGGCTGAAGGGCAGGTTCACCCAGCTCGGCAAAGGCCTCGATGAGTTCTTCTTTCACGCCATCCATCTGCGCACGCAACTGCAGCGTATAGAAGGGAAGCGCACGAGGTGTCCGCAGGTGGCGGAACAGATCAAACACCTGCTCTTCAATATCCACCCGGTCAGATTCATGGTCCTGATCTACAAACTCCTCAAGAGCTTGCGCCGCCAATTCGTGGTCA
>CAZUAX010000020.1:1414-32922 GCA_964618435.1 uncultured Solibacteraceae bacterium
GGGGGCTTGATTTCTCCGCCCTCGCGCAACACATGCACCGGAACCTCCACCGTCACCTCGCGGTGCAATTTCACGGGAACCGTGTAATCGCCAAGTTGCTTGATGGGGTGGACAAGCACAATCTTCTTGCGGTCGATGGTGAAGCCCTGCGCGGCCAACGCGTCCGCGATGTCTTTGTTGGTTACCGATCCAAAAAGCTGGTCAGTGTCGCCGGCTTTCTGGGTAAAGCTGAGCGTTACCTTGCCAAGCAGCGCAGCCAGTTCCTTGGCCTCGCCAATCGCCACGGCCTCGCGCCGCAACCAGGCTTCGCGCTCCTGGGCAACGATCTTCTTGTTTGACTCGGTGGCCAGAACGGCCAGTTTACGGGGGATGAGAAAGTTGCGCGCGTAGCCCGGCGCAACCTTCACCACGTCGCCGCGAATTCCGAGATTGTCTACTTCCTCGCGTAGAATTACTTCCATGGTGTGAAGGCTCCTTTCCTAGGCTTCGCTCGCAAAGGGCAGCATCGCGATGTTGCGTGCCCGCTTGATGGCGGTGCGCAAACGGCGCTGGTCCTGCGCGCTGGCGCCGCTGATGCGCCGGGGGATGATTTTGCCGCGCTCGGTGACGAAGCGCTTCAGAAGTTCGATGTCTTTGTAATCGATGTGGTCGATCTTCTCGGTGTAGAGAAAGCAGACTTTCTTCCTGCGGAAGTAGCGCTTATTGCCCACCATCGCTTTGTCGCCGCCAGTGGGCCGGGAGGATGCGGAAACGGGACGTCCGCCACGTGATTCAGCCATTGGTATATCTCCTTTTCGTCCTGATTGATGATGGCAGCGAGGCTAAGCGTCCTCGCTCTCCTCCGCCTGGTCGTCACTGGGATGCCCTTCTTGGGGACGTCCGGGTGCAGCCACGGCTGCGGCTTCCTCTGAAGCGGGGAAGGCGCGGGCCGGCGCGGGAGCCGCAGGTGGTTTGGACTGGGCACGACGCTCGCGCATGCGCTGCTTCTTCGCAAGGCGCTTACGCTCTTCGTCCACACGCACGGTGATGTACTTGATCACCATGTCAGCCACGCGGAGCCGGCGCTCCAGCTCGCGAATCAGGTTGTTCGGCCCGGCGAAGACAATCAGCACATAGATGCCGTCGCCATAGCCGCGAACATCATAGGCAAGACGCCGCTTGCCCCATTTGTCGGTCTTCTCAATGACGCCGCCACTGGAGCGGATCAGTTCCTCAATACCCTGGACGAATGTGTCCACGTCTTCGTCAACCGCATCCGGTTTGACGATGAACAGTTCCTCGTAAATCCTCATGGTTCCTCTTCGTTTGATCCTCCGGCGCGACGATTGTACTTCGTCATGGCCTTTTCGGCGCCTTCGGAGAGTATGGCCTCCACTGCATCGGCGGTGTAGTCGAGCAGTTCGGCCAGTTCTGCTAGTTGCGGCTTGCGAAACTTGCCAAGCACGAAACCAGCGGCATCCATTACGGGATGCCCAGGATGGATACCCATGCGCACTCGGACAAAATCCGAATGGCCCAGGCAGCCAACAATCGACTTCATGCCGTTGTGCGTTCCCGGCGAACCCTTCAACCGGATACGTAATCCGGTCCAGGGAAGATCGAGATCGTCATACAGCACAATCAATCTGTCCGGCCCCGCACCTTGCGACGCCAGCAGCGGCTTCACGGAGTTGCCGCTTAAATTCATGTAGGTTTGGGGTTTGGCCAGCAACACCTTGCGGCTCAACCAGGTTCCAAAACCTACCAGCGCGTTGGAGGTGCGTTGCGTAACGCGCACCTGTAAGCGTTCAGCAATGCGATCGATGGCGTGAAAGCCCAAGTTGTGCGGGGTTAACTCGTACTGAGCGCCCGGATTGCCGAGCCCCACAATCACAAAAGGCGCTTCGCTGGTCATCGCCGCACGAAAGGGGCCAAAGCGATCGGACTCCCCCACTTAGAGAGAGGAGACCGTTACTTGCCGCCCTTCTCCTTTTCCGTCTGTTCCTTTTCGGCCAGCGCGGAAGCGCGGGTTCCTGCGATCTGCGCAAGCACCTGGCTTGGACGGGTAAGCAACCGCATGCCTTCCGGCAAGGTGAGTTCGCCTGCCCGCATCGAAGTGCCCAGCTTCAAGTGGGTAATTTCCGCTTCGAGCGCCTCAGGGATGTCTCCAGGCAAGCACTCCACAGCCACAGACCGCACAACGGTGTCGAGCGTTCCGCCCTGATTCTTCACGCCGAAAGGAACGCCCTTGAAGCTAATAGGAAGCTTCACGCTCACTTTCTTCGACGGGTCAATCCGCTTGAAATCAACGTGGATGATGGTATCGCGGACAGGATCCAACTGCCAGTCGACGATCATCGACGGCTCCTTTTCCACGCCCTCCACGTCCAACTCAATGATCGTGTTGTAGCCGTACTTGCTGCGGAAGATCCTTTGGATTTCGCGCGGGCTGACAGCGATCGCCAGCGGATCCTTGTTGGAGCCATACAGGATGGCGGGAAGCTTTCCTGCCGCGCGCACGCGGTTATTTTCATTCTTGCCACGCCCAGTGCGGCGGGCGGCAGCCACAGAAACAGTGACGCTCACAGAAGTCTCCTTTTACCCGGATATAGAACACCGGCCGGGACCGGGTTGAAGCGCTCTGGGTCGCAAGTCCGATTTCACGTGGGTTGCGTTGCCCTGCACTCTAATTTTCTGGTGGCCGGAGGCCATTGGCCGCCCGACGCGCCTTGACACCCACGCGGTTTACCGCGGGGCCACAAATCACACAAACAGAATGCTTACACTCGTTGCTTCGTGGATGGACTGCACGGCTCTTGCCAGCAGCGTACCCACAGAGAGCGTCTTAATCTTTTCGCACTGCAATGCCTTCCCATGAAGCGGAATGGAGTTGCAGAACACAACCTCAGTAAGGCTGGAGTTCCGAATCCGGTCCACCGCAGGGCCAGACAGCACGGGATGAGTGGCACAGGCCCTCACACTCGCGGCACCATGCTGAAGCAGCGCCTCACAGCCCTTCACCAGCGTGCCCGCGGTGTCGATGAGATCATCAAACAACAGGCAATTCTTGCCGCGTACATCACCGATCACGTTCATTACTTCCGCGACGTTAGCCTCTTCCCGGCGCTTGTCAATGATTGCCAGAGGCGCATTGAGCCGTTTGGCGAACGCGCGGGCACGCTCCACACCGCCAGCATCCGGAGAAACCACGGTAAGGTCGTCAATCCCCTGCCGCTTGAAGTACTCAATGAATACCGGGGTGGCAAACAGGTGATCCACGGGAACGTCAAAGAAACCCTGGATCTGCGCCGCGTGAAGGTCCAGCGTCAGCAACCGATCCGCCCCGGCGGTCTCAAGCAATTGAGCCACCAGTTTCGCGGAAATGGGTACGCGAGGCTGGTCTTTGCGGTCCTGCCGAGCATACCCATAATAGGGTAGCACGGCCGTGATCCGGTCCGCCGACGCACGCTTCAGCGCATCAATCATCAAAAGAATCTCAAGCAGATGAGTGTCCACCGGGGTAGAGGTGGGCTGCACCAGAAACACATCCGCGCCGCGGACGTTTTCGTGAATCTGCACATAGTTCTCGCCGTCGGAAAACTTCCGCACAGACGCCAGACCCAGGGGAACGCCAAGTTGATCGCAGATCTCCTGCGCCAACGGCACGTTGGCGTTGCCGGAGAAAATCTTCAAGCGCGGAAACGGGTTGCTTAGCGGAGTGGTTGCGGAGGCCATAGTGCGGTGTGCGGATAAGGTTTCAGTCGACGAAGCCAGTCCCGCTGGTAGCGGGCACGCGAAACAAGTTGGAATGCATGTACTGAGCCAGAGCCAAACTGCCCCTGTGCCGACAACATCGCATCCCGGGACGAAAACAACCCAAACACGGTGGAACCGCTGCCAGACATCATGGCATGCATCGCTCCCGCTTCAAGGAAGCGGGTTTTCCATGCGGCCAGGTCTGGATGATCGCGGAATACAGCCGGCTCGAAGTCGTTGCGCCCCAACTGGGCACCATTCCACTGCTCCACGATTACGGGCGGTGCAAGGAATTGCGCTGAAAAGTCCCTTCTAAGTGTAGCAAATGCTTCGTTTTGGGAAGCTATTCGCGAATCTGGGCGCTTCAACCACTGGTAGGCGTTTGCGGTGGAGACACTCACGCCTGGCACCGCCAGCAATCCGTGGATCGCAGGAAGGTCCGGGAGCGGATACATCTCTTCCCCACGTCCCAGGCCGACCGCGGCCCCGCCCATCAGAAAGAAAGGCACATCACTGCCCAGCGTACCGGCAAGATCCAACAAACCACTGGGTGACATGGCTGCGCCTGTGAGCGCGGGCAAAGCCAACAGGACGCTGGCTGCATTCGAGGAGCCTCCGCCCAGCCCGCCGCCCGCCGGAATCCGCTTACGGATAGCAATCCGCAGTCGCCCACGCAAACCCGCCGCATCCGCAAAACGTAGCGCTGCCCGGTGCGCGATGTTGTCCCCCATGGGAATCGGAAGGCCGGGGCAAGAAGTCACCACAGAAAACTCTCCACCCTCTTGCCACCGAATCTCAATGGAATCTGCCACGGAGATGGTGTGAAAGAGCGTGCGGATTTCGTGGAAGCCATCGGTACGCCGCCAAAGCACACGAAGGTCCAGGTTCACCTTGGCGAAAGAGTTCACGCGCACACGGGCTTCAGTGCTACTCATGGTGCTTTCGGTTCCTGGACGACGGGGCGCCGGGGATATTGCCCCGGGGATGGGGAAGTCTCCTCACGGCGGCGGAGGTTCTCGATTAGTAATGTATCAGCGAATAGATCGGGGCCGTTACGCCAGCAAGCTTGTCGCGACCGCTCAGAAAATCAAGTTCGATCACAAATGCCAGACCCATTAAGTCACCGCCTAGCCTTTGTACCAACGAAGATACCGCCGCTGCCGTGCCGCCGGTCGCCAGCACATCATCCACAATCAGCACCTTCTGCCCAGGTTGAATGGCGTCCTTGTGGATCTCCAGGCGGTCTGTCCCGTACTCCAGGGCGTACTCCACGGATTCCACTTGGGCGGGCAGTTTCTTGGGTTTCCGCACCGGAACGAACCCGGCCCCCAGCGCATACGCAACCGCAGGAGCAAAGATAAACCCTCGGGCTTCGATCCCCAGAACAAGGTCGATCTGTTGGCCCTGATAGTTCTGCCTCAGTGCATCGATGACCGCAGCAAGACCGCTGGCATCCTTCAGGAGAGTGGTGATGTCGTAGAAATTGATGCCCGGCTTGGGAAAGTCCGGAACTTCACGGATGAGAGATTTCATATCGAGCATGCGTTTCTTATCTTCGCGCAATGTCCCGCTTGGCGTCTGGACGTATTTGCCGAAATTCCAGATGATGGCCGGAATCCTAGATGCGCACACGGAAGGAGGGATAGTCCACCATCGGCGCGTCCTCCTGGTGGATGCCAGCAACATAAGCCAGCCGTGGCCCCTGGTGGAGGTGCCCTGCCAATTCAGCAACTAGCGCTGCCTTACCGGAAACCACTACTTCCACCGTGCCATCCGACAAGTTCTTCGCGTAGCCACAAAGCCCGAGGCGCTGCGCGTGCTTTTCGACGAAGAAACGAAAACCTACACCCTGCACTCGCCCTCGAACCACAAAACGCTTTGCGACTTCGTCCGGTTGTTGCATGACAGAGACTTCCATTGTGTCTGATGATCGAAGCTCCATGCAAAAAGGAGCTTTCAGTTTGATTTCGATACAGATTTCACTGGCCCCCGGCCCGGCTTGCACCTCAAATTCAGCACTGCCAAGTGGTGCATTCTATTCCGGCAGCAGGGGGTGCTGCAGGAGTGGACCGAATTGCGAAACGCCTTACTCCACAGGAGGTTCAATCCAAGATGTACTTATAAGACATATTTATCGGACCGATGGTTTTGACTGATAGGAATTGCCCACGCTACACTGAAATTTTGCGTTGAGGGAGGGGATGGATGGCCAGCATCGCCGGACAACAGACCGCCCGCGAGACCCCTTCACGAGAGACTTCCGCACGGGAGACATCCTCTCGGGAGAGCACTGGTCCGCTTCGGGGCATATCTGTTGAGGATCTGAAAGCTGCGTTACGCACAATGTTGCTCTCTCGGGCGATCGACGACCGGGAGATCCTGATGAAGCGGCAGCAGAAGATCCACTTCCAGATCAGCGCTGCCGGCCACGAAGCCATTCAGACAGCCGCCGGGATGGCCCTCCGCCCTGGCTACGACTGGTTTTTCCCTTATTACCGCGACCGCGCAAGTTCCACGGCGATGGGCTGGAGCGCGCGCGCCCAACTGCTTCAGGGCGTGGGCGCCAAGACGGACACCGCTTCCGGCGGACGGCAGATGCCTTCCCATTGGAGTAGTCCGGAACTGCACATCGTGAGTTCGTCCTCTCCCACCGGTTCTCACTATTTGCACGCCATCGGGTGCGCGGATGCCTCAGTGCGTATGCACCCGGACCGGGATGAAGTCACATTGGTCTCGACTGGAGAGGGTGCCACCAGCCAGGGCGAGTTCTGGGAATCCTTAAACGTTGCCTGCCTGCACAAGCTGCCGGTGGTGTATCTGATTCAGGATAACCAGTATGCGATCTCGGTTCCGGTTGAAGCGCAAACGGCAGGGGGCAGCATCTCCGGGCTGGTACGCAGTTTTCCTGACCTGCACATTATTGAGGTGGACGGCACTGACTTTGTGGCGAGCTACCTTGCTATGCAGGAGGCCGTCCAATACTGCCGGGAGCGTCGCGGGCCTGCGTTTGTGCACGCGCATGTAACGCGTCCCTATTCCCACTCGCTTTCCGACGACGAACGGCACTACAAGAGCGAAGAGGAACGGGAGCGGGAGGCGCTGCGCGATCCTCTGAGGCGCATGGCTGAAGTGATGACCGCCTCGGGGATCTACACTGCCGACGAAATTGAAGCGCTTCGGGTGGAGACGGAACGCGAGGTGGCGCGGCTGGAAATGGAAGTCCTGGTGGAGCCACAACCGGACCCCGATGGCATACTCCAATATCTTTACTCGCCGACGGTGGACCCTTGCTCGGCGCAGTTCGACGTTTCATCCGGAGCGTCATCGCCCAGCGACAACAGCGCGGAGGGGCATGGTGGCGGCGAGCCAAGGACAATGCTTGACGCCATCAACCTCACGCTCCACGAGGAAATGCGGCGCAACCCGCAGATGGTGGTCTTCGGTGAGGATGTAGCGGATTGCAGCCGGAGTGAGCACCTCCCAAATGTGAAGGGCAAAGGCGGGGTGTTCAAGGTTACGCTTGGCCTGCAACGCGAATTCGGTGACGATCGCTGCTTTAACTCCACACTGGCGGAGGCAGCAATCGTGGGACGGGCTCTGGGCATGGCCTTGCGTGGCATGAAGCCCGTAGTAGAGATCCAGTTTTTTGACTACATCTGGCCGGCAATGATGCAAATCCGCGACGAATTGGCGACGATGCGCTGGCGCTCGTACAACGGATTTTCCTGCCCCATTGTCATTCGCGTTCCCATTGGTGGTTACCTGAATGGCGGCGCGGTGTATCACAGCCAGAGTGGTGAGGTGGCATTCACGCACATTCCAGGGATCCGCGTCGTGTTCCCCTCAAATGCAAGTGATGCCTGCGGGCTGTTGCGAACCGCTATCCGATGCGATGACCCCGTGCTGTTCCTGGAACACAAGCGCCTGTACCGCGAGCCCTACAATCGCGCGCCGCACCCAGGCCCCAACTATACAATTCCGTTTGGCAAGGCGCGCGTGGCAAAAACCGGCAGCAGCATCACCGTCCTTACCTACGGCGCCCTGGTACACAAGGCGCTGCTGGCGGCTGCGGAGATTGAGCAGGCAGACCCGAAGCAAAGCGTGGAGGTAATCGACCTGCGCTCGCTTTCCCCCTATGACTGGGAGAGCATCCGGGAGAGTGTGGAGAAGACCAACCGGGTGCTGGTAGCACACGAGGACACGCTCAGTTGGGGATACGGCGCAGAGATCTCCGCCCGCATCGCCGACGAACTCTTTCATTGCCTGGACGCACCGGTGGGCCGTGTAGCCGCCAAGGACGTGTGGGTGGCTTACAATCCGATGCTGGAAAATACGATCCTGCCCCAGGTGCATGACCTCACGAGGGAAATGCGGCGGATTCTGTCGTTCTAGAGTCGCTGGGAGCGGTTCCCGATTGGTATGCGCAGCACTGCCTCGCAGCCGGGACCATCGCTTCGGTTGTGAAGCGTAAGGCTACCGCCGTGAGCTTCCGCAATTTGCCTGCAAAGCACCAGTCCGATTCCGGATCCACCGGGCTTCGTGGTGAAGAACGGCACAAACAGGTTGTCGGGATTTGCGATTCCCATCCCCTCATCCAGCACGCGCAATTCCACGTACTCGCCAACGGTGGCCCAGCACAGTTGTACCCCACCCCCGGTTTCGAGAGAGGCATCTGCTGCATTGCGGATGAGGTTGATGAGTACCTGCTCCAGTTGATCCCCGTCAGCCTGCAAAATCACCGGTGGACCGTCTTGCAGCACTACCGGAAGACGCGTTTCGAGGACTGCGGTTCTCCGCGCCAATTGCGGCAGATTGAGCGAGGACAGCACCGGCGGGGGCAATTTTGCCAGCCTTGCGTAATGGTTCATGAAACGGCTGAGGCCGTCCGCCCGCCCAGCGATGATCTCCAACCCCCGCAGAGCATCTTCGGCCCAATCCTCCGGCCGGGGCTCCCTCCGCACAAGGGTCTGTACGCTGCCCGCAATTGACTTGATCGGAGCCAGCGAGTTATTCAGTTCGTGGCCCAGAACCCGCACCAGGCGCTTCCATGTGGCAATCTCCTCTTCACGCAATGCGCGTGTAAGGTCCTGAATCGCTACCAGATGGTGGGGCAATCCTTCCTCCCGATACAGGGTGGTAGTTACTCCCCAGCGGCCGCTGGCTGAAGGGAAGCGCAGGTCCAGGGTGCGATCACCTAACGGTTCCAGACAGGCTTCCAGCCCGAGTTCCTCTGCGCTCCGCCCCAGCAAGTTGACCTCGGCTTCGCCCAGAAGGCTTTGGCCCGCACGGTTCACAAAGCGCAATTTGCCGGACGGGTCAAAGGTGAAGATAGCCACCTCAATTACTTCCATCACCCGACGCAATAGCGCCGTCGCCTCCACAGCGCCCATGCGCTGAGCCTGCAGCAGGTCCACCAATTGGTTGACCTCGGCCATTACTTCACCCAAGGCATCATCGGACTTCAGTGCTCGCCCCCGCATGGAGAAATCCCCTTCGCGGAGGCCGGCCAGAATGTTCGATAGCGTTTGCAGGGAACGGACTACCCGGTCGCGCGCGGCAAGCGAGAAAAGCAGCCAGGGGAGCAGCACCAGCAGGAAAACGGTAAACCGCACGTGGGCCGGCTGCTGCCACTGCCACAGAAAAAGCAGGCTGGCCATCACGCCCGGCAGCCCACCCATCAGCACCACCAATGCAAACCGATCCTCGTATCCAAGCCGCGGGGAGCGGGCGGAGTCTGGGGCGGTACGGCTTCGCAGAGGGGACGCCAGTTCCTGGCTCATAGATTGTATCTTTGCAGCCTACGATACAGAGCGCTACGGCTAAGCCCCAGGGCCTCCGCGGTCTTGCTCACATTGCCGCCAAAGCGGGAGAGTGCTTTCTCGATAAGCAGCTTCTCCATCTCCTCCAGACTCAAGTCTTCGAGGCGCGGCGAATCACCTTGCCGCACCTGCAGGAAGAGGTCGTCTTCGCGGATCTCATGGCAGGTGCTCATCAGCACCGCACGCTCCATGGTGTGCTCAAGTTCCCGCACGTTACCGGGCCAGTTGTGCCGCAACAGTAGCTGCATCGCATCCTTGTGGAAGCCGCGAATGTCCTTGCGGTATTTCTCGGCATTGCGTTCGAGAAACTGCGCGGCTAACAGCGGGATGTCCTCGCGGCGCTCGCGCAGCGGAGGAATCACAATCTCAATGGTATTCAGGCGGTAGAGCAGGTCATCGCGAAAGCGGCCAGATTCTACTTCCTCACGCAGGCTGGCATTCGTCGCGGAGAGGATACGGACGTTCACCTGATGGGTCCTTGAGGAACCTACACGCTCAAACTCGCCCGTTTCCAGCACACGAAGGAGCTTCGCCTGCTGCCCGAGAGGCACATTGGCAATTTCGTCCAGGAACAGCGTGCCGCCGTCTGCCAATTCGAAGCGCCCTACGCGGTCTGACTTGGCGTCGGTATACGCACCCTTGGTGTGCCCGAAGAGTTCACTCTCAAAGACACCTTCGGACAGGCCACCCGTATTTACCGTCACCAACGGACGTGATGCCCTCAAGGACACCCGGTGAATCGCCCGCGCCACCACACCCTTGCCGCTGCCATGTTCGCCGGTAATCAAAATGTTGGCATCGGAGGGCCCCACTCGCGCAATCATCCGCAGCACCGGCTGCATGGCCGCAGAATCCGCAATTACGTCGCGCAGGCTCTCCGCGCGGAGTATCTCGTTCTCTGCCTTCAGGCGGTCTACCTGCCGCAGGCTGCTTCGTAACTCCAGTTGCGTGCGGACAGTAGCAAGGAGACGGGCGTTATCCCAGGGTTTTTGCACGAAATCCCGCGCACCCTGCCGCATCGCCTCTACAGCCAGGTCAACACTGCCCCAGGCAGTCATAACGATGACAGGCAGGTTTTCGTCCTGCTTGCGAACCTTTGCCAGCAGGTCGATACCCTCCTTGCCCGAAGTAGTATCGCGCGCGTAGTTCAGGTCCAGGATTGCAGCGTCGAAATCCTTGGAATCAAGAAGTTCGAGCGCCGCCCCGGGAGAGTTCGCCGCCTCTACGCGGTAACCCTCTCCTTTCAACAGAAATCGCAGGGCTTCGAGCACATCCTGCTGGTCGTCGGCAATCAGAATTGTAGGCATATCCCCGGAACGCGAACAAAACGCTCGCCTCAAGTCTCTTGCAACAATACGCGCAGGAGAGAGATTCGTTCGCGAAAGCTCAAAAAAAACCGAGGCACCCACGTTCACGGAACTCGCTGCAAGTCCGCTAGATGGCTCCCTTCTCAATCCGGATACCACCATTTACCGTGCTTAGGCTGAGCCGCGGTCCCCCGGAGCCGATGCGGCCCTGCAGCTTTCGGGCACTCATCTTTCCCTGAATCGTAATGGGAAAATCTGTTTCAATCTTTCCATTCACAGTGGCCAAATCCACATCCGCGTTCACGGCGTTGCCAATGGAAACCACAATGCGACCGTTCACCGTGCTGAAAGTAGAATCCTGATCGAGCTTTCCGATACGTGCTTCCACCTTGCCATTCACCGTCTTGGCTGAGGCCCGCCCGGTGGTCTCTACGGTCACGTCGCCATTCACGGTATTCGCCTCCACGTCGGCTTGCAATCCACGCACGGAAACCGCACCGTTCACCGTTTTGGCAGCAAGGTTGGCAAGGGCCGGCATCTGAATGCTGTATTGCACGCGAACATCGCTCTCCGTCCACTTGCGACTGTTCCCCTTATTGTTCTTTTCGCGGCAAGTTGCGGGGAAACTTCCATCGCCACGCCGATAGAGAGTGCAGACGACGATACCACCTGCCTCCTGCTCTACCTTGATCTCAACATCGCTGGCGGAACCACGTCGCACGGTCTTCGTCGCACGCACATTCACCGCATTTCCCGAGGAGGGCGCAACGTCGATGCCGCCATTGATATCCAGCACTTCCAAACGCTGGTCGTTAGCCAGGGTTCCAGACCAGTTGAATTCGTTAGACTGTGCCGCCGCTGGCACCGCCAGAGCAAGTACAGCGAGGACACACGTAAAGGAATGCGTTGCCATTCTTGGGAACATGGAAATTCTCCTTGCGGAGGCGATTTTGGGATGTGTTTTGCATCCGCCTCTCGCAAGGACTACGCGGGTTTAGCCGGATGGTTCCAGAAAATCTGAAATTCTCATCATTCTCCCCCCAGCCAACACAACCCCTCCCCGGGAAACGGCCAGCCTGCAAATCGCACGTCCCTCACCGCGAGATCTGCGGCGGCAGCACTATGCACACTGCGGCGAGTTGGACCCGCTCCCGCAGCAGCGCACCAATCTGCCTAAGCCTCCCGCGGACTTCCCTGCGCACGCGGTCTGCTTCGCGGCGGGCATCATCCGTTACCCGACGAACCTCATCGCGCGTCCGTCGAATCTCCTCCCGGCTACGAATCAACTCCTCATGTGCGCGCATTACCTCTTCTTCCTGCTGTTCGTGATGGAACGCTTCCACTTCGCTACTTATCTGTAGGCCGCGAAGTTCGGAAAGGGTACGCCAGGCACTGGGAAGATGCGCGCCCCACTCGGCACCACCGCCGACAACCGCGGCCAATAGGAGAGCCAACAAGGGAAGCAGCAGGTCCATCGTGCCGCCGGAAGATTTCTTGTGATTTCTGTTTCTCAGTTCCATAACGAATCCCCATAGTGATGTGAATCCCCATAGTGATGTACGGGCCAGCCCGTAGCACTCCTCTAGACAGCAGCCTTTTCCAAGGCTCTAATCTCTTCTACGATGCGGCCGTCAAAAAGATGCACATTACGCTCCGCAATCTGGGCATAACGAGGGTCGTGGGTCACCATGCAGATGGTGGCTCCCTGCGCGTGCACTTCCTGAAGCAAGTGCATCACCGCCTCGCCGTTTTTCGAATCAAGATTTCCCGTTGGCTCGTCCGCAAGCAGGATGGCGGGTTCCCCCACCAAGGCGCGCGCCACAGCTACCCGCTGCTGCTGGCCGCCCGAGAGTTGTGAGGGATAGTGCTTCACGCGATGTGCCATGCCAACTCGCTCCAGCGCCTGCTGCACCCGATCCTTCCGTTCGCTAGCCGGCATATTGCGGTAGGTGAGCGGAAGTTCTACGTTCTCGTAGACCGTGAGGTCGCCGATGAGGTTAAATGCCTGAAAGATGAAGCCGATCTCGCGGTTGCGGATACGCGCTCGCTCGGCCGGCTGTAGATTCTCCACCGGACTTCCCTTGATGAGATAGCGCCCGGCCGTGGGCGTATCCAGCAGTCCGATGATTGAAAGGAGTGTCGACTTTCCGCACCCCGATGGTCCGGCAATCGACAGGAATTCTCCCTTGTGCACTTCCAGATGGATTCCGTCCAGGGCATGCGTTTCCAGCTCATCCGTGAAAAAGTGCTTCGTAACGCCCTCAAGATGTAATAGCGTCGAATTTCCGTTGTTCAGGCTCACTTTCCAGTTCCCCTTTCCTTTCCTGTCAGACAGGCCCTCAATATCTGCGATCACCGCTCAGCGCAGCCGTACACGGTCATGCACGTCCCACTTGGACATGTCACTCAGAATCACGGTGTCGCCTGGCTGCAGGCCCTGCTCCACCTCGATAGTCGTGACGGAACTCCGGCCAAACGTCACCTGCACTCGAACCGCATGCTCACCATCGGCCTCCATACGAAACAGTCCCACGGTCGATTGCGGCTGGGCAGATGCCGGACGACCAACGAATAGTACGTTTTCCAGGCGCTCCAGTTCCACAGTTCCGTCTATGCTGAGGTCCGGCCGGGCCCCAACGGGAAGCGCCCCTATCAAGCGGACATCCACAGTCACGGTGCCGTCCACCACTGCGGGATCGATCCGCGAGACCATGCCGTCTACCACCCCGTTGCGGGTGTCGATCGTCGCCTTCTGCCCCAGTTGCAAATCCTTTGCCTGAGTTTCCGCAACGCGAATCTGCGCCTTCAGTTTCTCAGGCTGAGCAACCTTGGCCAAAGCCGTTCCCATGGTCACCTGCTGCCCGGGTTCCACATTCACTGCCTGCAGCACGCCGTGGGTTCCCGCACGCACTGTTAAACGGCTGACCTTCTCGCGCGCCAGTTCCAGGGCCGCCTTCAACTGCTCAATCTGCACCTGCTGCGCGGCAAGCTGGGCTTCCACGGAATCCTTCCCGATCTCCAGACGGCGCTGTTCAAGTTCATATCTCTTGGAGAGTTCATCGCGGGTGGCACGCGCAAGCTTCACGTCTAACTCCACTGCCAGGCCCTCAGCCAGGAGTTTGTCGTCGCGTTCGCTCTTCAGCTTCGCCTGCACATACTCACTCTGCACTTGGGCGAGCCGCGCCTCTTTGTCGAGCCGCTCGCTCTCCAGTTGCACCCGCAAGTTCCTGAGCTTGGCTTCCGCCTCCCGCACCTTCCATTCGGCGTCCTTTGCCTGCACTTCCAGTTCAGGATTTGCCAGAATAATCACAATCGTATCGGGGGTCACGGTGACACCAGGACGTCTCAACACCTGGGTGACTCTCCCTTCACTGAGCGCGGGAATAAAGAGGATTTCCTCAGGCACCAGTGTGCCCAAGCCGCGCACCTGACGCACCATTGGTCCGCGCTTAACCGTATCCACCCAAACGGAGGCCCGGTCAACAGCTGGGGCGGCAGGCTGCAGCCGCGACACGGCCCAGCCAAGAACCGCTAGGCTTACCAGTGATAGCGCCACCCAGAAGACGCGACGCCAGCTTCGCTTCCTTGCCAAATCAGGTCTTGCAATATCCATAAACGCCAATTCCCAGCCGTATTCATGCAAGGACCATGCCAAATCGCCTAAGTTGTGCAAAATCCCTTGGATGCGGAACTTTCGGCGATGCGCTGGCTTCGTTGCTCCGCCAAAGTCGTCCGATGCCGGGGAATGGAGTGTCCGAATACGGACACTATGGCCTGCCTGCAGGGAGGAGATCTGGAACCAGCAGTTGGACGACTCCGCACAATCCATACAGCAAGTTCTGGACAAAACCATATACGATGTGCAAGTCTGAAAATCGTGGGAGATGTTTCTTGCGAAATCGCCTCCCTATGTTGTGATCTTTTCAGCTGGTTGTGAGGTGATTGTGGCGACCAACCCTTTGGGTTGAGCCAGCCCTCTCAGTAGTAATGTTCTCGCGATTGCGTGCTCTTGAAGACACCCTGCCGAAGTCCTTTCAGGTCTTAACCTCGTACGACATCCCTACCTTCTTGCGCGACCTCACCGCCGGTCTTACGGTGGGCCTGGTTGCGCTTCCACTTGCACTGGCCTTCGCGATTGCCTCCGGGGTGCCCCCCGAAGCTGGTCTCTACTGTGCGATCCTCGCCGGTTTCCTGATCTCTGCCCTTGGCGGCTCGCGCACACAGATTGGCGGGCCCACCGGCGCCTTTGTGGTGGTGGTTTCCAGCATCGTTGCGGCACACGGGCTGGACGGCCTGTATATGTGCACGCTGATGGCAGGAGTAATGCTTGTGCTGCTAGGGATTACCGGGATGGGTTCCGCCATCCAGTTCATCCCCAGGCCGGTAGTGATCGGCTTCACCAATGGCATTGCAGTGCTAATTGCCAGTACCCAGATCAAGGATTTCTTCGGGCTCAGTCTAGATAAAGTGCCGGACGAGTTCCTGCACCGCATGGCTGCCGTTGGCGGTGCTTGGGAGTCAATGAACCCCCTGGCCACCGGAATTGCGGGAGTGTCGCTGGTTTCCATTTTCCTGCTTCGCCGCTACTTACCAAAGATTCCGGGCGCAGTGCTGGCAATGATCGTGGGCACGGCCGCCGTGATGGCACTCTCGCTGCCGCTGGATACGGTAGGTAGCCGCTTTGGCGACCTACCCGCGGGTTTGCCCCAATTCACGATTCCCAAGTTCCGGCCAGACCTCATGCTCACGCTTCTGTCGCCGGCGCTAACGGTAGCCATGCTGGGCGCGATTGAGAGCCTGCTCTCCGCCGTGGTGGCGGACCGGATGAGCGGCGAGCGTCACAACCCGAATGTCGAACTGGTGGCCCAGGGACTGGCCAACATCGTCTCTCCGCTGGCTGGTGGGTTGCCCGCGACAGGCGCGATAGCGCGCACCGCCACGAACATTCGAGCTGGAGCCAAGACGCCCGTTGCCGGCATGATCCATGCCATTACCATCCTGGCCGTGTTGCTGTTCGCCGCCCCGCTCGCAAAACACATCCCGTTGGCTGTACTGGCTGCCATTTTGCTGGCGGTGGCGTACAACATGGGCGAATGGGCAGAGATCCCCGGTATCCTGCGCCTGAGTTGGACGGACATTGTTGTGTGGGCAGTCACATTTGCGCTCACCGTGCTTGCTGACCTTACGGTGGCCGTGGAAGCGGGCATGATTCTGGCAGCACTGCTCTACATCCGCGGCGTCACTCAAACCAGTACGGTCACGCGCATTACCGCAGAAGACATTCTCGACGGAGAACAGCACAGCCTGCAGATGCACGAAATCCCCAAGGGCGTCGCCCTCTACCGCATCCACGGGCCCTTCCTCTTCGGTTCAACCCGCAAGCTGACGGTGATCGAAAAGGAACTGAATTCCCTGCCCCGCATTGTGATCATCCGGCTGCGAAATATGACCGCGATTGATGCCACCGGCCTGCATGCGCTCGAAAATCTGGCCACGGTCCTCCGCAAGTCAGGCCGCGTGATGCTGCTATGCGGAATGCGCCCCCAGCCCCAAGAACTGATGCGCCACTCGGAGTTTCGCCAGCATGTTGGGGAAGAGAACATCTGCGGCAACGTACGCATGGCCATCGACCGAGCTCGCCATATTCTCGATGAACACCAATTTGTGCCCAAGGAGTACCAGCACGCATGAAGCGCCGATCCATTCCCCGATTACTGACGGTTACGTTATTTGCCAGTTTCCTGCTCATTGGATTGCCAGCTGCGCCTCAGGCGCATGCCGCATCCGCAGCCAAAGCAGCGAAGGTGCCCGCGCATAAGCAACCAAGCGCGGACCAGGCACTTGCCCTGCTGAAAGCCGGTAACCACCGCTATGCCACCCATCACCTGAAACATCCTGACCAATCCGAGCAACGCATGCACGAGGTGGAGAACGAGCAGCACCCGTTCGCGGTGATTCTCGGTTGCTCGGATTCCCGCGTACCCCCTGAGATTCTTTTCGACCAGGGGCTCGGAGACCTGTTTGTGGTTCGGGTTGCTGGAAACGTGCCTGACGACGAGGTGATTGGCAGCATCGAATACGCGGTGGAGCACCTGCACACGCAACTGGTGGTAGTGCTTGGCCACGAGCAGTGTGGCGCAGTAACCGCCGCCACTCACGCACCAGAGGCAAACCATACGCGCTCTTTCACGGAGTGGCTCCGGCCTTTGGTGGAGGCAGTGCGCGGCCAGGACGGCGACTTGGTACACAACGCAATGTGCCTCAGCGTATCGCGCATCGTCCAGGAACTCCGCGAATCTGAACCCGTGCTGCAGGAAGCCGTCGAGAAGGGGAAAGTGCGCATTGTAGGTGCCCACTACGAGCTGAACACCGGCAAGGTGATCTGGGACCGAGAGTTGCCGTAACGGTCAGGCGGAACAACGTTGCCGGCGGGGCATAGGCGGGAGCTAACTGGTTCTAACTCCCGCGAAAGCTACCACGGTGCTAGCCAAAAGCGTTCATTGACCGCATTGAGTGAAGTGAGGTGTTTGCATGTTTACGTGGACCCCATCCCTGCGCAAGATTGCTGCAGGAATTCTGTTGACGATGTTTCTTGGGACCTTTGCGGCTCCGGCGCAGCAGGCAGACTGGGTCGACTTGCTTCCCGATGCGGCCCTTACCGACTGGACACGCATCCCCATTCCCGCCATAGGCGGAGTGAATCCCAAAGTGCAATGGCGGGTGGATACCAGCGAGCGCACATTGATTTGCAGCGGCGAAGGCGGGCATGAGTGGCTGCGCTACAACAAGGAAGTCAGCAACTTCGTGCTGGAAGTGGAATGGCGCTTCACCCCTCGAGGCGCTGAGGAAAAACGATACAACAGCGGCATTGGACTGCGCATGACCAAGGCGGGGGACATCTGGCATCAGGCGCAAACGGGCCTCACCGGTGGCTACCTGTTTGGTGAAACTCTCACTGACGGGGTTACCCGGCGCTTCAACCTCCGCAATGAGATGAAGGAGAACCGCATTAAACCCGCAGGTGAGTGGAACCACTACGCGATTCGCGCACAGGGTGACCGCATCACGCTGGCGGTAAACGGCATGGTGGTGAACGAGCTTACCGACGTGGGACTGCGCCGTGGATATATCGGGCTTGAGGCTGAGGGTTACGAGATCATGTTCCGGAATATCCGGTTGAAGCTGCTTGATTGATCGCTTGTCCGCATGTTGACCCCGCTTGGTATAGGCGCGAGCGCAGCGGAACATTTACAGTGGGAGTGGCGCGCCGATAGGAAGAATACGGTATCTCGCGCTGGAGATCCGCGCCCCTGCACCGCACGGCCGCAGACACGGACATTTGATTCGGTAGCCGTCCAGCACTTGAACATGGGGATCCCTGTTCACAGTGGAAAAGGAATCCCCATTCCGGTCCTCCCGGCTGATGAACCAGGCTGCAGCACTGCATTCAAGCAATTATGTGCAGACGGAGGCTACTCGCCCTTAATTGACATCCCACCCATGCTGGGAGCTGAGACAAAATCGGGATAGCTGTTGGCGCCATGTTCGCTGAGATCCAGGCCCTCCAACTCCTCCTGCTCCGTCGCCCGCAGACCGATGGTCATCGCAATTACCTTAAAGAGAATGAATGCGGTGACGAACGTCCAGACAAACGCGGCAACGATACCGATGACTTGAGTGAGCAGTTGCGCACCCAGGTTATAGTCCCCGCCCGCGAACAGTTGTTCATGGAACAGAGCGGCCGCTAAGGTCCCCCAAGCTCCGCACACCCCGTGTACTGAGATTGCACCCACCGGGTCATCCACCTTGATCTTGTCGAAGAACAACACGCTTAGGAAAACCAGGACGCCCGCGATCAACCCAATGAAGATAGACCCTAGAGGAGTTGTGGTGGCACAGGGTGCGGTAATGCCCACCAGTCCCGCAAGTATGCCGTTCATCGTCATGCCGATGTCCGGCTTTCCGAAGCGGAACCAGGAAACCACCATCGCGCCAATCGCGCCCGCACATCCCGCCATGAAGGTATTCATGATGATCCGGCTGACCGTGCCGTTTGCCGTGGTGGTGGATCCTCCGTTGAAGCCAAACCAGCCCAGGAACAGAATCAATACTCCTAATGCAGCGATGGTGAGGTTGTGCCCGGGGATCGGCCGTACCCGGCCGTCTTTGGTGAACTTGCCAATGCGCGGGCCGATGACGATAGCACCGGCTAGCGCAGCCCACCCTCCCACCGAGTGGACAACGGTGGAACCTGCAAAATCAATGAACCCCGCTTCTACCAGCCAAGGTGATTGACCAGTAAGCAGCAGATTGCCCCAAGCCCAGTGGCCAAAGATAGGATAAATCAGGCCAGAGATCACCACACTGTACGCGAGATAACCCACGAATTTGGTGCGCTCCGCCATGGCGCCCGAAACAATTGTGGCCGCCGTGGCAGCAAACACTACCTGGAACATCCAAAACGTGTACTGCCACTGCCCGTCAGCGGTACCGTTGTCGGGGGCTAGCATGAAGTGCGAGGTCCCAAAAAACCCTGACGTGGCGCCAAACATCAGGCCAAAACCCAGAAGCCAATAGATCATGGCACCCAGCGAAGCATCCATCATGTTTTTCATCATGATGTTGCCTGCGTTCTTGGCGCGGGTGAACCCAGCCTCCACCATCGCAAATCCAGCCTGCATCCAGAAAACCAGAGCGGCGGCCACGATGGTCCAAAGGATATTAGCATGCGTCTGTACCGCATCAATCGCTTCTTTGAGTTTCTCGGGTGTGAGCGCTTCCGCCTCCTGCGCGGCAACAGTTGCCGTAAACAACCCCAGGGGGACTAGCCAGCGTGCTTGACGAATGACGCTGCGAACCAAAACGTTCTTCATTGGGAGGTTCCTCTCTACAGTCAGTTAGATCCTTAGGGAGTAGCCTTCGGGTGCTTCAGACGGGGAAACTCTCAGGCGCTCAGAATCGTTGGCCACACCGCGCTCTGCGTTGGAGCCGGCTGGCAGTTCCAGCAGTATCCGGCGCGAAAGACGGGGCGCGCCGGTCTCAAACTTCAATCTCTCCAGGCTGATCTTTCGGTTCTGGATGTCCTGGCACATCCACTACATTGAGCGGTCGGCAGGTCGATGCCCGCAAGGCGGTTTCACTGCAGTGGACCAGGCCTCTCCACCCGGCTCAGTAATTTATTGCCCAAAGGTAGCGGCGTTCAAGACCACCATAATTCCAACCGTGAGCGTGTCCGCCGTTTTGCTGGAGGGGGAATCCGCGGGGTCGTTCCCACGGCTAAAGAACGGGTTTGTGGCCCAATCTCGCCGGTATTCCACCATGCTCACAAGACCCGCGGGATGGCGGTACTCCGCGGTAAGGGTGAAGTCCTGCAGGCGGTTCTTGTTGCCAAATGCCCAGCCATCCCTATCGTCGTACCAGCCGTAGCGCGGTGAAACGTACAGGTTCCCACCGGCGTGCAATCGGCCTGCCACAGCAACCGCATAGATCTCCTGGGTGAAGGGAACACCCGAACCATCAACCGGACGAAAACGGCCGTAGTCAAAATTGACGTAGGCCTGCGCCTTATCCGTACCCACCTTCAACACGGTGTCGTAGAAATTGCGCCAGCCTTTGCTGGTGCCTGGGTTCTCCGGGCCGCCATAGTAGGTTTGGTACCAGGAAACTTTTTCGTACTCCACCGCGCTGGTTAGGCCGATCGTCTTGCCGTTGTTCACGTCGCGCACTGAGTCCCAGCCATTCACAAGCTGAAAACCCGCTGAGAAATGATCGTTGAACGGCTTCGCGACGCGCATTCCCATGTGAAAGTAAGGGCCAAACGCGTAGATGCGGGAGCGTGAGTAGTTCCAATTGAGATGCGATTCCGTGGGCTCCGCACCGGCACTGGTGTAGAACTTGCCGAAGTCAATCTGCAGACCCTTCCAGCTCTTGGGGGAGAAGCTCAAGTAGGCCTGGGGTACGTATTGCAGCGCGTCGCCGCCCGGTTCCAATCCATTGAAGATTTCGAATCCGCGGCCAAACCCAACGTCGAGCCGGAACCCGATCGGGTCAGCCGAATGTTCAATCTCCAACTTCGCCATGTTCAACATGAACGTGTTCGTGTCGGTGTCGAACGCCCGCCCCGCAATCTTTCCAGTAGCAGGATTCTGAAAGCTTTTACTTACGTAAGTATCAACTAACCCACTGAACTGCACTTTCTTCAGCGAAAGCCCTTCTTCGTCGGTGGTTTGCGCCCATGAACCCAAAACTGAGCCCAAAACGACGGCTGTCAAAACGAACCATGGTTTCCTCAAGCCTGTGCCTCCAAAGATCATTATCACCAAAACTAATACTAGAGCAGCTTTGGTATGGTTAAGTGTAAAGATAGAAGCCTGGATTTCACCAATTCAAAAAACAGTTGATCCTCATCGAAAACTTTCACTTCCTTCACGAGGCAATCCGGCCCACGATGAATCCTATGGGGTTGGTAGTCTCGGAAAATGCGAGACAGCCCCCAAAGCTCCGCGTCACCACGATTCGTGCGCTCCGAGCCAACTCGTTCGTCCTGGAGAAAGCTCATGAAAAAGATCGAAGCGATTCTGCAGCCGTTTGCTTTGGACAAAGTCCAGGAATCCCTCCAAGCCATCGGAGTCGATGGATTGACGGTGCAAGAGGTTCGCGGGCACGGCCGACAGAAGGGCCACAAGGAGATTTATCGCGGCCAGGAATACGAGGTATCCCTGCTTCCCAAGGTGAAGATTGAGGTAGTCATTCCGGACAACCGGCTGGAGGAAGTAATTTCCGCCATTACAGGGAGTGCGAAGACCGGAAAAATTGGGGACGGAAAGATTTTTGTTTCTGAGATCACAGATGCAGTCCGCATCCGCAACGACGAGCGAGGCGAGGTCGCTCTCTAATTATTATCAACAGCTTACGCGCAATAACTTGCTGGCCATAGAGGCTACGGCAGGCACTTTGGATCGCTTCCCCATGTCGCCCGCTGCAGCAGACGCACTGGCTCCGGACTGGTCAGCGAAGGGGAGTCATCCCCCGACTGGTGACAACCAAGCACTGTGGTTAATCGACCACAGTTCCGCAAATTGAAGCCGCCTCTCCACCACCTTGACTCGACCTTCTTTCGAGGGCAATCCAGATAGAATCGTCTGCACACACTTCCTTGCCACAGGCCGAAAATGGGTCAACGACGGCCTGCAGCGAACAGCATCGCAAGCATTCCACAGGAGATCTCGCACGCGCATTTTCGCCGCCGTTGGACCTCGACTTCACAGTGGAATCTGCCCCACAAAGCGCATGGCGGTGGGCAGTAGTAACGCCCGCGCCGGAGCAGTGCGCCCTTCACAAGGGGGGTCCAGGACACCCCTCACTTTGCAGTTCCAGGCACCAACCCCGCACTGGGATGATGGGCTTTAACTAGCAAATATTGTCACTTTTGCACCCGCAAATGTGTCGAAATCCACGTTTTCATTCGTATCGAAGTAATCATCGTGAATCTTCAGTGGAACGAAAATGCCAGGCAAAAGGCGTCCCGGCGCAATCTATACCAAAGGAAATGGAAATTGCACTATAACCAAATTGTATAATGACGCCGATTTCGACAGAAACTGGAAGCGTATTGACCCTGTAAGGAGAAGAAAATGGCGCTTTTTTCCGCGCACAGAACCGAGGAAACTTGGAGATGCAGCCCATGAGGTCGCTGAAGCCACCTACGGGGGTAAGAAAAGTGCCCTGAATCGGACACTTTGCAGAGGATTTTCGCTGTCAGAAACTGAGCAAAGGCAACTGGGGGGAGCCTCATCTGGAGAACTCCCCCCGAACATTCATACGGATGAGTGGCTAACCATCAACCTGAAACCGTGTGTGTTTGCGCAAGTGGCCGTTTAGCCAGGAAAACTTTGGAGTCACCCTTAGTTGCCAACAACAGCGTCCATCGAACTGGGGCAGGCTGCGGTGATGTTTTCCATACCGAGGCGGAGGTGCTTGTCAGCAAGCAGTTGAGACTCCTTCGCGGCGCGGCGAGCCTGCATGGCAAGGTCACGTTCCTTGGACCAGGGTTTCTGGGCCATGGCGGGCCACTTGTGGTGCATCGGACCCTTCGGGCGCGCTTCCAATTCCTTGGCCTTCTCTTCGTGCTTCACCGCTTTCGCCTCAAGCTGCTCGGCCCTCATCCGGTAGCCTCGTGCCACTTCTGCATGTTCCGCAGCGCATTGAGCAGATTCCGCCATTCGCTCTAACGCGGAAGAATCGGCAAATGCCCGTTCGGTATTGGCTTTTTTCTGGGACTCTTGCTCAGCGGCAACAGCAAATGTGGACGGTGCCAGCATGAGCACGCCTAGAAGAATCAGGGCGAATCCGTTGAGCATGAAGGATGGGGTTTTGAGGGTCATTGTTGTTTCTCCTGTTGGATTGGGGATCGCTTGTTTCCCCCCAACTCCATTGAAACCGACCCTGGGCTTCACTCAACATCCGTAAGATTACTGGTTCAGGCCGAAATTAGACCGTGCTTGATGGCATGCTGTACCAGCTGAGCACTTGTCTTGACTCCTAAGTCGTCCATCATCTTATACTTATGGGTTTCCACCGTACGTGGGGAAATTTCCAGCAGTGCGCCGATTTCTTTGGCGGATTTTCCTTCAGCAAGCAACTGAAGGACTTCCCTCTGGCGGGGCGTGAGCTCCAGAGTAGCCTTGTAATGCCGTCGTTGAGGGTCCAACAGCTCGTCCATTGCGGGATTTCGCACTTCAGGAGAGATATACGTGTCTCCTCGCAGCGCAGCTTGGATAGCGGTGACCAGTTCGTCAGAGGCTGAGTGCTTCAGGACGTATGCAGACGCGCCCGCTTCAATCGCGCGAGTGGCGTAGACGGCGTCCGGATGCATGGTGAGCACCACGATCTTGACATCCGTGTCTTGCTCGCGAATTTGGCGGGCAGCATCTATGCCATTGAGCAGAGGCATCGAAATATCCACAACCACCACATCCGGTCGTAATCTGGAGGCAAGTTCCACCAACTGCCTTCCATCGGTAGCCATGCCTACCAATTCGTAGTCTGGCTCCAGCAGGCCGCGCAGGCCTTCCAGCACTATCCGGTGATCGTCAGCGAGCAGGATTCTGTGTTTCTTCATGGCGCTACGGACTCCGGAACGGAGATTGTGATACGCGTGCCCTCACCGGGCGTAGAGACAATTTCGCAGTGGCCGCCGAGTAACCGGGCACGCTCTGCCATGCTGGCCAACCCAAGTCCTGGTTTCCATTCAGGACTGTCGCGGCGGAAGCCCCTGCCATTGTCGCAAATGCAAAGAGTTGCGCCGTTCCCTTCGCGGCGCAATTGGATATCCACTTCGCTCGCACCCGCATGACGAAAGATGTTGCGCAGAGCCTCCTGCACGATACGGTAGAGGGCCAACTGGGTATCAGCGTGCAGATCGGCAAAGTCACCATCCGAGTGAAAATCGACAACAGGCCCGCCCCTTTCAAAAAATCCACGGCATTCCCCCTCAATCGCTGCCACCAAACCCAATTCGTCCAGGATGGACGGATGAAGGCGACGGGAAAGCCGGTGCACGTCATCACCAAGGGCGGAGAGGCCTTTTTGTATTTCTTCTAACTCTCCATGAAGGGCGGTTGTCTGCCCGCCGACAACCAGATTCTTCAACCGACCGGCCCGGATGGCAAGCACGGCAACGCGCTGGGTGAAGTCGTCGTGCAATTCACGTGCAAGACGGGCACGCTCCGTCTCCTGAGCCTGGATCAGCCGATCAGTCAGCACTTCCAGTTCAGCGCCCTTCGACCGCAGTTCCTGGTTGGCTCGATCAAGTTCATCACGTGACACCGTGGTGCGTTCCAGATTGGTAGCCATCCGATTGAACGCCGCCGCCAGATCCCCTAACTCGTCAGCGGAAGTTACCGGCAGGTGCACGCCGAAATCCCGTTCACCGAGGCGCCGCGCGCCTTCTGCCAGACGCAACACCGGCTTGGTGACGAAGCCTGCCAGCCACCACGCCGACGCCAGAAACAGTGCCGCCACCACCGCGCCAATCCTGATGGTGCGTTCGCTGAGCTGGCGTAGCGGTTCGTAGGCCTCCTGCGTGGACATTTCCGCCACCAAATGCCACTTCACACCAGGGATCATCAGAGGAGTGTGGACGCGAAACACCTCGGCACCACGGAAATCGGTTCCAAGTTCACTGCCTGCCTCAGAGGCAAGCAGCCGCTGAGTTTGAGCGGTATCCAGCGCTAGCTTGAGAATGGAAGTGCTGTCATGCTGAATCCTCTTCAGCAATTCTTCATCGACGCCCCTCTGCGCCAGTGTGCCCAAAAATGCCTCTGGCCCTTCCAGTAGGAACCGGACATCACTACGTAACAAGCCATCCGCGCCCACCAGATAGACATTCCCGGTTTCACCCAGCCCTTCGCCGCGCCAGTTCGCACTACCGCTAATCACCTGGTTGACTGCCTGCGCGGACACCTGGATCACCAGCACTCCGGTTTTGGCTCCCGCCCTCCAGATGGGTGCGGCAACGAAAGCGGCAGGTGCCAGATGCGACGCGATGTAAGGTTCATAGTCTTCCATCACCACCATTTCGGGCTCTTCCAACGCCAATGCCGCGTGATAAACACGTGCGATCGCGGTAGTGGCGTACTCGCCCTCAATGACGCTTCTGCCAAAGTCGGTTTCCTTGAACACAGAGTAGAGGATCACCCCATCCATGGCATCGATCAGGAAGATGTCGTAGAAGCCAAATGCGGTCTGATAGCGATGAAAGGTGGGGTGAAAGCGCGCATGGGCTGCCCCAAATTTCCCTAGATTCGCGGGTTCAAGCAGCAGATCCTTGGCACCCAGCGGATACGGATTGTTGGCAAGGAAAGCATCCTGGAGGGCAATTGTACGCGGATCCCGGGGAAACCACCGGTTCATCACCTGCTCTGTTGATATGGATTCCGCCACCGTAGGAGCGAACTGCTCGGAATAGAAAGCGTGCAGACGCTGCCAGGCAGGCGATGTGGAATCCGCAAGGGGCACCTCCGTGCGTGCGAGTCGCAACGATTGCAGGGCAATCAGAGTGGCTTCGTCCGACGACAAAGCAAGGACATGGTTGGAGACGTCGCGAAAGTAGGTCTCCAGCAACTGGCGTTTGGTCTCACGAATTGCAGTAAGTCGATCTTCCGTGGCCCGGCGCAAAGCTGTTGCGGAGGCGAGCCATGCCTGCCAGCCGGTAACCGCAATCGCCAACAAGCCGAGGACGACAAAGGACACCTGTAGCTTGAAGCGAAAGGAACGAATCCGCATCCCTCCATTGTGTCCTAGCCCGGCGGCAAGCGGGCTTACCCGCTGGGTTGCACGGAATCCCGGTCATCGGGTTACCGATCACAGGACTGGAATAGCCCGTAGCACCTGTCCAGGCCGGGCTTCCGTGCGCTTCCCGTCTTCGATTACCTGCACACCGTTCACCAGGACATGCACGAAGCCTTCACTGTATTGGTGTGGCTCGTCGTAGGTGGCATGGTCGCGGACGCGCGCTTCGTCAAACAGCACCAGGTCTGCCGCGAAGCCCGGAAAAACAAGGCCTCGGTCGTGCAGCCGGAAGGTGCGCGCGGGCAGACTGGTCATCTTGCGGATGGCCTCCTCCAGACGGAGAATCCCTTTCTCTCGTGCATAGTACCCCAGCACACGCGCATTCGTTCCGTAGGATCGCGGGTGCGGCACAAGCGGACCCGGCTTCTGCACCCCGCCATCACTGGCTATGGCTACCACCGGATGCTGCAGGATGAGTTCCACCCCCGGTTCACTCCATGAGTGGTAGATCACCGAGGTACGTCCTGGCTGGGCCAGCAGATCAAGGACGGTTTCGATATCGCTCTCAAGCCCTGGAGGTCGCGTTCGTTTCCCGGTGATCTCTGGGACACGCTTGCCGTTCAAGGAAGGATCCGGATCGTGCGAGGCAATGGCGATGTACTCCAGGTTGCTACGACCCGCTTTTTCCATCGCCGCACGGATTTCAGCAGCAATGCGACCGCGCACCGCGGGAGTTGTGATCCGCTCTCGCATGGCAGATTCCCCACCCGCCACCACCCAATCCGGAAGAATGGTGGCCAGCGTGGTGCTTGAGGCTGCATAGGGATATTGGTCTGCTGTCACCGCCAAGCCTTTGGCCCGCGCGGCATCAATGCGGGCAAGCACCTTCTGATCGAGCCCAGGAAAGCCTTGCCCTACCTTGAGGTGCGAGATCTGCACGGGCAACCCAGCACTGGCGCCAATGTGCAACGCCTCATCTACGGCAGCCAGAATCCCGTCGGTTCGCTCATGCCGCATGTGGGTTGCATACACGCCACCCCATTCGGCGGCTACCTTGGCCAGGGCTACCACTTCGTCTGTCTTGGCAAACAAGCCAGGCAGGTAAATCAGGCCCGTGGATAATCCCACGGCGCCTTCTTGCATCGCCTCACTCACCAGTTGCTGCATCTGCGCGAGTTCCGTGGGCGTGGGCTGCACATTCTCACTGCCCAGCACCTTACTGCGCACGGTATTGTGCCCGACAAGTGAGGCGATATTCACGCCTGGACTTGCTTCCTCCAGGCGTCGAAAGAAATCGCCTAAGGGCAGCGCGGACCCACCGCAGTTGCCTGTGACAACCGATGTGACACCGTCAAACAGGAAGTTATCGGCTTCTGGAATACGGAAGATGCTGGACTCAATATGGGTGTGAACGTCGATGAAACCCGGCGCCAGCACAAGCCCGGAAGCATCGATCTCCCTCACCCCTGCGGCAAGATGGCCACGCTCCACCGCTGCGATGCGCCCATTCTTGATTGCCACATCCGCGTGAAACCAAGGGTTCCCCGTGCCATCCACCACCCTGGCATTGCGAATCACCAGATCGTAGGTCTGCGCGCAGCCGGCAATCGACACAATGAGAGAGATCAAGAGTGCCAGCAGCAGGCGCGTTGCGGAAAACATGCACTGAGTATCGCAGACTCTATGCTCCGTACCGCAAACTCTAGGCCCCGCGTCGCAGACCCTATGCGGCCTGGAACCGCAAATCTGCGTGAATCCTCAGCCTTAGCCCATGAAGTCGAAGAGGCTTCGATTCTGATTGACCGATCGCGCCTTGAAGGCGGTCTCGATATGTACCTGCCCCTGCTGCAGATCGGTAATTGCGCTCACGAGGTCAGCATCCCGAACCTCTTTCAATTCGGCCCGCAGTTGCAGCGTCAGCTTGCTGGAATACTCAATGCCGTCCAACACCCTGTTGAGCGCGCCACCGTAGAAGCCTGCCTTGCGGCTTAGGTGGTCTGCCGATTGCTTCACCAGGTTCAGCGACTCGCTGAGGTAGCGCTGGTAGTCCGCGGTGGATTCCCAGTTCTCCTCGGGCGTCTCCAGCGCAAAGCGCAGGCGGTTGAGGGCATGAAGGATGTTGTTGTTCGTGGGGAGGCTTGGGTCGGCGGTGTCGCGTTCATCAAAGATTTCCGTTGCCGAGAGGGAAACGCGGAAGGCGTATCCGGCGGGGTGCAGGACCTCCCGATTGGAGCTGACCGCCGAAAGATTGGGCGTCTCTTCCACTGCCGAGTAGCCATTGAATGGCGGAGTATTCGTAAACTGCGGCAGATTGTTTGACGCATACGACCATGGAGCGGAAGGCGCAGCCAGCGGATTTCCCGAGCTATCCGTCACCGGATAGACAGGATCGCCACCACGGTTAATGGAAGGGTAGAGCGGCACATTCTCGCGATCCCCGCTGAACACGTGCCGGTTTGAAACCACGGTGCGGCTGAGCGCCACCATTTGTTCATGCAGGTTCGATACCTGGTCGGCGATGATTACACGCATGTCCCTGGTGGTAGTGCCGGTTGCACCCTGCGTGGCAAGTGCAACGCCCTTGTCCATCAATTGGATTCCCTGCTGCAGCACCTGCTCCGCGGTGGTGATCTCAGCTCTCTGCTCGGCAAGAATGCGCTGGAACTGATCCATCTGCTCCAACCCAGTTTGGATGCGGAACAGGCTACTCATTCGTTCCGGCGCATCGGACGGCTTGGTGACGGCAAGACCGGAATTGATCTGGTCATTTGCGCGGGCCACACGGCGCTGTGTGCGTCCTACATCCACCAAAAAGCGCTGTGTTTGTGCGTCGATACCGCGAATCATAAAGTGCTCCGTTTCTGGTTGTTGCCGGGTGAAGGTTGTCGTTAGTCATGTGCGCTCAGCGGGCTAGCGCATAATCTGCAGCGTGGTGTCGGTGAGTTCCATCAACACGCGCAGCATCTGCGAGTTCGCCTCAAACGCACGCTGGTAGCTAATCAGGAAGGCAGCCTCTTCGTCGAGGTTCACCTTGCTCATTTCGTCCCGGAACAGCATCGCCTGCACGGTAATCTGCTCTTGCACATCCAACACAATCAGGGCATCGGCGGTATCGCGTCCCACCTTACCCACAAACTGCGCATACTCTTCCACAAAGGAGAGGTCATTCGGATTGCGAGGGTCGCGCGCCGTACCCAGTCCCGCAAGGTCGAGGGCTACTCCGTTCACGGAAGTCACCGTAACGGCAACCAGAGCGGGGTCCGCCCCGGGCGGATCGCCGCGTAGCGGGGCAAGCATTTCAGGAGTCAGATTCGGGTTTACCTGCAGCCCTCCCGCCGTCGCCTCCAATCCAGCCTGAAAGGTGAACAGCGGCTGGCCCTGCATTAAGGTGGGCGGTTCGGTGGAGAAGTCGTAATAGTAACCCTGGCGCAGAATGGTATTGGCACCATTCCCAGTGGCATTGGGGTCAACACTTAAGTCTCCGTCAGCAAAGTTAGCAGCCAGGGTATCCAGCCGCTGCATGTACCCCGGCAAGTCCACGTTGCGCACTTCCAGCAGGGCTCCCAGTTTGCCAGAGCTCAACAGGCCGGTAATGTCCCGGCCACCCACCGAGATGCTTACTTGCGCGGGGTTGCTGAAATCAGGATCTGGAACCACGAAGCGCTGGCTGCCAATCACGAGCGGCACCTGCCCCCCAAGCAGCACCGTGACACTTCCATCGTCTTCCTGAACAGCCTGGAAGTTCACCAACTCCGAGAGCTTCTCCAGCGTATTCTGCAGTTGCGCCTCGATGCCCGCGTCATTGTTTGGCGAAGTATCGGTACGAATTGCCTGGTTTAGGTTCTGCAGCCGTTCGCCCAGGGCATTGATCTCCGTGGTCGCTTTCTGAATCTGGTCGTTCAGTACGGCACGTCGGATGGTGAGCCTCGCGGACATGTCATTGAACGAATCCGCCAGGCCGGCGGCCCGCTCCAAAACATCGGTGCGTAAGCCCAGATTGTTTACGTTGTTGCTCCAGGCGGCGAAGGAAGTGAAGAGCCGGTTCATCGCCCCCTGGATGCCCTCGTTGGCCTCAAGGCCAAAGTTTGCCTCCACTTCACGCAGTTGCCTGGAACGGTTCTCGTAGTAGGAGAGCCGGTTCTGTTGGAGTTGCACCTCACGCTCAGCCAGCAGATCGCGGGAACTGAGCATCGCCCCGGCACGAACCCCGCCCGCCAGCCCGCGGTCTGGAAGAAAGGGTTGCGCATCAAGCAGCAGGCGTTGCTTGGCATACCCCTCCGTCGACACATTGTTCACGTTGTTTTGCACCGTGCTGATGGCCCGCTCAAAGGCCCTCAGCGAATTGGCCGTTGTGGAGAGAGAGGTAAGCAGGTTCGACATGATTGGCCGTCAATTTCCTTTCCTGTTTCCGAGGCCCTTCCTCTTGAAAGGCATTCCCCCGATTCACGCCAGCGTGATATCCAGTGACCCGCCCTGGGAATGTTTTGTGCCGTAGGCCGCAGCTCTCCCGCGGCCTACGGCGTCGCCGTAGCTCTCCCCACCCCCGCCTGCCGTGTGGCGCTGCTCCACCCACTGCCGCAGTTTGGATAGCACCTCTTCGGTCTGACGAAGGCGCCACTGGCAATGAGTGAGGATCGGCCGCGCACGCTCTCGCTCTATTGCGCCTAAAGACGGAGCCGCCCGGTGCGCATCGCGAAGGACAGTCTGCAGATCCTCCAGACGAGCATGCAACTGGCTCTGCCCCGCCAGACCCGGTTGTCGAATGTCTGCCGTAATGTCATCCAGGATCTGCCGCAAATCCGCAAAGGGGGGCGGACCAGATCTGATTTCCATAGCCGCCTTAACCTGTCCGTGTGTATCGCCGTGTTCGCTCGCCATGCATTCCCCAAAAGTTGGCTTGGATGCTCACCAATCCAAATTGCCTCAAGGACATATCGACTACCCTGTAAGGATCTTGAGCGGCCGACGGCTGGACTACGCAGTTGGATCGGCTTCCTGCGTATCTTCCTCCATCAGACCTGGCAACAATCGAGCAGCCAGTGCAAGGTCATTCGTTTCCCAATCTCCCCGCAAATAGGCGACGCGAATGGTTTCGGTACGTTGCCAGCGCTCCGAATCGAGTTCCTCGCCGGCGCGGAGGATCGCATGGGCCAGCGGGGAGATTTCCAGCTTGTCTTCTGCCTCAGGCGGACCAACTTCAATGCCGCTGGAGGGCAGTAGCGCATGAAGACGTGCGCGCTCCAGCGATTGGGAGGCTGTACGGTCCCGCGCGGCGTCCGGCGCCAAGGCCCCTGCGCCTGTTCTCGATAGTAAATCCGCGATCTGCATGTACGCTGAGGGTCAGCAATCCATCGGC
>CAZUAX010000020.1:33022-37394 GCA_964618435.1 uncultured Solibacteraceae bacterium
GTGCTTTCGCGAATCTCTTCCAACGTCACTCCGCGCCGCGTGCGTTCCGCTGCGACTGCTGGTACGATTTCCATTTGTTCCATGCCGACTTCCGCAACCACTTCCTGAGCGTTTGGTGGCATACACCTTTTTCGTACTATAGTGACTTTTTCCAGAAATTCCAAGGATTTCTGAGCAGTTTCGCCCTTTGTTTTCCTTTCGGATTGATGTCCAAATTTGCTTACAATCGCTGATATTGAAACAGAACTTACTGATTATGTTTTCTTATTAACAAGACGAAAGTCGAGGATTCAGCCCCCTCCTGGCACCTAGGCAGACTGGGGCAGAATGCAGTGGACGAAGGGGATATTGGGCTAATCGAGGGATTCGCTGATGCGCCCGTCGCGCATCGTAACCGTACGGTGGCCGAAGGAGGCTGCTTCCGGATTGTGCGTAATCATCAGCACAGTCTGCCGGAATTCCTCGTTCAATTGCTTGAGTAGTTTCAGCACGGTCGCGGAATTCTCGGTATCCAGGTTGCCCGTGGGCTCATCGGCCAGCAGAATCGCCGGCTCATTCACCAGTGCCCGGGCGATGGCAACACGCTGCTGCTCGCCTCCAGACAGCGCCCGCGGTTTATGGTGCAGGCGGTGGGAAATGCCCAGCACATCCAGCACTCTTTTGAACGCTGCGGATGGCTGGGGTGGCAATCCCGCGATCGTGCGGGCAATCGAGATGTTCTCTTCGGCCGAAAGGATTGGCAGCAGGTTGTACTTCTGGAATACAAAACCCACCGTGGTTTTGCGCAGATTGGTGCGTTCGCCATCAGAGAGGCGCATGATATCGCGCCCCGCGATCTTTACAATGCCCGAAGTAGGCTTCATGAGTCCGCCAAGAATGTGAAACAGCGTACTCTTTCCAGAACCCGACGGGCCAATGACCGTCAGGAAGTCGCCGCGCTGAACGGTAAGGTCCACTCCGCGCAAAGCATACACGTCCACCTCGCCGGCGCGATAGATCTTGCGCAGATCGCGCACTTCGATGATGGGTTCGCTACTCATAAGAAAGGGCCTCGATGGGATCCTGGCTGGCCGCACGCCACGCTGGGTACATCGTCCCCATCAACGCTCCCGCCAAGGCGACAAGGGCCGAAATCCCCCACCAGTCCGGCACCAGCACTTGGGTGAGGGAGGAAGGCACAAAGGTCTGAATCGCCCACCGGCTGGCAAAGCTCATCAAAATGCCAGCCACAGCTCCGCAGAGCGACAGGAAAATCGATTCCCGCAGAATAATCCGCAGGATGAGAATGGGGGACGCACCCAGGGACTTCAGAATTCCGATCTCACGCGTGCGCTCCAGCACCGCTGTGTACATCGACAGGAACACGACCAGGAACCCAACAAGAGCCGAGATCCCGATGATGACGCTGATGAACGCATCCAAGCCGGGCACGTTTTCCACCGCGAAAAAGCTCACAACCTCTTCCATGGAATAGATGGGATAACCGGGCAGTTTCTGCTTTAAGCCCGCAATCAGCGCCTGAATGTCGGCTCCAGGCTCAGCACGCAGAAATACCTGACTGATTTTGCCTTCGTTGCCGGTGAGTTCCTGCAGCCGGTCCATCGCAACCACCAACCGGGCAAGCTTTCCGCTGGCGATGATTCCGCTCACCCGCCATTCGTGGTTGATCAGCGTGATGCTGTCACCAACCTTAATCTTGCGCTGCTTGGCGTAATACTCGTCTACGAGGATGTCGTCCGCCTCCGCCAAGGGTCCGCCGGAACGGAAGGTGAACCCCCCGCTTAGCTCAGAGAACTCCTTGTACGGAATCCCCGTGATGGTGTCGATGCCACCAATCGGAAACACCACCTGCCCCACCGCAAGACGGACGCCCTCCTGTGAGGCCAGGAACTCCGTCATCCGCTGATTCAGGGGAGCAGAACTTAACGACAACAAGGAAGTGCCTGGAGGCCGCAACACCACATCCGCGCCTACACCGCCCGCACGTTCGGCAGCTCCCTGCAGCATGCCCCGGCTAAGACCCACCAGCGTTAGCATCATGCAGACAACAACGCCAATCGCCACAATCCCCAAAAGGCTGCGGATTGGCCGATGCATGAGGTTAGCTAGGACAAGTTTATTGATCAAAACGCCGGCTCCGGGAAATTTCAGAGGAACTCCACGAAGCGCAAGTGGCTCCCGTGCGGAAAACCTGGCTTAGGCCCAAACCTGAGTGGGTTATCGCACGAGGGGCATGCGGATGACGTAAGCGGCTATCTGGCTGCTTCATGGATGAACAAAGAAGGCGGATCATGGCGACTCCCACTGGGAAATCCATGACGCATCTCTCATTGTATCCTGACGAGGCCGCTTGCGTGACAAAGGTGTAACCAATCAGCGGATCGACAGAACGTTAGCACAAAGTCGCTGCGGTTTCCGCACACGAAAAAAGGTCCGCGGCGCTCTCGCGCGGCGGACCCATAGCCGTAGGTAGTCTAGGCCGTATTTACCGCAGTTGGTGCTCACCTTTTCGGGAAGAGAGTCTTCTCACTAAAGTAACCACCGAAGGGTTGTACGGTAGCCTTAACTCTCGGCCACCTCCTGCGGTTGTCGTTTACTTCCAGAACTACTACTAGAACTCATTTACTGGACCACCTCCTTCCTTCAGTGATGCCTTGATCGTAAGGCGGAAGCGGCATTTCGTCAAGACTCTTTTTTCAGAGAAATTCCCTTTAGCCTCTATAGAAACAATAAATTAGCCACTCTATCGTCGATACGTCATTGATAAAAAATGTTTTATTGCTCCGCACCCGCTTTCCACTTTTTTTGCTCAAACGAAATACCGCGTTTCGGCATGCTGCGTGCTTGTCACTATTGCGGAATCAGCCGGAAGCGAGTATCCTCCCATCCATCTCCCACAACCAACCCTTTACCCTGAGTAGAAGTAGAGAATGGAAGGATGCTGTGCTTTCATGGAGAGCCGCCACAAACGTGCGCTGGCCAAGGTCAGGCCCCTCTTCGCGTGGTTGCGCTTCCAGGGAGCTTCAATCCGCCGACAGTGGCCCACCTCGCGATGGCGGAGCGCGCCGCCCAGGTGGCGGATGAAGTGTTGCTTGTCATCCCCGAACATCTGCCTCATAAATCCTTTGATGGCGCCAGCTTCGACCAGAGAATCCGCATGTTGCTGGAGATCGCCGCTCCCCGAAGATTCCGTGTCTGCTCGACTCCCGCTGGACTCTATGTGGATATCGCCCTTTCCTGCAGGGAACGTTTCCCAAATGCAAAGCTGGCAATCGCCTGTGGACGAGACGCTGCCGAACGCACCCTTGGCTGGACCTATCCCCATCCTGATGTGCTTCT
Source organism: uncultured Solibacteraceae bacterium (assembly GCA_964618435.1). Taxonomy (GTDB): domain Bacteria; phylum Acidobacteriota; class Terriglobia; order Bryobacterales; family Bryobacteraceae; genus JACTMJ01. Next base: position 36,362 of record CAZUAX010000020.1, read on the forward strand.
GACGCTGTTTTCCCTCGCCGAACTCTGGGTGTTTGCCCGTGAGGGGCAGTTGGAGCCTCCAAGCCAGTGGAAGGAGGCGATTCGTATGCTCGACTTTGACGAATCCCTGCAGTCGATTTCCGCTACCGAAGTGCGCCGCCGTATTCTGAGCGGGGAAGAGTGGACCTCGCTGGTTCCAAAACCAGTGCATGGTGCCATCAGCGATATCTACAAGCCCCACTAGAGAATTCCGGCAGATTCTCGCGGCGACCCGCCCGATGGCTGAAATTGTACTTTCCTGGCGAGGATTCCTTAAAGTTTTGTGCGAATTCCGCCGATCCTTTTCGCAGACGCTTCGCTTGCACCTGGAGGATTCCACTGGAATTTCCCACCTCCTGTTGCCGCTGCATCCCGGCGCAACGGCACGAGGAACCTTGTGAAGGCTTGGCGTTCCGATTGAAGGAGCGGTATCCATGCAGACGCAAGCACTCAGCCAGCCGGCCATGCCCTGTGCAAGCCTGGAAATGCTCTGTCGACGATTGCCGCCCTTTCCCCCGCTGGCCAACCAGTTGATCGATCTCTTCTCTTCCGCTGACGCATGCATCCACACTGCGGAGATGCTTATCCGTTCCGACGGCGTCTTCTCCGGGGAGTTGCTGCGCCTGGCGAATTCCGCGGAATTCGCCTCACGGGAACCCTTCGAGGAAGTGACTCCCGCCGTGCTCTATCTCGGCTTTGAACGCGTCCGCAGTGTCATTCGCCGGGTCACCTACGCGCGGCTGATGAAGGACCAAACCCAGCATCCCTTTACCATCGAAATCCATCGGGCCAATCTGGCCTCGGCATTTATCTGTGAACGCCTTTTCAAGGCCTATGCCGAAGAGGAGGAAATCGAGGGGTTCTGCCCTTACTCACTTGGACTGTACCTGAAAATCGGATCGACGGCTCTGCTGCGGGCATTTCCCAAGGACTATCCCCGCTTCCTCTGCTCTCGTCTTGATGGGGAAGAGGATGTGCTCCGACAGGAAGAAGAGCGGTTTGGCCATCACCACGC
>CAZUAX010000021.1:0-9605 GCA_964618435.1 uncultured Solibacteraceae bacterium
GCCACACTCCAGGATATACGGATTAGCCATTGACGCCGCGGCCAATCTTTCAGCCGCTGCCTCGGCCCGGCAACGTTCACCAGCAAATGGTGGATGTCCTGTCATGAAGTGCAACCAGGAACAGCACCATCGGCTCTAAGGGCCAGGGAGGCGCGTCTCTGCTATGAAACAATGGATGGGTGACCACTGTTGCTCGTTTTCGCCTGTGTCTGGCCGGGTTGGCCCTTTTTCTGTTTTCGTTGGGGATGCTTGCCTGTGGGCAGGATCCGCAGCGCGCCCTCATCCCTGACGCCGTTCAGGGCAATGGCCTAAACGGCGACCCGTGGAAGCGCGGTGCGGTGGAGGACTTGGCTCCTGACGCGATCCCCGAATCCCTGCGCGTGCTGGGGGCGCTCAGCGGCCGGCAGACTGTTTTCCAGCAAGGGGAACGTTCGGTTGCGGTGCGCGTCTACGAGTTAGGTAGCGGCACGGCGGCCTTTGAAGCCGCACAGACTTATCCACGTGCTGCTAACGAATACTATTTCCAGATGGGCGCCAGCTTTGTGGTGGTGGTGGCGGAAGCTTTAAAAGTGGAGGAGCGACGTCCCTTCCTTTTGGCGTTCCAGGCCGCTGCGATGCCCGATTCCCAAACTCGCGAGGAGAATTAATCCCTTCATGGAACGCGAGCCGTCTCAGCCGGTGTGGGATCTCCCAGCAAAGGGTGGCTTCCAGCGGCTGCTTCGCTGGTATCGCACGCGCTCCTTGCGGCGGGTCCCTGCCGTAGACGCGCTGTTTGAGTTTTCCACCCTGGGCCTGGTGCTCTGCGGCTATCTGGCCATGCTCAGTACTGGCACGCTGGACGTGTTTACCTCGGTAATTGTCTCCACTGGGCTCATCTATCGTACCGTTGCGTTAATGGGTCTCCTGCCCTCCCAGTTTCCAGGCTGGCTGCTGGGCTCCCTCACCGCACTGGCGATCGCGCTTTACCCCGCCGACATCCTCTGGTGGAGTGAGGACTTCATCCAGGCCACCGTAAACCTCATCTTCTTCCTTGCGGTACTAAAGTTGATCTCCGCCCAGGAGGTCCGGGATCACGTCGCACGCCTTGTGCTCTCTTTTCTTCTGCTGGTAGTGGCGGCTATCCTTACGGCGGACTCCGTGTTTTTCGTATTTCTCCTTGGCTTTCTGGCGTTCAGCGTGATGGCCTTTACCAGCCTGGAACTGCATCACTCGTTGCGCAAGAATCGTCCCGCGTCCACCGGGATGCACCGGCTTCCGATGAGGCTTGCCTTCGTCAGTGCCCTCATTTTCGTTGGCATCCTGGCGATGTCGATGGGGCTGTTTTACGCTCTGCCGCGCTCCGCGAAGGCGGCCATCAACCAGTTTCTGCTGCAACGCGAGATCGCCAGCGGGTTCAGCCGGGAGGTGGTGCTGGGCCGCTATGGCGAATTGGTGCGAAATCCCGCGGTGGTGATGCGCATTCGTGAAATACCAATCGACAATGATGGTGTTTCGCGCACGTTTCCCGTGCACTGGCGAGGGGCCACCCTTACTGATTTTGACGGGCGCCGCTGGTCAAGCCCAATGCAAGCAGGGAAACTGGTTCGCGTTGAAGGAAACGAAGTATTTCTGGAGGGTCCCGGACAGCGTCGTCGTCCCGGCGTCCGCGCGGGCTACTACGTGCACTTGGAACCCGACGCGGGGGAGCACCTGTTCTTCCCAGGGCTGCCAGAGTTTCTGCGGCTCACACAGCCTATTCTGGTGCGGTATCCAGACCATAGCGCGCGACTGCCAAATGCCCCCAACGAAGCGGTAGAGTATGCCGTCTTCAGTTACTTCGATGGGGAATGGGAACTTGCCGAAGGGCGCATGGCCGCGCTCAGCGCTACGGATGTCGAGTCAGCTAAGTCCGCGGAACTATTGCGTCTGCCCAGTCTGGATCCGCGCATCGGAGAACTCGCCCGCAGCGTGACGGAAGACTATGAGAACCCTCTCGACAAGGCGCGTATTCTTTCCAGCTACCTGCGCGGCAACTATCGCTACCGGCTGGAAACTAGCGCTGCCCGGCAAGCGGACCCGCTTGCCCATTTCCTGTTTGAGAGCCGCCAGGGCCACTGTGAGTATTTTGCGTCCGCGCTTGCCGTGATGCTGCGGGAAATTGGCATTCCTTCGCGTGTCGTCACCGGCTTCGTCGCCAGCGAATACAATCCCTTTACCGGTTGGCATGTCGTCCGCATGTCTGATGCCCACTCATGGGTGGAGGCGTGGCTGCCCGGGCGCGGTTGGTTCGGGTTTGACCCTACCCCCAGTTCCCGTCTTCAGCCCACCAGCCAGGTGCTTGCCCGCATGCGCCTCTGGCAGGACACCGTGGATACCTTCTGGAAGGATTGGGTGCTTTCCTACGACTTTGACCGTCAAGTTTCACTCGCGCAGATGGTGGAACGCAGTGGCGGCCAACTCACCAACCTGGGGAATGGATTCCTGGGTGAGATAGAGCGGAGGGGGCGCGCCCTCACGGCCGCGCCTGTCCGCTACCCCTGGTTTACCGCACTGCTACTGTCATTGCTGCCCGTTTGGCTGTGGTGGCGACGGCGCGGGCAAAAGATCCGTGCAAAGCTGGTGATGGAATCGCAGCCTGAGGCGGCGCAACTGTACCTGCAAGCGCTGCAAATGCTGGAGCGCCGGGGATACCAGAAACCGCCGTTCCTTACCAGCCAGGAGTTCGCGGAACGCATGGCAGGTTTCCCGGCTCTTGCTCCGTTACGTGAGTTTACCGAAGCCTATCAGCAAGCGCGCTACGGCCTGGACGCACGCGCCCTTGATCGTATGCACGCCCTACTGCCCGTGTTTGCGCAGGTGCCAAGACGCCACTCGCCAAAAACGTCCAAGGCGGCTTAGCATCGCCAATCCCGCTAACTGAACCCGCTACCCCAGCGAGTTCTGTAGCCGGAACAGCGGGCGGAGCGCCGGATACATGCCCTTGTAAACCTCATAGAGGCCGCGGTAGGTCGCCGAAGCGTGAGGGCGCGGAACCAGCGAAGCGGCCGTCTTGATGGTCGCTTTGCACGCAGCGGGTACGCTTTCGTACTCCCCGGTTCCCACCAGGCTCAGCAGTGCGGCCCCATAGGCAGAACCCTCCTGCGACTCCAATATCTGGATGCGCTTCTCGAAGGCGTCCGCCAGCATCTGCCGCCAGAAGGCGCTGCGCGCTCCGCCGCCTGATGCGGTCACTGACTCCACAGACACGCCGAGTTCCTCAATGATTTCCAGGCAGTCCCGGAGGCTGAAGGTAACGCCCTCAATCACTGATCGAATCAGGTCTGCCCGCGTATGGCTGGCCGTAATGCCAATCCAGCCTCCTCGCGCCCCGGCGTCGAGGTGAGGGGTTCGCTCACCCATCAGGTACGGTAGCCAGATGAGCCCGTGCGCACCCGCCGCGGCCTTTGACGCCTCGGCCGTGAGTTCGTCGTAGTCAACTCCGGGCGCGAACTGGTTACGGAACCACTGCAGGCTGAGTCCCGCGCCCTGCGTCACACCCATCACGTGCCACTTGCCCTTTACCGCATGACAGAAGGTGTGGACGCGGCCCTTCGGGTCGTAGGCCACCTCTTCCATGTGCGCGAAGACAACGCCGGAAGTGCCGATGGTGCAACTCACCACGCCCGCTTCCACAATGCCATTACCTACCGCGCTAGCTGCCTGGTCGCCCGCGCCGGCCACGACGGGCGTACCAGCCTTCAAGCCCGTAAGGGCGGCCGCGCTGGCGCTGATTTTCCCCGCCAACTCAGAGCACTCCAGAGAGGGAGGCAGCAGGTCTGTGTCAATGTCCAGGTCGTGGCAGAACTCCGTGGCCCACTTGCGATGCACCACGTCAAACAGTGCCGTTCCCGAGGCGTCCGCCACATCCATGGCAAACTCGCCCGTCAGCATGAAGCGCACGTAGTCCTTAGGCAGCAGCATCTTGCGTGCCCGCTCATAATTCTTCGGCTCGTGATCGCGGACCCACAACAGTTTGGGCAAGGTAAATCCGGTCAATACCGGATTTGCGATGTACTTCAGTACTTGCGCCTCGCCCACTTTCTGGTTGATCCGGTCAACCTGAGGCTGGCTCCGCTGGTCGCACCAGATCAGCGACGGACGAATCACCTGATGATCCGCATCCAACAGCACCAGTCCGTGCATTTGGCCGGAAAAGCCCACTCCCTTTACGTCGTCGCCGGAGGCATTCGCTTCGGCAAGTACACCACGAATGGCCTTTTGCGTAGCATCCCACCAGTCCTCTGGCCGCTGCTCGGCCCAGAATGGCTTCTCCATCCGGATGTCTTCATGGGCTGCTGTATAACCCGCTACAATGGCGCCTTTGGCATCCACTAGAAGGGCGCGGGTGCCCCCGGTTCCTACATCAATACCAAGCCAATACATAAAGGAATTACCGCCTTCGACAAAAACAAGATTCCATCACGCGCCGCGCGCTTTGTCTAGCCGCTCCGCCGGCAGAGCCTAGCTGGTCATCCGTCCGCTGATGGGCAGAAACGCCGCGCCGTAAAGTCCGGCCTGTCCACCCAATTTTGCCGGCACAATCTGGTTGAGGTTGCCGCAGTGGCGGAAGTTAAAGGATCGCCGCCGGGCTTCCTCAAACATCTTTGGCGCGAAGTGAGGCCAAGCGGGAAGTACCCCACCGCTCAGCGCGTACATTGGCACATTGAAGATCTGCGAGAGCGTGGCGATGGCAATGCCCAGGGCTTCTCCCATGCGGTCGAAGATCATTTTGGCCTTCTCGTCGCCTTCGTTCGCGCGGTCATTCAACTGGCGCGGATCCAGATTCTCGCCCGGGAACATCATGTCCGCCATTGCCCGCAAGGCCGTTGCGGAGGCGTGCTTCTCCAGGCATCCTACGTTCCCGCAGCCACAGGGATTGCCGGTAGGGTTTACGGTGATGTGGCCAATCTCGCCTCCCATCCCCATGAAACCATGCCAGACCTTGCCCCCCAAGATCACCCCTCCGCCCACGCCGGTACCCAGCGTCAGCAGTACCAGGTCGTCCACGTGCTTTCCGGCGCCCATCCATTTCTCGCCATACGCCGCGGCATTTGCATCGTTCTCCAGAATTACCGGCGCCTCCACCAGCTCACTCAGCAGGTCGCGCATGGGGTAGTTCTTCATGGTGGGCAGGTTAGGGGAGTCTGTAATCAGGCCTTTTTCCATGTGGATGAAGCCCGGTACACCCACGCCAATTCCCAGCAAGCGGGCACGGCCGTGCGTTTCCCGTAGTTGCCGGATGGCGCTGGCAATGCTCTCCAGCACGGCCTGATTGCCGCGAGTTCCGTTGGTGGGGCCTTCAATCTGTTCAATGATCGTGCCCTCTGTATCGACAGCGGCCGCGCGCAGGTTCGTGCCGCCCAAATCTACCCCAATTGCGTAATGCCTCATTCGCTCCGAATTCTAGCAAATCGCAGAAAACTGGCAGGCTGAGGGCGAATTGCAAGTGCGCTGTGCGGGGTGTGGCGGCCCAGTTTCAACACGTTACGGAAGGCTTTGGCTGGGGCACTTTGGTGGGATGAATCAGGATGCTGAGAGTAGAAGGCGGAACAATCGCGTTAGCCGGCAGTTTGAATGGTTGCCCGGCAATGGGTGGAGGGGAAGGGCGGGCGCACTGGCGCGCGCACCATGACGCCCGCCCTCGGTTACTTCTTTGGAGCAGGCGGGAGTTTCTTATTCTTCTGGTAATACTTTCCTGTTTCGTTCAGGTCCGGTTCGCCTTCCGCCGTGTGGCAGACAGTACATTCCTTCTTTACTTTTTCGCCGATTTCCGGTGTTGCCACCGCGCCTGGGCTCCAAAACAGCATTATGCCCACCATGGCGAGGGCTGGAGTGAGAGCAAACGATACTTTTGTGAAAATTCGCATCGTAGAAAGCCTCCTCAGTGAACAATCCGCAACCGCATCTGGGCTGCAGACCGGGTGTGCCGGCATGGAAACTTTCTCATCCGGCACCGGGTTCCGGAGCCTGCCATCGAACGAAGGCCTGTCAGCCAGGAGTGAGCGTTGCGGTGGCGAGAGCCCCAGAGTTGCCCCATACTACCGGAGATGTGCGGGAGCAACAAGAGTTCCGGATAGAATGTTCTCAATATGTAGGAAGTAGTATAGATTGCCACCCGTCCCGGATGCGCTGCCGTCACCCGGCTACGGTGCGGGATATTGCAGAAACAAACCTGACAATTACAAATTGATATAGAATCGGGTCGCCAAATCCTATATGCTCTTGCCATGAAGGCCATTCGGGATTGGGTAGCTCCGTTCGTCTACCTCAGCAGCAACTGGATAAGCCTCATTGGGGTGATGCTAGTTACCACAGCGGGTCTGCTGTGGGTATTTCTGTTTCCCACCATGTTGCGGGGCGCCGCGGCGGATCCTTACCTGGGAATCCTCTTGTTTATGGTGCTGCCAATGCTGTTTTTTGCAGGATTGGGGCTGATTCCGCTCGGCATCTGGTGGTATCGGCGAGGCCATGGCGACTCCCTTCCGGAAGTGTTTCCACCCATTGATCTGAACAACTTGCGGTTTCGTAAATTGTTGAAGTTCCTGGCCCTCACCACCGTACTGAACCTCATGATCGGCAGCCAATTGGTCTATCGTGCGGTGCACTACATGGAGACCGTCAGTTTCTGCGGCCAAACCTGCCATACCGTGATGGAGCCGGAGTTTACCGCGTACAGCAATTCACCACACGCGAATGTATCCTGTGTTTCCTGCCATATTGGGCCAGGCGCCAACTGGTTTGTGCAGAGCAAGATCTCGGGCGCTTGGCAGGTGGTAAGCGTTACCTTCGATTTGTTTCCGCGCCCAATTCCAACGCCGATCGAAAACCTGCGCCCGGCGAGGGAGACCTGTGAATCCTGCCACTGGCCGCAGAAGTACGGCGGAGACCGTGTTCGCGTGGTGGATAAATTCGCTGATGACGAAACCAACACCCACACCAAGACGGTCTTGCTGATGCATATTGGCGGGGGGAACGGCTATCGGGGGATTCACGGCGCACACATGGGCCCCGGCATTGAGATGCGTTATGCCCACGACGACCATACACGCCAGCGGGTTCCGTGGGTGGAGTTCGTCAAGAATGGCAAGCAGATTACCTACAACGCAAAAGATTACGAGGGCGACGGTCCTGGCGACATGCCCGTTCGAGTGATGGACTGCATCGACTGCCACAACCGTCCTTCCCACACCTTTGAGGTGCCAGAGCGCGCCATTGATCGCGTGCTGTCCGATGGCAGCCTGGATGTCTCGCTGCCGTTTGCCCGCAAGACGGGTCTTGAGATCCTGAAAGCTGACTACCAGACCGGAGAGGAAGCGCGGCGTGAGATTCCTGCGCGCTTCGCCGCCTATTACCGTGACAACCATCCGGAAGCCTGGGAATCGAAGCGCCATTTGGTGGAGGCTGGCGGCAACGCCGTGCTTAAGGTGTTCTCAGAGAACGTGTTTCCGGAAATGAAGGTGACCTGGGGAGCCTATCCCAACAATCTGGGCCACACGGATTTTCCCGGTTGTTTCCGCTGCCACGACAATCGGACGGGTTCCGAGGAGGGTACACGGATTGCGCGCAATTGCAGCTCCTGCCACAAGATGTTGGCGTTCAAGAAGGATGCCCCGGAGATTCTCGATACTTTGGGTTTGGCTGGCAAGTAGCGGAAGTTGAGGGGCTCAACGAGGCGAGGGCGCAGGCGAATCACGTTAATCGCCCTTCTCTATGCCGCCGCCGTGGCAAAGGCAACAGCGAAGAGTCCGGCGAACGTGAGCCACGAGGTGAGCAGTTCAAACGAGAGACGGGAAAATCCGTGCAACGGCTGGGACAATTCCACCCAGTCCCATACGCCCGACTCGTCCAGCTTGCGGTTCTGCGTCGTCGCATTGCTGGTTCCGTTTGCGCTGGCGTTTTTTCTTTCGCTCGTCATTGCCTTGCACCTCTCGGCCACCAAGGGTGCATTGCAGATGCCAAAGGACAAAGGCGGAAGACCTCGCCGTCATGGATAGTATTATCAATGAGTTACGGAGATTCCCCAGTTCGGTGCGCCGGGTTTTGCCGCACGTGACTGCCAGGGGATCCTGGCAGTGGTGCTGGGATTTCCGGCGGTTCCGCCTGCCCGTGGCCTGGAGATCCAGGAACCGGCAGCGGCCGCATCCACCAGTTGCGCGACCAGCCCATCCATGGGCCGCGAATGCCCGATGTGCCTGGTGACGGCAAGGCGCTGTTATCGCCTTAAGGCAAGACCTAGAAAGGGTCGTGGATACCTTGGAGCTTCTCGGCTGCATCCCTGGCCTCGGGGCCCATCTCGCAAGTGGGAGATGGCTATGGTACGGTGTGGTCTACCGGTTGCTACCGCGCAAAAGATTGGCCAAAGACCGGGTGGAGGGTGCAGCGTTGATCTGGATTGTTGTTCTCTTGGGAATCATGACGAGTTTCTCCGCCCATGGGCAGGCAATCGTTCCCGCCAAGCAGCCTTGTATTTACTTTGAGGAGACGATGGTCCGCGCCGCTTTCTCGATTCCCACGCAGCAGCAACTCCAGCGCAGTGAGAAGAGCACTTGTCGATTTGCCTTTGTGGCGTCAGGAGGGCAAAGCCAGAGCACCAAACTACAGAGCGTGTCCCTGAACTTTTTTGTAGGCACGTTCCGCCCAAAGTTGATTGAGACCCTGTTTAACCGCATGAAGAACGGGTACAAGGGGACTGTTCGCGACCGTGAGGTGGTGATCGCACCCAAGGATGTGGAATGGGTGAGCGGCGTGGGTGACAAAGCCTTCTGGAACAACGACCTCAGCCAGCTTGCCGTCTCCGCCCGGAACCAGCTCTTCTACGTCACGGTCACGATAAGCGACATGCCCAAGGCCCGGAAGATTGAGGCATCCAAACAGGCCGCCGCCGCCATCATCGCCAAATTGTAGAGGCACTGCATTCCCGACCGCGCAAGTTAATCTTCCTGGATTGCCGGTGCCCTCCGTATACCAAATCGGATTAGGCTTCAATAAAAAGTTCAGGTAGTATCAGTAACTCGCTCAAAAAAAGGAACTTAAACGCTAGATGCTTGATCCGAGGAAGTTTGTAGGAAGTCGGCAGCAGAATTGGAAGGCACGAATGCGCCTTCTTCCTCCCTTGCGTGGTTGCTCCTCAGCAATTGGTTCGCGCTAACTCCATCAGTCACTGGCAGCGCTTGGATATCCGGGCGTCATCCCGGTGATCCATAAATCCTTTTCAAGGAGTTTTTAAGCGATGAACGCAACCATGCCTCAAAATTGGCCCACTCCGGCCAATATCGATGCCATCCGCAACAGCCTTCTGGCCTTGAAGGTGAGCGAGCGCGACGCTGGACTGGCTTTTTACCGGCGATTGTTCGAGATCGCCCCGGCGGTCCGCCCCATGTTTCCGGAGTCCATGGATAATCAGGCAGAGAAGCTTTTTAAGACCCTGAAGCTCCTGGTGGCCAGTCTGGAGCGCCTGGATACGGTAGTCCCCGTACTGCGCGAACTAGGACGGAAGCACGTTGCCTACGGAGCAAACCCAGAGCATTACGGGGTGGTTGGCGCAGCCCTGCTGTGGACCCTGCGCGAGTCTCTCGGCGACTCCTTTA
>CAZUAX010000021.1:9705-15215 GCA_964618435.1 uncultured Solibacteraceae bacterium
ATCATTTCCCGGAGTCCATCCGCTTGCCTTCATCGGGTATGGGTGTAGCAACTCCGTGAGGCGTGGTGCATGGTCGGCGATGTTCTCGAGGCCCAGCAACGCGCCGGTGAACGCGATCAACAATTGAAATACGCTGGAGGCCAGGCCGATTCGTTTGTGCCAAGCGGACTGTGCATACTGGGTTCCTTTTCTCTGCGGAATTCGCCAGAAGGTTTGGGTGCGCATGAACGGCGCATAGATCCACAGCCCGCTGATGGCCGAAACCAGCATCAGCAGTCCAAACACTCCCACCACAATCCGTCCCGTCGCTCCAAAGAAATACAGCTTGATATGCATCTGGCGCAGAACATCTGCGAGTTGACGTTTGGCGGACCGAAACCCCAGATAGTTACCGCTGTAAGGGTCCACCCCAACTTGCCATTCGTGGTCGTCCTTACGCGCAATCACGAGATACGAACGGTTCGCGTGCTGAGGCAAAAGAATGCCCGTCACCCGCTCAGGAGCGAATTCCCGCTCTGCGATGGCAATCGCTTCGCTGGCACCAATCTGCGGGGCGTCCTGGCTCCCCGGTGCATTCACCACCAGTACGGCGCCATCCACCAGTTCATCAATTTCCTGTTTGTACACCAGAATGGCCCCGGTCACGCTGAGGAACAGGATAACCACGCCACTTACCAGGCCGGTCCAGCGGTGGACACGGAACAGCCAACGGGTGGTCACTACGTCACGGGTGGCGGGCATCGTCCCCTATTTTCGGCCATTCTGCCTAGTCTTTGGGCAGGGGCCGCAGGTAGTCTTCCAAATTCGAAAGGATCTCCCGGCTCGCGGTATCGATTTCCGCAAGCCGAAGACTGAGTTCTTCGAAATGGACGCTAAAGCCGCCGTCGTAGGGGAAGTAATGATAGGAATGAAAGGTCAGGCATCGCCCGGCCTCCACCATCTTGCCGCCGAAATCCGTGAAGGACTTATTCACCAGAAACCGGTCACCACGCTTCATTTCGCCGAATCTGAGTCCGTCCGGTTGTGGTGGGGCAGGCGTCTCCGAAAGCTCAATCAATCGCTTGGGCGGCGGCGTCCAGGTTTCCATCATGAGCGCATAGGCAAGGGTTGGCTCACTGAGCGCAGGATCTTCAAAACGGGATGCGGCCTCCCTAAGAAGTTCCACCGCCGGCTTCCGCGTGAATTCGCCGAAGCGGGCAAAGAAGTCCCAAAATTCACGCAAGTGCTTTGGAAGTGCGTCCTGATTTGCGAGTAGCAATGCCTCATAGCGTTTGCGCATCACCGTCAGCACGGCTTGGCGGTGTGCTTCTTTTTTCATACAGGGATTCTCGCGGAATTCCAAGGGCGATTCATGTCACCGATCGTTTCCATTGCATATCATGGAAGGGAGTAAGGCCATGAAGATCCTCTCCCGTTCTTTTTTTATATTGCTTTCAATTCCTGCGCTTCTTTTTACGATTTCCGCGCAATCGCCGGAGATTTCGGATCGCCAGTTGCGCATGTTCAAACCCCTGCCTCCTGTCATGGAGTCGGCCACCAACCCCATCACCGATGCCAAGGTGGAACTCGGACGGCTCCTCTATTATGAAAACCGTCTCTCCAAGAGCCATCAGTTCAGCTGCAATTCCTGCCACATGCTGGATAAGTATGGCGTCGATCACGAACCCACGTCGCCGGGACACCGCGGTCTGCGTGGTGACCGCAACTCGCCTACCGTCTATAACGCTGCCGGACACTTCCGCCAGTTCTGGGATGGCCGCGCGGTGGACGTGGAAGAGCAGGCTAAAGGCCCTGTCATGAATCCGGTGGAAATGGCGATGCCCAGCGAGCAGCAGATTCTTGCCACCCTTAACTCTATGCCCGAATATGTAGCCGCTTTCCAAAAGGCATTTCCTGAAAGCAACCCTGCTGTCACGTTCGACAATTTTGCTCTTGCCGTGGGGGCCTTCGAACGCAAATTGGTTACCCCCTCGCGCTGGGACAAGTTCCTGGAAGGCGACCGCAACGCTCTTTCGGCAGCCGAAAAGGCGGGCTTCCTGAAGTTCGTTGAGACCGGCTGTCCCGCCTGTCACATGGGTGCCTATGTGGGCGGCGGCATGTATCAGAAACTGGGCTTGGTGAAGCCCTGGCCAGACCAAGCCGACCTCGGACGCTTTAAGGAAACCAAGGCCGAGAAGGACAAGATGTACTTCAAAGTGCCCTCGCTGCGCAATGTGGCAAAGACCGCGCCTTACTATCACGACGGCAAGGTAGCCACGCTGGAAAACGCGGTGGCGCTCATGGCCGAGTACGAAAATGGCAAGAAGCTTCAGGCTGCTGAGGTGGCGTCCATCGTCGCCTTCCTGAATGCGCTCACTGGCGAATTACCGCACGGCTACATTCAGCCGCCAGCGCTGCCCAGGAGCACGGCGACTACACCGAAACCGGACATGAGTGAATAGGCGGAATACGTTGCACATTTGGTTGTTTTTAAGTCGATTGCCCGTAGTGCGGGCAGTTGGGATTGCTGTCGTCGCGACAGTCTTCATGGCGGAAGGGCTGATGGCCCAAGTTACCACTCCTGTCACTGGTGACCAATCAGAATCCACTTCCGAAGCAAGCGCCCAGCCTCCTGCCGCTGGGGGCTCTTCCGCTGCGGGGGCGGCCGTCCAGCGAGTGCAACTGAACCTGCTTGGTGTCGCTGATACCGATGCCGGGGAAAGCCGTCGTAACGAGAACGTCCAGTTCAACCTGGTGGACAACAATGCCCTGAAGGAACTCAATATCCGCTTGGGCGTGAGCGCCACCCTGGTGACTGAGCCCCGGCCGGAACAAGGCTACTTTGGGGCTGAGTTCGGTGCTCCGCCGGTGGGTGTCATCCACACCACGATTTCTCCAGTAAGCCAGTGGCATGGACGCGCCTACTATTCCCACCTAAACAGTGCGCTCAGCGCCCGAAGTTTCTTCCAGGTGGGGGAAGTGAAGCCTGCTCGCGAGCACGATTATGGAGTCGCTAGCAGCTTTCGCGCGGGGCTCAAGACTTTTCTTAGCCTTGAGGGTTCCCAACAACGTCTGCGAGGCAACGTCAACGGAAATGTCCTGGTGCCCAGCCTGGAGGAACGGACTCCTCTCACCCAGGACCCCGCCCTCGGCGCCATGGTGATGCGCTTCCTGAACGCTTACCCTACGGAACTGCCGAACCGTACAGACATCAATGCCCGTGCTCTGAACACGAACGCGCCGCAGATCATCGACAACAACAGCGCCGGCATTCGTTTGCTGCAAAATCTGCGCGATGGTGAGCGGCTGAACCTCTCCTACCAGTTCACCTCGCAGAGCGTCGAAGCCTTCCAACTTGTAGCCGGGCAAAATCCGGATACGGAAACAAAAAGCCACCGTGCCCGCATCACCTACAACCGAACCTTTGGCGCGTCCACCGTGCTGGATGTTTCCTCTGGCTTTGATCGCCTCGGCAGCCTGTTGGTGCCGGAGCGGAATGCCGTAGGTCCTATGATTAGCATTTCCGGCTTGACGGCCCTCGGCCCCTTGGCTGGTATTCCCATCGACCGTGCGGAGAACATCTTCCGGCAGGGTGCCCAAGTGCGGCACGCCGCGGGCAACCACAACTGGACCGGCGGCTTCCAGGTAACCCGGCGCCAGTTTAACGGGGTGATGACGGATGCACATCGCGGGTTCTTTTCGTTTGCACCGGATTTCGGAGACACCGCCTTCAACAACCTCCGTTTGGGCAGGCCCTCTCAGCATCTTGTTTCGATTGGCGACCCCCATCGGGGCTATCGCAACACGGAAATGCTGTTTTACCTGGGGGATACCTGGCGCGCCCGCCCCGGCCTTTCCTTGAATGCCGGTCTTCGCTACGAACCCGTGGGACGCCCCCGCGAGGTGAACGGATTGGAGCAACTCGCCTACAGCGCAGACCGCAACAATGTGGGTGGTCATGCTGGTATGGCGTGGCAGCTGCCAGGCAACGCGGGCGTCATTCGAGCCAGTGCGGGAGTCTTCTTCGGACAGATTTTTCCGGTCACCTACCAGCAGGTTCGCTTCTCCCCGCCCAATAACTACAAGATTGTGATTCCGGCTCCCGATTTGCTCGATCCCCTTGCGGGCATCAGCACTTCTGACCTCGCCAACGCCAGTCCTAACATCTATGCCATGGACTCCGAGTTGGCCACACCGTACTCCTACATGGCGAATATCGCGTGGGAACGCTCACTTGGTTCGCGTGTCCGCTTGCAACTGGGATATGTGGGAAGCCGTTCGCACAAGCTGCTGATCATGTGGTACGACAACCGCGCACAACCTGTGGCGGGCATCCCGCAAACCACAGCCACCTGGAACCTCCGTCGCGCGGACCCCAGCACCGCGGAAGTCCGGCGCGTTCTAAATGGTTCCCGTGGCTATTACGATGCCGCGCGCGTATCGGTGGTGATGAACGAATGGCGTGGTCTCTCCCTCGATACCAGCTACTGGTGGAGCAAAGCCATTGACCTCGGCAGCAGCTACACCAACACTGCGTTCGATGGTGACAGCCGGGTTTCCCGCAGCCAAAGCGAGTTCTTTGCACACGACGAAATGCGCGGCCCCAGTGACTTCCACCAACCTCACGCTTTCCTGGCGCGGGTGAATTACCTCCTGCCGAAAGCAGGGCAGAACTGGCTGGGCGCTCTGTTCAGCAACTGGAACCTGTCCGCCGTCACGCTTCTTAAGACCGGCACCCCGTTCACGGTGCAGTCTGGCTCTGACGCTCCCGGCTTCGGCAATGTGGATGGCAGCGGAGGCGACCGGCCAAATCTGGTGGATACCTCCATCCTGGGGAGGTCCTTCGGCAATCCCGATACGTCCCAGGCGCTGCTTCCTCGTGAAGCATTTCAACTCATCCAACCCACCGACAGCCGCGGCAATCTGGGGCGAAACACCTTCTTCAAGGGGGCCATCCGCAACGTAAACGCCGCCGTTTATCGCCGATGGGTGGTAGGGGGAGATCGCAGTTTTCTGCTGCGCGCCGAGTCCATTAACTTCCTCAATACTCCACAGTTTGCTGAGCCCGGGTTCGAACTGTCTAACCCGAACTTCGGTGCCATCACCAACACGCTGAATGACGGTCGTACCTTCCGCGTGCGGGCTGAGTTCGGCTGGTAGCCAATCGGCGCCGGAATTTTCCGCTGGACATCGAATTCTCTGCGGAATGCTGAGCCTATTCCAGCTCGGCGTGCGCTATCCCTCTCGACGAGACGCGCTGCGACGGTGTTCGCATTTGTGCGCAAGGGGACCCGGATTGGGTGGGGGGAAATTGGGATGATCACGCGACTACTGATGGTGATGCTGGCATTTGCTTGCGCCATGGCAGCGCAATCCGTGAAGGGCAACCTCACGGTAAACGGAAAGTCAGTAGAACTCACCCACGTCTATGGCTTCCAGGTGCCGGACCGGGCAGACGATACCAAGACTAAGACCGGTGCCGTCATCCTGCTGACTGACCGCGAGGTGCCTGCCAAGTTACTGAAGCACAA
>CAZUAX010000021.1:15315-29125 GCA_964618435.1 uncultured Solibacteraceae bacterium
CTACGTGTGACAATCAACGGCGACCAGGCGGAACTGCTCCTGACGGGCACGGTATTCGAGCAACCCGGCTCCACCGGCAAGGTCCAGTTTGAAAAGGTCAACGGAAAGTGGTTGGTGGGCCAGGAGAGCTGGAACAGCACGAACTAATTTTGTGGCATTCGTCAGCTTTCGCATTCGGGTAAGCCGAGTCTTGCGGGCCTGGTGCCGCGAAGGGGTTTCCCTGGGCCATCGGGTTGTTGATCTGCCTTTCCCGCATCGGCAGTGGCGGGGAAGGGAAGCGCAGCATGCTGCTACTCGCCCGGAATCGCGGCCCGGAACGGCATTTTGATATCGCGGCATAGCTCCGATTTACGCTACCCTTTGAGGAATGGCCACCGCTCCCCGTTCCAAAAACACCGAATCCCGTTCTGTCTCCGCACCAAGTCCTGTTGCCTCGAAACCATCCTGGTGGACCACTGAGGATTGGACGGCGGTATGGGTGGGTGGCGCCATGCTGGCGGCCATTCTCCTGGGATATCGTCCTGGATTGCCGTCGCTGAAGTGGGCGGCCGCGGGAGACATCGCCAGCGTCTTTGGCCCGGCCAATCTACTTACTTGGTTGGGGATTGGCGCGGTGCTGCTGATCTTTGCGCTAGCTGGCACTGCTTTGCAGCGGGGTTCCCTGGTGAAGCTGGCCATCGGATTTCCCGTTATTTTCTCACTCTCGGTGTTGGCGCAGTGGCTGGCTGGCAACAGTCTCGCCAGCTATTGGGGCATTGAGTACGTCATCTTCTCGCTGTTGATTGGCCTGCTGATCAGCAACACCGTAGGCACCCCAGCGTGGCTGATGCCCGCCGTCCGCACGGAATACTTCATCAAGACCGGCCTCGTGATGATGGGCGCCACTATTCTCTTCGGCGAAATCATGCAGGCAGGCGCCCTGGGCGTAGTCCAGTCCGTTGCCGTGGTGATTGTCGTTTGGTATGTCAGCTTCTGGATCTGTAAACGCTTCCGTGTGGATGACGAGTTCTCCGTGATGCTTGCCAGTGCGGTCTCCATTTGTGGCGTCTCGGCAGCCATTGCCTCCTGTGGCGCCATCCAGGGCGACAAGAAGAAGCTTAGCTACGTTACGTCTATAGTTCTGATTGTTGCCGCTCCCATGATCATCATCCAACCCTGGATGGCCAGGGCCCTCGCCATGCCCGATGCGGTGGCTGGTGCCTGGATGGGTGGCACGCTCGATACCACCGGTTCGGTGGTGGCCGCTGCGGCACTCATTAGTGAAACTGCCATGAAGGTGGGCACCATCGTGAAGTTCTCACAGAACGTGCTGATCGGCTTTGCGGCTTTCGCCCTCAGTCTTTGGTGGACCCTTCGCAACAAGAGCGAAGGCGAACGCCCCACCGCGGGGGTCATCTGGGAGCGCTTTCCCAAATTCGTCCTTGGCTTCATGGTGGCTTCGCTCGTATTCTCGTTCCTGCTTAGTGATGGCATCATTGGCGATACCAAGAAGGTGGTAAGCGGATTGCGAACCATGTGGTTCTCGATTGCCTTTGTCTGTATCGGGCTCGAGACCAACTTTCGCGAGTTTGTACGGATGGAGGGCGGTCGCCCCTTCTTTGCGTTTGTCAGCGCCCAAGGCTTTAACCTTGTGTGGACCTATTTGCTCGCTTGGCTCGTTTTCGGTGGCTTAATCTGGGCCAGTCCCATGTAGGGAAGGCTCTTGGGTGGCGGGAACGCCGATCTCTTTCCATTCGCGACCACTCTTCGGAAGTGTCCTTGCCATATGGTTTTCTGTGCCCTCCACCTGAGGCTGCATTCCCAATTACTTCCAGGCGGAAATGTCCAAGTTGCTTGCTTTCAGCAGGCTGAAAAACTGCGTCTCCGATCGCGGTCTATGCAGTACCCGGGGAGGCTTCCCAATCTCTACGATTTGGCGTACAATCCACCCAGTATTCTCCCGCCGCAGATACCCGCAACTGGGAGTGCCGGGTACTGCACCAGCCGGGAGAGCTGGGAAGGAAACCATCTATGAACCGACTATTTGCTGTTGCAGCAAAGTTCAGTCTCTTAGCTGTGCTGGCCAGTTTGGCCCTCACAGCGCAACCGGCGCCCAAAGTTTTCACCGCCCATCTTGACGGTGGCCAGGAGGTGCCCATCCGCGAAACTTTAGCTCAGGGCCAAGCCATCTTCAAGGTCACTAGCGATGGCAATGGAGTGGAGTTTAAGGTGATTGCCTCCAATATCCAGAACATTGTGGCGTCGCACATCCACATTGGACAGGCAGGGACGAATGGACCTGTGGTCGCATTCCTCTTCGGTTCTGTGCCTCCGGGAGGTGGCCGCACAGATGGTGTTCTTGCGGAAGGCACCATCACTTCGGCCAACCTTATCGGACCTTTGGCCGGAGCCTCCATGGACACCCTGCTTTCCGCCATGCGCGATGGATTGATTTACGTGAATGTCCATACGAACGACGGCGTGGCGCCCACCAATGAAGGCCCTGGCGATTTTCCCGGCGGCGAGATTCGCGGGCAACTACGCCCGAACGGTCCCAAAAAATAGAGATTGAGTCCTCTGCTCGCCAACCTGCGGGTGGCAATAAAGGCCGGGATTGCCCGTTGGGCGCTCCCGGCCTTTGCTTCTGTCTTCGTCGCGTGGATATCCTCCGGCTGGTCCACCGGATTGGCTACGCCGCCCCACCGCTACTTCCTTCAAACAGCGGAGCGGCACTCCCCGGCTCAGGCTGCCTGGGCCTGCCCGTCGCCCTTGGCGCTTGCTGCTTCCATGTAGCCCTTGGCCACTGCATAGATCATGAGATCAAAGCAGCGTCCCAGAGCACGCACCAGTTCGGTTTCCGCCTGCATTTCCAAAGGTGAGTAATCAAGATGCTGCTCGCGCGCATACTCAATGATTTGCGTCTTGATGGTGTGGATTACCCGGATTACCTCCGGCAAAGGGATCTGTTCGGCATGGCGTTTCCGCCCCAGCCACTCATAACGTGCCACCAATTCCTGGTCGTTGCGACGCTGAATCCAGTGGCTCAGGTTGTTGGCGATATCCTTGCCACGCTGCATGATATCCTCGCTGGGCAGCGAGTGATAGTGCGGCAGAGACATATCGCGCCTTACCCGGCGTTCGATCTTTTCGGCAATCAATTTCCAGTTCTTCTCGATTCGATGAACCAACATATCCGCGTACATGAGCGTGTCAAATCCTCCAAAATAGGGAATGAGCGCGAACACGGCGCAATGATCAGGAAAAGATCGGGGGTATTCTCAGCAATGCGACAACGCGGCGCATGGTTGCGGGGTTCGGCAATCTGCCGGGCAACAACGCCCCGTTCCAGGAATGTTTCTCATTTTACATGCTTCCGGTTTGCCGTGTCGTTGGTGAGTGGACAACCACTGGCCACGGATTGTTTCACCGCTTCCCGCGCTTCATTTCCTTTCGCTTAATGGATCTAACTGCAGTGAATCAGCAATCCCCTAATGGCCAGAACCCCAGTCCGCCTACCCCAACTCGTGAACACCTGGGCAGCTACCTTCACCAGATGGCGGGTGATTCTGCAAACGTGGCTTATCAGTATCCCGAGGGGCTACGCACGAGGTGCCTCACCTACCAGCAACTGGCTCATTTGTCCTGGCAGGCGGCGCACTGGATGCTTTCGCAGAACATTCACGTCGGCGATCGCGTGTTGCTGTGGGGCCCCAACCGCGGAGAATGGGCAGCCGTCTTCTGGGCCTGCCTTTGCTCTGGAATTGTGGCTGTGCCGGTGGACGCTCAGTCCAGTCGGGACTATGTTTCCCGTATCGCCGCCGAAACCCAGGCCCGCCTTTTGTGGCTGGACGAAGCGCAACAGGTGGAATTGCTGCAGGCGGGAATTGCCGCGCTTCCCAGGCAGATCCGTTTTTCCCAACTTGTCCACACCGTAGCGGGATGCCCCGCCGTGGCTCCGCCTGACCCAGGCTTACGGCGCGACACCCTTGCCCAAATCATCTTCACCTCCGGTTCAACCGCTACGCCCAAGGGCGTTTGCCTTACGCATGGCAATACCTTGGCGAGTCTTGAACCCATTGAGCGTGAGATGGCCCGTTATCTGCGATGGGAAAAGCCCTTTCACCCGTTGCGCTTCCTGGTGCAACTTCCCCTGTCGCATGTCTTCGGGCAGATGCTGGGCTTATTCTTGCCGCCCCTACTGCGAGGGGAAATCCATTTCCTGCCAGAGCTCAGCCCCGCCGAGGTGGCGAACACCATCCGTGAGCGCCGCATCTCCGTCATGGCAACCGTGCCTCGCTACCTGGAGTTGCTGGGGGCGGAAGTGCAACGCAGCAGTCGCCTGCGCTGGGGCGCCGACGGCTTTGAACAACGATTAAGCCAGGCCGGGAAACGACATTTCCTGAAGAGTTGGTGGTTGTTTCGGGACGTCCACTCCCGGCTGGGTTGGAAGTTCTGGGCCTTTGTCTGCGGTGGCGCCAGCTTGCCTGAAGACACTGAAGTGCTGTGGAGGCGATTGGGGTATGCCGTCATCCAGGGGTATGGCATGACGGAAACCGCGTCGCTCATTAGCGTCAATCACCCGTTCAAGATGAGCCGCGGGAGTATCGGCAAGTCCATGGCTGGCCGCGAGATTCGCATCAGCGAAACCGGCGAAATCCTCGTGCGCGGGCAAACCGTATCGCCGGGTTACTGGAGCCGGGAGGGGCATCCCGTTCCACTTAGTGACGAGGGCGAATGGTTTGCCACGGGCGACCTTGCTGAGCGCGACGAGCAGGGAAATTTCTTTTTTCGTGGCCGCAGTAAGGAATTGATTGTTGCCGCCAACGGCATGAACATCTATCCCGAAGATCTGGAGCAGGCCCTGCGTGCGCAGCCGGAAATCCGGGACGCGGTGGTTGTTGGCGTTGAGGACGCAAGCGGTCCGCTGCCCATGGCGCTGCTGCTTCCTCATGGCCCCCAGGAGGGGCTGGATGCGGTGCTTCACCGCGTGAATGCCGGCCTGGAAGCGCACCAGCGAATGGCCCGTTGGGCGCCTTGGCCAGAGCCGGATTTCCCACGCACGGCCACGCGCAAGATTCGGCGCGGCGCGGTACGGGAGTACGCCCAGGCCCTGCTCAGTGGCCAACCGGTGGATGCCCTGCGGGCAAGCACCTTTGAGCAGGTGCTCACCGAGGCCGGTGCGCGATGGGAAGGCGACCTTAAGGAAGAATGGCAGCTTGGCCAGAATCTGGCTTTGGATTCGCTGGCGCGCGTCCAGCTTGCTAGTGCGCTCGAAGCCCGTTTTTCAGTTTCGCTGGACGAAAGCGCCATCACGGAGCAAACTTCCGTCGCTGAGTTGAGGGCGATGCTAGGCGAGGCTCTCGATGAGGGGGGCTCCGCTAGGCAGGGGCATCCTGCTGATGTCGTGGATGGCAGCACTGCGGCTGCACCAGACACCGCGGTTCCAGGCCCCGGCGATAGCTCTCCGGTCACCACTTCCGCGCAACCGGCCATGGCACCCGCGGCAATTCTCCCCAAAACGGAGCGCGCATTCCCTTACCCTCGCTGGCCCCGTTTCTGGTGGGCTGTGGCGTTCCGTAATCTCTTTCACTTGCTGGTGCTGCGCCCGCTTACCCGCTTCTATTCCGCCCGCGCCGCGCTGGTGGGCGTGGAGCACCTGGAACGCCTCAGTGGGCCTGCGCTGTTCATTTCGAATCACATTACCGAGATTGATGGCGCACTGATTGTGGGACGGCTCCCCCGGCGTATCGCCCGGCGTTGCGCCATCGCCATGAGCGGCGAAATGCTCCGCGGTTACAAGCATCCCTCTCCTGCGGAAGCTTGGTATTGGAAGCTATGGCTGCCCATTCAATACCTGCTGGTGGTGCTCTGCTATCACGTGTTCCCACTGCCTCGAACGTCGGGAGTGCGCCGCGCCTTCCGGCACGCCGGACAGCTCGCAGATGAGGGCTACCATGTGATGGTTTTTCCTGAGGGCACTCGGTCTACCACCGGAAAGCTGCTTCCCTTTCGCCAAGGTGCGGGCATCCTCGCGCGCGACCTGCAGTTGCCCGTGGTGCCCATTCTGCTGGAGGGTCTCCACGAACTGCGCGAACAACACAGGAAGCTCGCGCGCCGCGGGGAAGTGCGCATCCACATTGGCAAGCCCCTGCACATCGACCCTATCGAGGACCCCACCGCCGTGGCGCAAAAGCTGGAAGATGCGCTTCATGCGCTCGCCGCTGAGTCGCGCGAGGGCAATGCCTCCAGCAAGGGTTCACTCTAGTGGAGCCACTGGCTGGCCTTCATTCGTTGCATCTGCCGCCACCTCCGGCATTGCAATCGGGGCGACAGGCACATCGGGTAGCCACCGGCGCAGCACCGCCATTAGTTCCAGTCGTTGGATTGGCTTCGCGATATAGTCGTCCATTCCGGCGTCAAGGCACATCTGTCGGTCGCCCTTCATGGCGTGCGCAGTCATCGCCACTACGGCAAGCCGGGTCCGCTGTACCCTCCGCTCCCATTTCCGAAGATTTTGAGTGGCTTGCAATCCGTCCATCTCTGGCATCTGCACGTCCATCAGGATGAGGTGATAGTTCTTGCTCTGGGCAGCCTTCAGGGCTTCCTTTCCGGAAGCTACGACGTCTGCCCGGATTCCATAGCGCCGCAGCATCGCCATCGCCACGTGCTGATTGATGATGTTGTCTTCGGCCAGCAGTACTCGCGCATTCGCCCAGTGGTCAGGAATCTCCTCGGCATTCGTTTGCAACTTCCCGGCTAGCGCTGTGATCGATTCTTTCGGGCCTGAAACAGGCAACGGGCTCGCCAGCACTTCTACCAAAGCGCGCATCAGGTGACTGCTGCGGACGGGTTTCGCGAGTGACGCGGCAAATCCAGCCTCCATCAGCCTTCGTGTCTCTGGCAAATAGATGCCCGGCGCCATCAGAATTCGCTGGCAGGAACCGATTGCCGGCTCGTTGCGCATGGCCGCTACCAGATCCTCCACGCTGGTGTCCGGCAGCGTGCGGTCAATCAGTATCACCGTTGGAACGCCACCTGCACCCTCCCGGAGCAGTTGCATGGCGGTGCGGGCATCCTTCGCTTCCTGCACTGTCATTCCCCAGCGGCGCAACTGGCGGCAAACCACCTCCCTCTGCATCGGATTGTCCTCCACCACCATTGCGCTCGCCTGCGCGAACACCGGAGGGATTGACTCCTTGACTGCGTTTGCCTTGGCGTCGGACGCGATGGGGACAACAAACGAAAACTCGCTCCCCATTCCAGGCTCACTGCGGACTCCAACCTCGCCGCCCATCAGCGAGACCAGCTGTTCACTAATCGCCAGTCCCAGTCCGGTGCCGCCATATTTTCTGGTCACCGACGTATCCACCTGAGAGAACCTGGCGAAAAGCCGCGAAAGCTTATCCGCGGGAATTCCGATGCCGGTATCCCGAACGAAGAACCGAAGTGTCGCCTCTTTGGCCTGCTGGGCCACCAGACGAACACCCACCACCACTTCGCCTCGCTCCGTGAACTTCACAGCGTTGCTCGTGAAATTCGTCAGCACCTGCCGCAGCCGGCCCGGGTCTCCCCGTAGCTGGCGTGGTACGCCCTCTTCGATATCCAGCACCAGTTCCAGTCTCTTCTCACTCGCCTTCACCGCCATCAGCGAAATGAAGTCGTCCAGCATTGCATCCAGGTCAAAGTCCACTTCCTCCAACTCCAGCTTGGAGGCCTCCATTTTGGAGAAATCCAAAATGTCATTCAGTAATGCCAGTAGTGCTTCCGCGCTCGCCCGCACAGTGTCTGCGTAGAATCGCTGCCGGCTAGTGAGGTTCGTCTCCAGTAACAGCCCGGTCATTCCTAAGACAGCGTTCATGGGCGTTCGAATCTCGTGGCTCATGTTTGCCAGAAACTCGCTCTTGGCCCGATTTGCCGCTTCCGCGCGAGTGGCCATGACGTTGGCGTAGGCGGTCTGTTCCTGCAAATGGGAGTTCAACCGCTGCAGTTCTTCTTGGGATCGTTTCCTGTCCGTCACATCGCGGGCAACTGCATAGATCATGTCGCCTAACGGACGCGACCTCCACTCAATCCAGCGGTAGTCACCATCCAAGGTGCGATACCGGTTCTCAATGTTCAGTACCTGGTTACCCTGGTTCAAGATGGACAGGGTGTCCATCGAGGCCTGGTGATCCTCCGGATGCACAAAATCGAGGAAGTGGCGCCCTAGCAGATCCTTTAGCGGATACCCCAATTGTTCCTGCCACCGAGGATTCAACCGGAGGAACTTTCCCTCCGCGCTGGCGATGCAGAGCAGGTCGAGGCTCGACTTGAAGTACTGCTCCAATTCTTCGCTCTTCTGCTGCAGCGCCTCGGTGGCGCGCACACGCTCCGTGACGTCCCGGAAGCCGAACACCCTTCCTGAGGCACGGTTCCGTAGCGCATGTGCTTCTATATGAATTTCAAAACAGCGGGAGTCGCGCAGCCGCAGGAGAGGCATATCCCGAGGTGCGGATGTGGAGGTGCAGATCAAATCACAAACGGATGGATCCGCAAGCGTTTGCTTCATGTGGGTGAATATGTCGGCCCGGTTTCCCAATCGCAGCATTTCGGGGGGGAACTTCCACATGTCAGCGAACTTTTCGTTCCAGAGCACGAAGTTGCCCCTCTGGTCAGTAACCAGCACACCGTCAGCGGTGGCCTCCAGTGTGGCCCGAAGTACTTCTCCCTGCCTGGCAAGGCGTAGTTTCATAGACCGCAGCGCCAGCGCAGCCAACAACAGGGAGATTCCCATAAGCAGGGCGATGCCCAGAATGCGGTCGCGTGTCAGCCACGCCGGAGCACGAAGTACGGCCAGATCCTCCATCGACCGCATGCGGATGCGAAACCCGGCAGTCTCGCCGTCTTCATTCAGAAAATTCTCGCAGATGCCAGTGATCAACACCTCACTGCCCTCGCGCCACGGCATTACCTCCTCGGGGCGAATCCGCACTGAGGCGGTGTAGACGACCCCATTCTCGTTCAAGATCAACGTCACTTCGTCCAGCAAGCGGGAGAGTGCCTCCATCCTTCCCGCAATCATCACCAGGTCAGATTGGTGATTGCCCGAAAGTGCTTCCTGGGGGCTGATCGTCTTCGGAAAGGGAGTCGCAGCGCGCCCATGGCGGACAACCAATGCATCCTCAAGTGTCGGGACATGGTCTCGGACGCTGATGTAGCCAATCGCCTCCAACTCGTCCCCTACGGCAACAGGGATCGTCAATACGGTTTGGACGACAGCGCTGCCGCTGTTGTCTCTCATACAGAATGAGCGTCCATCCAACTGCGCCGTCACCACGCCGCGGATTTTGAATCGGCGCAACTGTGTAACTGCGGCCAAATGCATGCTCAGTGACTGTGCGTTGATCCGCTCAGGGCTCTCCGGTTGATAGCCCGGCGGGTTCATCTTCTGGATGTCCTCCAGACTCTCCAGGTGTATCGTGCCTCCCAGGGTCTGTTGCCGGCTGTTGAAGCTTGCACCGGCAACGCCCTGAATCTTTACCGTCATTCCCACCAGTTCGTCCGGAACGTGGTCGAACGTGGCCACCTGCAGGTTCAGAATGCCGCCATCCATGCCCGCCCTGATTTTCAAGCGCCCACGAGACTCAATGTGCGCTGAGCGGATGACTGCCACCACTTCCACGCGCAAGCAGTCGTCAGTTGCCCTCGCCAGGCGGCTGAAGGTGGTGAGCCGTGGTTCCGGCAAGGCTCCTGTCCCCAGAACTTTCCATCGAGGCTTGGCGATATCGGCATTAAAGTCAGTCAGCTCCGTAATGCCCTGTAGCTCAATCACTTCCCCACGCCTGGGCTCCGGTTGCCCGGGCTCCCACCGAATCCAGATTCCACCGGTATCGTCCTGAGCGAAAAAGTTCGGGCCTGGCGCGTCAAAGTGAGTTACGATTGCCCGGAGCCGCACCGGATACCCGCGCTTGGCCTGCTGAGGGTCCAGTGTGCGAATGGCGGATACTGAGGTTAGTTCCGGAAGGTCCGCTGACTTCGCCCCGTTCCCGCGAGAGACATCCCATGCCTCCTGCCCTGTCAGGAACATGGCCACCAGCAACGCTGCCACGCACCGCAACCAGGCAGACCAGTGCCAAGCACCTTGCCAGTTCCTCTCCCTCTCCGATATCGCCTGCAATGCGGCTGTTCCTTCCTCGCCAGGATCGGCTTCTGTAGAAATTCAAACTGTGAAGCGTGTGATGAATCGCCTCAACACCCATATCGGCGAGGGCTGTAAAGGCATTTAGCATCGAATTCTGCGGAAATCTGGCCGGGAACTGTCACGTTTCGGCGTCCGACCGCATCGGGTCTGAAGAATGGCCTGCGAGCGGGGTATCGGTGAAGCCTTGCCAGGAGTGTCGGATCGGCTGATCCTATAGGATACATTTTCGTATTGTAAAGGATCTGAATATCTGCTACTCTTATTCCCAGCGCCCCGGGGCGGAGCGTCCGCGCTCTCCACCCCTCTCATGCTGGCAGCCTTTGCATTCCCTGCACTGCGCATATGCTCGCTGGTGTGGCGGCTAATGAAATTTTCGTTTAGGGAGCACTATGGACGACGTGCTATTTCTGTCTCGGATGCAATTTGCCCTTACGATCATGTTCCACTATCTCTTCCCGCCTTTCTCTATCGGGCTGGGCCTTCTGATGGTGTTCATGGAGGGCTTCTATCTGAAAACCGGCGACAAGTATTACGAAGCGATGACTCGCTTCTGGACAAAGATATTCGCCGTAAATTTCGCGATGGGGGTTGCCAGCGGTATCGTTATGGAATTTCAGTTCGGTACCAATTGGGCAACCTACTCCCGATACGTGGGTGACATCTTCGGTTCGGCGCTGGCGGCCGAGGGCATTTTCGCCTTCTTTCTGGAGTCCGGCTTTCTGGCCGTGCTTGTTTTCGGCTGGGACCGCGTCTCGCCTAAGATGCACTTCTTTTCCACCTGCATGGTGGCTTTGGGCGCCACCTTCTCCGCCATCTGGATTGTAGTGGCGAATTCCTGGCAGCAAACTCCGGCGGGTTATCACATCGTGGGCGAGGGTCTAAGCGCCCGAGCGGAAATCACTGATTTCTGGGCGATGGTATTCAACCCTTCAAGCATGGACCGCCTCGGCCATGTGCTTCTTGGAGCCTGGGTACAGGGTGCATTTCTCGTGCTCAGCATTTCTGCCTACTACCTGCTGCGCAACAGGCATCGCGAGATCGCCATCCGCGGTTTTCAGATTGCTTTGGTGCTGGCGACGGTAGCTTCCTGCGTGCAGTTAATTTCCGGCCACCAGCAAGGCAAGAAGATCGCTACCACCCAGCCAGCCAAGCTGGCCGCCTACGAAGGACACTTTAAGACCTCGGATTCAGCTACCCTCTATTTCTTCGGCATCCCCAACTCCGAGACGAAGCAAGTGGATTTCGGAGTGGGTATCCCCGGCATGCTCGACGTGCTGGTGGGCCAGCCCGTAAAGGCACTCGACGCGTTCCCGGAAAATGAGATCCCGCCGGTGCAGATCCCCTTCCAGAGCTATCACATCATGATCGCCATTGGCTTCTATCTCATCGGTCTCACGTTGTTGGGCTGCCTGTATTGGTGGCGCGGAAAGCTCTTCGACACGCCATGGTTGCTGAAGGTGTTTGCGGTGTCGGTGGTTTTTCCCATCATTGCGAACCAGGCCGGGTGGATTGCCGCCGAGGTGGGGCGTCAGCCTTGGATTGTCTATGGCCTACTCCGCACAGACCAAAGCGTATCCAAGTCCGTTCGCAGCGAGGAGGTTTTGATCTCCATCATCATGTTCACGGTTATCTATGCCATGTTGTTTGCGGTGTGGGTGTTTGTGTTGAACGCAAAGATTGTCGAGGGTCCCGAGGATCCGTTGGATATGCCGCAGGATCCGCCTAGCGCAGGCAAAGGCTTTTTGGAGGCCGCCGCGGAGGTGCTACACCCTGAAACCGGCTTCTCCATGACGCTCGAAAAGGGAAAGGGAGGAAAGGCATAGCCATGGACCTCAATATCCTCTGGTTTATTCTTTTGGGCGTGTTGCTCACCGGTTACGCCATCCTGGACGGCTTCGACCTGGGCGTGGGCATTCTGCACTTCACCGCCAAGACCGACGAGGAACGGCGCATCTTTATGAACTCCATTGGCCCCCTTTGGGATGGAAATGAAGTTTGGCTGGTCACCTTCGGTGGCGCACTGTTTGCTGCCTTTCCGGAAGCATACGCCACCGCATTTTCCGGGTTCTACCTGGCCTTCATGGTGCTTCTGTTCGCGCTCATTTTTCGTGCGGTTTCCCTGGAGTTCCGCAGCAAGGCAGGCATCACGCTGTGGCGTCGTTTCTTCGACGGCGGCTTCTTCGTGGCCAGCCTGGTGGCAACGCTGCTATTTGGCGTGGCTATCGGCAACATGATCAGTGGCCTGAAGATTGGTGCGGACAAAGAGTATGCCGGCACGTTTTTTGACCTGCTGGGTCCATATCCGTTGATGGTTGGGCTCTTCGTGGTATCCATCTTCGCCATGCACGGTGCCATCTATCTCTATCTGAAGACCGAAGGTGACTTGCAGAAGCGTATGCAGCCACTGATGTGGAAGACCTTCGGCTTCTTTCTGGTGATGTACATGTTCACCACCATGTATACGCTGGTGGCGCATCCGGAGGCGCTTGATCTGTTGAAGGCGTATCCTGTGGCTTGGGTGGTGCCGGTGCTGAGCGTGCTGGCCATTGCCAACATACCGCGCGCCATCTTCATGGGGCGTCCGGGTTACGCTTTCCTGAGTTCCTGCGCCACCATCGTCGCGTTGAACTTCCTGCTGGGCGTTGCGCTCTTCCCGAATCTCATCGTGTCGAGCATCGACCCAGCTTACAACCTCACCATCTACAATGCGGCCAGCTCCCAGAAGACGCTGGGCATCATGCGCACCATCGCCTTCCTTGGTATGCCCTTCGTGATTGCCTACACGGTGGTCATTTACTGGGTCTTTCGCGGCAAGGTGGAATTGGGCAAGTTTTCTTACTAGGCGTACAAGCCAGAAGAAAGCGGCGCCACTCCTCTTACCGGAGGGGCGGCGCCGTAGTTTTTTCGCGGATGTAGTTGGGTTAGTTTTCCACCGTTTCTTGCGCCGGATACTTACCCGTGAGTTTCATCAGGCCGCCATGTAGCCGGTGGAACCATGCGGTTTCCTCCAGGAACATGTATGGGCAGTGTCCCACCACTACCTCCATGCCGGCTTCCCGGCAACGCTCCGCCGCTTCGGTGTCCACCGCGCCGTGGCCAATGGCACGGTACATCCACAACCTCTTGGCACCCGCCGCGATGGCATCTCCGCAGACGGAGGCCGTAACGGCGGCGGGCGTCATCACCAGGACGGCTTCCGTACCTTCCGGCACGGTGCGCGCAGCAGGAACGCCCTCGATTTCCGCAGCCTGCGGATTCACTGGCAGTACGGGCAGTCCGCGTTTGCGTAGATCACGGAAAAGCATCCGGGAGAAGTGCTTCGGATCTCGCGACACCCCTACCATTGCGATGCTGCGTGCCTGCAGGAAGCGGCGTATCGCCGGCATTGTGGTATCTGTCATCGTTTCCTCCGCTCCTTTTATTATAGATGTGGTGGTCCGAATGGACCCTTTCTTTTCAATCTGGCCTCCATCCGCAGTTGCACTGCTGTCATCATGGATGAGTGAGCCGTAGTACCCGTTTACCTTCCGACCGCCAGGGGGCTCCGCGCTCCAGCGAGGCCAGTGATTTCTCTACTGGGCGGCTTCGCGAGCTGTGGCCGGATATCTGGGCGCTTGTTCGCCCTCGCCGAAAGCTCCTGGCGCTTGGTTT
>CAZUAX010000021.1:29225-31712 GCA_964618435.1 uncultured Solibacteraceae bacterium
TATTACAACGCCAACAAAACGGGCAGCCTGGTGTCGCGCATCATGTCGGACGTGGAGGGACTCCGTAACCTCATTGGGACAGGTCTGGTGGAGTTTGTGGGCGGCCTGATAACCGCTGTGCTGGCCATGGCAATTCTGCTGCGCATCAGTTGGCAGATGACCGGTGTGGCCCTTCTGTTCATTGTGCTCTTTAGCGGTGTGCTGAGTAAGGCTTTCCGGCATATCCGCCCCATCTTTAAGGAGCGCCGCAAGATCTTTGCGGAGGTAAGCGGCAGGCTCACGGAGTCGCTTAGTGGAGTGCGGGTGGTGAAGGGCTTTCATGCTGAGTCCCGCGAAGCCGAAATCTTTTCGCAGGGTGCACAGCGCCTGCAGGACAATATCTTCGCTTCCCTCACCGCCATTTCCGCTATGAGTTTTGGTTCTACGGCTATCGTGGGTCTGGTGGGCGCGGCAGTGATGTTCCTGGGCGCTCGACAGGTGTCCAGCGGCCAGATTACCGTAGGCGAGTTCGTCACCTTCACTGCCTTCATCGCCTTCCTTGTAGCGCCTGTGTTTCAGATTGTTGGCATCGGCACCCAGCTCACGGAAGCCTTCGCCGGGCTGGATCGGACGCGCGAGGTGCTAGCGGAGCGGCCCGAAGACGAGGACCCTGCCCGGACGCGAGAGATCCCTCCCATCCACGGCCACGTAGAGTTTTGTGACGTCTATTTTTCCTACGAGCCGGGAAAGCCCGTGATTCGTGGGGTTTCCTTCGATGCCGCGCCCGGCACGGTGACCGCGTTCGTGGGGTCATCCGGCTCAGGGAAGTCCACACTCATCAATCTAATTGCTGCCTTCCATAGTCCGTCGGCAGGCACGATCCTCGTGGACGGGTTGCCGCTTCATGAGGTGCGGCTGGAAGGCTTTCGGCGACAACTGGGAGTGGTGCTGCAGGATAGCTTCCTGTTCGACGGCAGCGTCCGTGACAACATCCTCTTTGCCAACCCTCAGGTAACCGAGGAGGAGTTTCTGCAAGCCTGCCGAATTGCTCGCGTCGATTCCTTTGCCGAGTCCTTTGAGGAAGGTTATGACACCATCGTGGGAGAACGAGGGGTGAAGCTTTCGGGCGGGCAGAAACAGCGTGTTTCCATTGCCCGGGCGATTCTCGCCAATCCCCGCCTGCTGATCCTCGACGAAGCCACTTCCAGCCTGGACTCAGAGAGCGAGGCGATAATCCAGGAAGGGCTCGAATGGCTGATGAAAGACCGCACCACCTTCGTGATTGCCCACCGTCTCTCCACAATCCGCCGCGCGCACCAGATTCTTGTCGTCGAGGATGGGCAGATTGTGGAGCGTGGCACCCATGAGCAACTGCTGAAGGCAGGTGGCCGCTACTTCGACCTCTATACACGTCAATATGAGTTGGAAAAGAATCTGTTCCTTGCACCCGGCGAGGGGGATCTCGTTGAACGTTCCAATACGGAACCCGTCTAGTACCAGATCTGCACACCATGACGATTGCCTGAGAAATTCTCAGCGATCAACCGACTATTCCCACAGATAGTGCCAGCCGCGCTTCGTATACTCTTGCGGTTGGCTGGCGCGGTGGGCGTGGGAGGTTCCCGGTGCAACTCGAAAGCTACCTGCAGCAGAAGCTGGAACGTGTGTTCGCGGGCATGGAGAGGGAGTGGGGAAACCCTGCGGGGATAGACCCGGACTCAGCCGCGTGGCCTGCCATGGCAGGTACAGTGCCCACGGGGCACCCGGAGTTGAACCAGGCAATCGGCTTGAACGGATTGCCTCGCGGACACATTGTGGAGTTGCTAGGCCCGGAACATTGCGGCAAGAGCACGCTTGCCCTCAGCCTGATTGCGGGCGCGCAGGCTGCAGGAGCGGTGGTCGCGCTGATTGATGCGGCTCACCAACTGGATGGAGCCACCATCCATGCCCTTGGCGTGTGCGGCGAAGAACTGTTGTTCTCGCAACCGGGAGATGCCGAACAGGCCCTGGGTATTGTGGAGATCCTGGTAGGCTCCAATGTGGTGGACCTGGTGGTGGTTGACGCTATGAGCGCGTTGGTTCCCCGCGCGGAACTCGCGGCGCCTGTGGCTGCAACCTCGGGCAAGGGAACAGCGCTGGTGCTGCTGAATGCGTTGCGGCGGCTGCGTCCCAAGGTGAGCCGCTCCCATTGCTGCCTTCTGGTGATCGACCAGTTGCGCGATCGGGACGAACATGCAGCTGGCATACCCGAGATCACCCCCGGCGCGCGTACCCTCTCCCCCTTTGCCTCGCTGCGGCTGATTCTCCGGAGTATTTCCTCCTCGGGCGATTCCGCCCAGGTGATGACGCTGAAGGTAGCGAAGAACCGGCTGGGTCCGGTCCTTCGCCAAGCCACAATCCCCTGGTTACCACTGTGCCAATGACCACTGTGCCAATGACCACTGTGCCAATGACCACGGAACGGCTGCCCTTTACAGCTTCAGCAGTGCGGTTACCGTATCGTCGTCG
>CAZUAX010000021.1:31812-37191 GCA_964618435.1 uncultured Solibacteraceae bacterium
CCACGGAACGGCTGCCCTTTACAGCTTCAGCAGTGCGGTTACCGTATCGTCGTCGAGCTGCCGCTTCAGCTTGAAGCCCAGCTTTTCGCAGATACGCTGCATGGCGAAGTTCTCTGCCAGTATCTCGGCGGCCACGTAGTCCAGCTTCTCATCCCGAGCGATATGGATTAGCCGTTTCAGCAACTCTGTGCCCAATCCGATACCCTGGTGTGCGTCGGTTACCAGCACGGCGAACTCTGCGCTGTTGGATGCAGGGTCCCGCCGCAGCCTTCCCACAGCCAGAATCTCCGGGTTCCCTTCATTGTCTTTTGACTCGGCGACAATCGCGATTTCACGATTGAAATCCAGAAAACAGATGCGCTGGAGACGCTCATGCGCAATGCGCTGATCGAGCTTCAACAGCTGCAGATAGCGCAGATAGACCGTGCGCTCACTGAGTGTCTGGTGCATCGCTACCATCAGCGGTTCATCCTCGGGGCGGATGGGGCGCAGCAATAACTCCATTCCATTGCGGGACGTCCATGGCTGCACGTACTGCATGGGGTAGGGCCTGACTGCGAGCCGGGGTA
This sequence comes from uncultured Solibacteraceae bacterium, assembly GCA_964618435.1. GTDB lineage: Bacteria > Acidobacteriota > Terriglobia > Bryobacterales > Bryobacteraceae > JACTMJ01. Next base: position 32,382 of record CAZUAX010000021.1, read on the forward strand.
ACTCTTCGTCCGTGACGCTTGCGGGGTGCAAGACCACGCGCGCGTCCAGCGCGACCATTTGGGATTCGCTCACCAGCAGTGGATTCACATCAATTTCCTTAATGCGCAATTGCTCGGCCACCAAACGGCTGAAGTGCACCAGCAGTTGTTCGAGGGCCTCGAAATCCACAGGTTTACGGCCACGTACGCCTTGAAGCGCGGTGTAGATCTTGGTTTGTTCCATCATGCGCCGGGCAAGGGTGCTGGTGAGCGGGGGCAGTGCCAGTGCGCGGTCGCGGAACACCTCCACCAGTGTGCCGCCCGCACCAAACAAGAGCACCGGACCGAATTGCGGGTCGAGACTTGAACCGAGGATGAGTTCATAGCCATCCAGCCGCACCATCGGCTGTACGGTGACACCCTGGAAGTGTTCGAGGCCCGCTTTCGCGCTAACACCCTCACGGATGGATGCAAACGCCGCCTGGACAGCGCGGTCGTCCTGCAAGTTCAGCTTCACCCCGCCCACGTCGCTCTTGTGTGTGATGGTTTCCGAATACAACTTCAGCACCACGGGGTAACCGATGTCGTGCGCGCAGGCAACGGCCTCCTCCAGCGTCCGCGCAATGACGGTGCGCACCACGGGCAGGCCATAGGCGGCCAGTAATTCTTTAGACTCAAACTCAGTGAGGATCTCGCGACCCTCTCCCATCGCTTGGGCCAGAATGCGCTTCGCCGCTTCTGCCGCGCGCTGGTCCTCTTCACCTGGGCTGTCGCTCACCGGTGTCTCATACAGCCCACGGAGATTGTAGGTATAGCGATACATGTAGCCAAAGGCGCGAGCGGCCGTGTCTGGATACGGGAAGGTAGGAATGCCGCCAGCATTCAGAATTGAGACCCCATTGGCAACTTCGCCGCCGCCCATCCAACTTGCCAGCACCGGCTTGCCGTTGAGCTTGGCGTAGTTCTTCAGGAGTTCCGCCGTACCCGTGGCATCGGTCATTGCTTGGGGGGTGAGAATCACCAGATAGCCATCGGCGTTGGGGTCCTTGGCAATCACTTCCAGCGTTTTGGCATACCGGTCCGCCTTGGCGTCACCGAGGATATCCACCGGATTGTTATGGCTCCACGCGGAGGGCAGAAACTCACTCAGCGAATCCATGGTCTCCGGGGTGAGGTTGGCCAGTTCCGCATTGTTCATGGTTAAGGCGTCGGCTGCCAGCACCGCCGGGCCGCCGGCATTGGTGATCACCGCCAGCCGGTTCCCCTTCGGACGGGGCTGCTTGGCGAGCACCTCGGCCATGTAGAACAGGTCAGCGATGTTGTTCACGCGCAACACGCCCGAGCGCCGGAACGCGGCATCCAGCACTTCGTCGCTGCCGGTTAAGGAGCCGGTGTGCGACGCCGCAGCCTTGGCAGCCGCCTCCGTGCGTCCCGCCTTGATGACGATGATGGGCTTCGTGAGTGCCACCTCTCGTGCTGCTGACAGGAAAGACCGGGCATCGCCGATGCTCTCCATATAGATCAAAATCGAGCGCGTCCGCGGATCGTTGCCAAGGTAGTCGATCAGGTCGCCCCAGCCGATGTCACTCATGGATCCAATGGAGATGAAGGCGCTAAACCCCACCTTTTCCGCAATGCTCCAATCGAGCACCGCCGTGCACAACGCGCCACTCTGGCTAATGAAACCAACACTTCCGGGGAGCGCCATGCCGTGCGCAAAGGTGGCGTTCAAGCCCGATAAGGGACTCATCAAGCCCAGGCAGTTGGGCCCGATAATCCGCATCTTGCCACGCTGCGCCTCCATGAGCACTTTCTGCTCCAGCGCAGCACCTTCAGGGCCAATTTCCTTGAACCCGGCCGAAAGCACAATCGCGCAGCGAATGCCCGCGTCTACACACTCCCGAATCAGCCCAGGCACCGTTGGTGCAGGAGTGGTGATGACGGCCAGTTCCACCTCGCCGGGAACCGCCGCGACATTAGGGTAGGCCTTGATGCCCAATACGCTTGGACGTTTGGGGTTGACCGGGAAGACCATTCCGCCGAAGGGGTTGCTGATGAGGTTCCAGAAGACCGTGCGGCCCACGCTGCCTTCGTTTTCCGTGGCCCCAATCAGAGCGACGCTGGATGGAGAAAAGAAAGGCTCCAGGGGATGCTTGCCGCCTCCCAGGATAGCGGTTGCAGGGTCAGTGGTTTGATTCTTGATTGCCATCGTGTGCTGCGTCCTTTCGGGAACTTGCCGATACGAGCGTTCCCTATCACCGTATCAGACCACGATCGAAAAAAAGACCTGGATATCAGGAACGGGAGTTCATGAAAATGACAGCGAGCGGTGAGACTACTGATTACGGGTCAAGGGGAACTTGGTGTGACGCATGAGCGACCTGGACCCGCCATTCGCTGGAGATCCGCTTCGTGCTGGCGCACCGCGCGGCTGGCCTGGGCCTCTGACCAGTTCCAATGGCGGAGGGAGCGCTGGCGCTGGGGTGGCCATTTGCGCAGGAGGTGTTGCGCGAGCGGACATTGCACGTCCGGTGACAGAGAGGGCAGCAAAGAAAGCAGCACGGGCACTGCGTCCGCACTAAGCCTGGTGGCATAGGCGACGTCGAAGCGAACGGACGCGTCCGCCGACGCCATGCGTTCCATGTTCACACGGGCGATGAAGGCGTCGGGATTGATGACGAACAGCAAGGCGATCGTAGCCAGGCCGGAAGCGAGCGCCCCGAAGGCGAAGGCGTGGCGACGGTCGCGGAGCACGGTGACGGCGAGCCAGAGCAGCATTGCCCCAATCCATAACAACAGGACCATCGCGTAGAAGCGGGATTCCGTGAGGCCGTAACTGGCGTGGTAGAGGCGCAGCCGCTGAAGGGCTGAGGCCGTGATCGCCAGCACCAGGCCAATCTGCACGCCGGCCAGTATGCGGAATATGAAGGTATCCCGCGGGATGCGACGACGAAGCAGCCAGTCCGCAGAGAGCAACACCGGCACGACGAGCACCACCGTTAAGACGAGTTCAAAGAAACCCCGACGGGCATAGTCCGCGTATGTTAGGCCGGGCGTCACCTGCACCAGCGTGTCGCCTCCGAACAGGTATCGGAATTGCACAAGGACGAAAAGCAGGAAGAGGAGGTCAAGCACCACCAGCGCTGTGGCGACTTCCGTAATGCCAAGCATGGGCCGTTTTGGCGAGAAGCCGAATCGCGTGCCCTCCCGCGGAGAAACCGAAAGGGGAGGGATATCCGTGCCTGCCAGAAAGCCGCGCAGGTATCCGGTGGAGATCCAGGTGAGGATAGCGAATAGCAAACCGTGCGTGGCAATCCACTCAAAATCGAAGCGGAGTACGTTTGCGACGAGTTCCGAGAACACCGCGTCCGCGGACATGAATAGCGCACCGAACAGGAACACAAGCGGTGCCGCGATAAGCAGACCTCGTGCGATGGCCATAGCGGAACGCCATCCGGTTGCGCGGCTTGTGCGGCTACGGGAAGGCGAACGCAGCCCATCGGCAAGCGCAATTGCCGCGGCCGTCCATGCGTGAAACGCGCCCAGGGCCAGCGCCCCTGCGTATCGCAGAACGCCCGAGGAACGCACCCACCTTGCGCTGAGGCGATGTGCCGCAAGCGCGAATAGCAGCGTTGCACAGCCCAGTGCCAGCAGACTGAGAGGCGGAGCGTCGCGCCAGGAGAGCCCAGCCGCGAAGAGCGCGCCTAGTGCCAGCCAGGTTACGCGCTCGCGGGGAAGAGAGAGGGTCGCGCGGTGCTGAAGGATGAGCGCGGCAACGGCAACCAATGCAATCCATAGCGAGAAATTGAAGCCTAGCCGTTCAGGAGAGTGCAGTAAGGCATCGCCCGCCGCCCCGAGAATTAGTCCTGCCACCAACAACGGCCTGACGGCTGGGCGGGGCACGGGATAGAGGCGGGATATCGCCGCAAGCGCCTGGCCAATGACTCCGCTGTCGGATTGCGCGGCGGAGGCGGCAGGAAGGATGGGATCGTCCTGGATCTGGCTCTTGCCGACCTGCTGGGAACCCGGATCGTTACTCGTGCGATCGTCAGTCATGGAATCCGCCTCCTTCGATTACCGGGAAGTACTTTACACGCTAACTTTATCACATAAAGTACTCTGTAAGAAAACTTTAATCAGGTGCGGACTGAGGTGGCCGGTTCGGGCGATGGGGTGCAGGCAGGCGAAGATCCACTGTTGGCGAGGAGTGCGCGGGTTTGAATCCTGCGGCATCGGCGCGGTTGCTGCCGGCGATGGCTGGCGAAGACATGGAAAGTTTTTCTTAAAATGGCACAAACCTCATTCTATTGGGGCGGACTCCAAGCGTTTTAGCTAACCGCGGCGCGGGTTGGTAAGGATGGAACCAGTCCATTTGCCACAGGTCGCCTGGCTGTGTAGTGTTGTCCGAATCTTCCAGTACCACTAGTCTGCGCGTTCGCGCTACCAGCCTGATAGTTGGCGATTCCGGCGACCCTGGCATGCAAAGGCAGGAGGTAAGAGGATGATCCCAGGTGCCCCTGGTGAGAGAAATGATTTTCTCGCCGGGAGGGATGAGGGGTTGCTGTGCGGCGCGGTGCCATCCGGTGCAAGCGGGTGGCAGGAATGCACTGACGGATCTTCCAACGATAGAGTGGTGATTGCGATGGTCGTTCAGCGCAGTGGGAGCGTGCCGTCTCGGATACCGAAAAGTGGGATTAGTCCAATTCGCATGTCCGTCGGCTCCACAGCAATGTGCCACGCTTGATGGGAAGGAATAGGTGCGACGCGATGGAAGAAATGCCGCAGGGCCAACATGAGCCAGACGAAGCACCTGCGCCTCAGGATGTGGAAT
>CAZUAX010000022.1:0-37120 GCA_964618435.1 uncultured Solibacteraceae bacterium
AGAGCCAAGTCGAAACCCGGCCATGGTGAGAGCGTGATGCGCTGCTCTTGCATCAGCGGGTGATCCTCGCGACGCCGGGCCGGCTGCAACACCGGTGGCCCTTGTGCAAGGAAGGCTACCGACGCGCTGGCGGAACTCTTCTCAAGGATCCTCAACAAATCGGGCAGTGAGATGGTAGCGAGAATGCCGCGCTGCCTCTCTCCCGGCCCTCCGCGCTCAAACAGTTCCCATTTCCCTCCCCGTGCCACCAGCACGGCCTGCACGCTGGGATGCAGGGACTCCAGCATCCGCGTCAGGGGTAGTTTGCTGGCGAGCGTCGGAGCGGATGGAGAATCCTCCGCTGTTTGCCGAAGCGCGGCACTCGATGGCTGTCGGGCTTTCTTCAGGCCGCGAGCAAATGGAATTACCTTGCCGCCTTGCGGGGAATCTTCCATTCCGCCTGCGCCTCCTTCGTTTGCGGGTGAGCTACCCACGCGCTCTGTTACTCAATCTCGCCAAGCAATCGCAAGTCGTCGTTTAACTCGTAGAGCCGGTCTTCCGCGTTCTGGACCTTCACGGCGTCGCCCAATGCCGCAACCTGCGCCAGGCGAGCTTCTGCTTTTTCGATTTGTTTTCTGAGCTGACGGCGTTTCTTTTCGATATCCAACGGGTCGGCCTTCCGCTGCACGGGAGCACGCAGCGGTGCCGCGGTAGGCACTCTGCGCGCGTTGGCCGGGCTCCGGGTGGGGGTGGCCGCGGCCATGGTGTCCGCCGCCGCCGCCACCTGGGGCGTCTTCCCGGGCACAGGTACGGATGGGGTGGGTGAAGGGGTGGACGCGGGTGTGACCGCTGGCTTGGCAACGGAGGGTACCCGCTTCACATTCGAGCGGTTCTTTCCCTTGCGCGCAAATTTGGGGTTAATGGGGAACTTAACGGTTTGGCCGAAATCTTCCCAAAGATCGTGCTGCACCGTTTGCGCTTCACGAACCAAGTCGGCAAAGCGCTCCACCAGAAGGCTCTGCGCGCGAGATCTCAGTGCTTCGCCATCTTCCTTCCAGCGGCGGTATTGCGCCAACACCTGGAGTACACTCTTGTCATTCTCTGGCATGCGTCGTTCTCATTCTCCTGGAAGGGAATCATCAATTCGCCAGTCCAGGCGGCTATCCGTGACCAAGATACATCAACCAGCCCGCGGCCAGCAGCGTTGCCACAAAATAGACGAAGCATTTTGCCCCGTAGCGGAAACGGTCACGGTCACTCTTCCGGCTGATAATGCCAAGCACAACACTGGTGAAAAAAGAGAACAACAATGCGGCTTCCAGGTGCGAGAGACTGAGCTTCGGCATTGTGCGTTCCCCCCGCTAGTCCTTTTTCCCCGTTGCAATTTCAAAGGCATCCACTATGGCCAGAGTATTTAGCAAACCAGCAGACGCAAGAAACACGGTGCCATAGTCGAACCCTAGCCCTGGCAGAGCGCTCCCCTCATATCCAAAGGCAAGTGCGAACAGGTATGCCAGACCGCTCATCAGATTGCAGAGGAAACCCCCGGTGTGGATAAGGGTGGTCATCAGGTCACCGCTCTTGGGCAGGTAGAGCGTCCCGCGCATCATCAGCCCGAAAAGATACATGGACAGCACGCTTACCAGCAGCAATACGCCGCGCCAGGGCTTGCCTAGCAGCATGTGGCCGCTGCCGGGTAGCAACCAGCCCACCACCACGAATTTCATCCAAGGCTTCATGCGGAGTCCATTGCGAATCGGGCGTTTAATGCGCGCTTTTCGCGGAATCCTCCATGCTAGCATGGGGTCCTGGAGCGCTCACTGCATCCAGTAGCGCCTGAACTACCCCATCGCTACTATGCTCTTCACATTCCACGGAGGGCGCCAGCCCATGCTTCCGCATTACCTCGGAAGTGGCAGGACCGATGCTGAGTAACCGCGCCTGGCTCAACAGCGCTCGGCCACCCGCGGCAAGGAGATTCTTCACCGTAGATCCGCTACTGAACAAGACCCAGTCTACTGCCTGCCCGCTCGCAATCAGATCACTGATTTGCTTCTCAGCATCGGGCGGCATCCCTGTTCGGTAAGCCTCCACAACATCCACAACCGCACCTCTTTCGCGCAGCGCCTCGGGGGCTACGTCGCGGCCAAAGGCAGCACGTGGCAACAGGATGCGCTTGCCCTGAAGATCCTCTTCCGCAAACGCTGCCACCAATCCCTCCGCCACATAGGCCTTAGGAACCAGATGCACAGGGAGCCCTTTCGCCTTCGCCTCCGCTTGGGTTGCCGGACCAATCGCGCATACCCGTATAGCGCCCAACGTGGCTGCATTCAGGGACACGCCGAGTTCCCCCGCGCGGGCAGCGAAGTGGCTCACCCCATTCGAACTGGTGAACAGCAGCCAGTGATATTGGTCCAATTGCCGGAGCGCGGCATCCAGCCTATCGAAGCTGGCCGGAGGCTGAATCTCAAGAACGGGAATATGCAGAACCCGCGCCCCCAAGCCGCCCAAGGTGGCCTTTAGATCCGCCTCCTGCCCCGCTGCACGCAGCAGCAACACAGTTTGCCCAGCCAGGGATTGCGGACCGGCAGCCATTACGATTCGTTCCCCTGATGAGCCGCCTGCGCCTCCGCAATGATTTCCCGCGCTTCGCCCGCCAAAAGATCGTCCGCCAGATGTGCCCCTAATTCGGCTGCCGCGCCAGTCGTGCCTTTGCGTTCGAGGCGCACCAGTCGCTTGCCGTCCGGGCTTACTACCACCGCGCGCAAATCAAGCGTAGAACCAGCAGCGGTGGCGTAAGCGCCCAATGGAACCTGACAGCCTCCGCCCAGACCAGCAAGAAGAGCCCGTTCAGCTTCCACAGCCGCCGCGGCCGCCGCGTCGTGCAGCGCAAGGGCAGCCTGCCAGCCTAAGCCTCCATCAGCCCGGGTCTCAATTGCCAGCGCGCCTTGCGCGACGGCGGGCAAAAAGACTTCGGGCGCGAGGTACTCGCCGATCTCGTCCGCAAGACCAAGCCGGGTCAATCCCGCGCTGGCCATCACCAGGGCGTCATACTGCCCTTCCTTGTGCTTTCGCAGTCGGGTATCCACATTGCCACGGATGTCGGCAACCAGCAACCCAGGCCGAAGGGCCCGCAATTGGGCCGCACGGCGGAGACTACCCGTCCCCACCTTGGCGCCATCGGGAAGGCCCTCCAGCGTACCGCCCACAAGCACATCACGAGCATCCTCGCGTTGCGGCATGGCGGCAATGGTGAGCCCTTCCGGCAACACTGTGGGTAGATCCTTCAGGCTGTGTACTGCCAAATCTACGCGTCCATCCAGCAGCGCCTCTTCAATTTCCTTGGTAAACAGACCCTTCCCACCAATCCGGGCAAGCGGCACATCCAGGATCTTGTCGCCTGTTGTCTTGATGATCACGATCTCTGCCTCGTGCCCGGCTTCCGCCAAGCGGGCACGCACCCACTCCGCCTGCCAAAGCGCCAGCTTCGAGCCCCGCGAGCCAATCCGCAAGCGCGTCTTCTCCGCCATATCTATCGTTCCACCTGTTCGGTTCGTTCCACCTGATCTGGAGAGGTTTCCGCAGACTGAGGCTTCGCCGGAACGCCCTCCCGGCCAGCGTCCGCATTATCCGCGACAGCGAGAGCATCCACCTCATCCAGACGGAAAGCCCTCCGGATGGCATCGAGCATTGGAGCTCCATCCGGATGCGCGGCATTTCGCCGGATCTCAGCAATTGGGCCGTGTGCGATCTTGGCTACGAGGCTTCGGGTCACCGCTTCGATGGCTGCTTCCTGCTCATCATTCACCGGACCTAATTTTCGCCGTAACTTCTCCACCTCTTCACGGCGTACCCGCTCCAACTGCTCCTGCAACCGCACAATGATGGGCGCCGCCTCCCTTGCGCGTAACCGCACGAGCACCTTTTCCACTTCCTCACGCACGATGTCTTCGGCTCGGTCCGCCTTGGCCGCGCGCTCTTTGCGATTCTCCTCCACCACCTTCTGCAGATCGTCGATGTCGTAGAGAAACACCTGGTCGAGCGAATGTACGTTCGGCTCAATGTTGCGGGGGACAGAGATATCAATCAGGAACGTAGGACGGTGCTTCCGAGAGTCCATCACGCCCCGCATCATCTGTTTTGTGATCACGTAATGCGGAGCCGCACTGGACGCAATCACGATATCCATTTCAGGAAGGCGGGCGGCAAGATGCTCGTAGGGAAAACTCTCTCCGTGAAACACCGATGCGATTTCCACGGCCTTGTTATAGGTTCGATTGGTCACAAAGATGTGTTCTGCACCGGAGTGCCGCAAGTGCCGCGCGGCGAGTTCCGACATCTTGCCCGCTCCCAGAATGAGCACACGCTTCCCGCGAAGATTGCCGAAGATTCTCTTCGCCAGTTCCACAGCGGCAAAACTGACGCTCACGGCATTTTCGCCAATCCCCGTTTCCGTTCGGATACGCTTGGCTACCTGGAAACTCCTCGTCACCAGCATCTCAAGCGGACCATGCAAGGCTCCGCGATCCTTAGCCAGGGAAAACGCTGTCTTTAGCTGGCCCAGAATTTGAGGCTCACCAACCACCATCGAATCGAGGCTTGCCGCTACCCGGTAGAGGTGGCGAACACTGTCGCGCCCGTGCATCGCATAGAAGTGTTCGATGCCTGGAACCACCGTGCCCTTGGCGAGCCCAGTCCAGAAATCCCTTAGTGCCCTGGCCCCATCCGCGCCCTCGCGGAGAACCGCCATTGCCTCTACCCGGTTGCAGGTGGAGAGCACCAGGCATTCCTCCACCGCCTCCGTGGCGTGCAGCCGCGCGCAGATTTCAGGGAGCGCCTGCGAATCCAACGCAAGGGTCTCGCGCACCTCCACGGGAGCTGTTCGATGGCTTAGTCCCACCGTCCAGACATTGATGGGCCAATGGGTCATTGCTTCAACACCGACGCCACGCCTGCGTGGGTCACCCAGGTCACCACGCTGCTTCCCAGCGCAACCAAAGCGAGATACGCTGCCTTGCGCCCGCGCCACCCGGAAGCCGCACGCAGATAGACCAATGCCAGATAGATTAGCCAGGTGCCAATCGCGATCAGAATACGCTCTTCCCGAATCCAGCGGATCCCGCTTTCATTAGATGCCCAGATGATACCCATCACCAGGCCAGCAGTGAGGAAAGCAAAACCCCAGCCACCCGCCTTGGCAACAATGCCATCCAGGGTCATCAATGGAGGTATGCTGTCGCTTTTGCTTGGAAAATGCTTCTGCTTCAGTTGTCGCTCGCGCCAAAGGTAGAACAGCGAAACGGCTGCGGTTACCAGCAATCCCGCGTAGCCCGCCATCACAAAAACCACGTGTGTAATCAGCCACGCATCCCGCGCGGAACCTAGCTTCCATGCCGGATTCGCGCCTGCCACACTGCCCGTCAGCGTCATCAGAAACACCAACGGCATCAAGAGTACGGACAAGCCCTCAAAGCGATACGCCATCTGGCACACCACCAGGACAACCGCAAGCAACAAACCGAGTAGTGTGATGGTCTCAAAGAAATTGTTGGCCGGGAACTGGCCAATTTCCAAGGCTTCCTCAACCACAGCCACCAGATGCACTGTGGCCCCCATCAGGAACGCCACCATGGCTCCGCGCGTGGCAGCGGAGCGAACATTGCTGGTGTTGCCGCGGAGAAACGCAAACAAAGCAACAAGCAGGCCGGGCAAATAGAGCAGGGCAGCCACGCGAAGCCACAAAATACTGGATTCCTGCAAGCTGTCAACTACCCTTTCCGAGGAGAGAACTCTTTCCTTCAGTATAACTTGGCAACTTCCCTCAAAGGCTTATCAGAGCGTACTCCGCCTTACCCCTCCTCTTGCGGGCGCATGATGTGCCTGCGCATAACAGAGCAGTTCGATTCTTCAGACATACGCTTCCAGCCTGAGGTACCAGCATGGCGGCTGCAATCCGCCTGTCGACGATAGCGCACGCGACCGAATCTGGCAGGAAACGCCGCACCACTAACGGGCAGTAATTCTGGATAAGCTGTTCCGAGGAGAAGTCGCCGATGTGTACTGACGCTCGCCCGTTCTCAATCAGCCGCCGCGCCTTGGTAAGTAACGCCGGCCAAGTTGCTGCCGCCGCCCCCTTGGCGATGAGTGCCCTTGTCAGCCGGTCTCAGGCTCAGCAGTCTGCCGCTTTTCAGGTAGATGCGGGTGTCGACCGTGTGGTGGTGCTTCCCGGCAAAACCTACCTTCGCGGATGGGTGGGAACGGGAACCGTTCCCTCCACCACACGCCCCGCGAATCGGGGAGGCGGGCCAAAGCCTGCACCGCCTGTTCCCAACGAAGACGCGCGCGTGCAGTGGAGCAAGGCGGAGGGGCCCGGCAAGGTTCGATTTGCCAATGCGGCAGCGCTCCGAACCACAGCCACCTTCAGCGCACCGGGCCATTACACGTTGCGGCTGGAAGCGGAGACGCCATCCGGCAAGGCAGCTTCCACATTGCGGGTCGAGGTGGATCCACAAGCCCCGGCTGAGCCGCTCGACGCCGTGGAGGCAGGAAACTTTCAAATCAACGATGGATTCTGGAAAGCCCGCCTGCGTGGGTTAGCCGTAAACTGGATTCCGCACTGCATCCGCCAAATCAACCGCAACAACATCGAGGTTGGCCCAGGCGGAATCGATAACTTCATTGAGGCTGGCAAGAAACTGCGAGGAGAGCCGCATGGGATTCACAAGGGTTACGTGTTCTCCAATGCCTGGGTCTATCAGACCATCGAGGCCATCAGTCTCGCGTTGATGTACGATGCCGCTGGTGATGCCGAACTCGCGGAAGCGCATTCCACCATGCGGGAGACCCTGGAGGAGTGGATTCCCATCATTCTGGCCGCGCAGGAACCTGACGGATACCTACAGACAGCATTCACACTGCCACGTGCCGGACGGGAAGGCGAGGTGATTGACACCAGCCAATTCAAGCACTGGAGCCCCGCGCGACGCCGCGACCACGAAGGCTATGTCGCCGGATATTTCCTGGAGTGCGCCATCAGCCATCACCGAATGACTGGCGGGAAAGACACCCGTCTCTATCACGCTGCCCAAAAGCTCGCGGATTGCTGGGATACGCATATCGGCCCTTCCCCCAAGCAGGCATGGTTCGACGAACACCAGGGTATGGAGCAGGCGCTCGTTCGCTTTGGCCGCTATGTGGATGAAGTGGAAGGAAATGGCAGCGGCGCTCGGTACAAGCAGCTTGCAAAGTTTCTGCTTGACTGTCGCTATCATGCCTCAGTAGGTGCTTCAGACCGCCACGAGTACGGGCAGTGTCATCTGCCCGTGGTGGAGCAATATGAGGCCGTAGGACACGCCGTGCGCGCTGCTTATACTTACTCCGCCATGGCGGACATCGCCATGGAGATGGGCGACGCCGATTACCGAAGCGCAGCGAGATCTATTTGGGCAAACATCACCCATCGGAAACGATACATCACCGGCGGCATCGGCAGCGGCGAAACCTCAGAGGGATTTGGGCCAAACTACTCACTGCGTAACCGGGCCTATTGCGAATCCTGTTCAAGCTGTGGAGAACTATTCTTCCAGTGGAAGATGAGCCGCGACTGGCAGGACGCCCGCTTCGTTGACCTCTACGAAACCACCCTCTATAACGCGCTCGGAGGATCCATGGATCTTGAGGGCAAACACTTCTTTTACGACAATCCCCTGGAAGCGCGCGTAGCACGTTACCAGTGGCACGTATGTCCTTGTTGCGTAGGCAACGTCCCGCGCACTTTGCTGATGCTACCCACCTGGATGTACTCGAAACGCAGCGACGCCATCTACGTGAACCTGTTCGCCGGCAGCCGCGCGCGCATTGATGGCGTGGCGGAAACCAGCGTGGAATTGGTGCAGGAGACCAACTATCCTTGGAGCGGCAAGGTGGCGGTGACGGTGAACCCCGGCAGCTCCAGACGTTTCCGTCTGTATATCCGCATTCCCAATCGAGATGTGAGCAGCCTCTATCGCTCCACGCCCGCGCTCAACGCCAGGCCGGTGATGCGCGTGAACGGCGCAAATGTGAAGGCGGCCAGACGCAACGGATACGCGATCCTCGACCGAACCTGGAAGACCGGAGACAAAGTGGAGTTCGAGCTTCCGCTGGAGCCGCAGCGGGTATACCCCAGCGAAAAGATTGAGGCCCTCGGCGGTGTGGTGGCCCTGCGCTACGGAGCTCTTGTCTACAACATTGAGCGGCACGACCAGGACATTACAAAATCCTTGCCAAAGGACGCACCACTCCGCGCGGAATGGATGCCAGACCTTTTGGCCGGGGTTACCGTCTTACGCAGCCAGTTCGCAGACGGCAGTCCACTGTTGGCCGTCCCGCACTATGCGAGGATGAACCGCGAGCCTGGCACAGATTACCCGCCGCCCTATCGCCCGCCAAATCCGGATGGTACCCGTCCAGTGGTGCCACCAAAATCCGTGGTGTGGATCCGGGAGGGCTAATCAAGAGCGCGGATCCCCAGGAAGATCACCATGACCCCCTCAAGGGATCCGCGCAAAGTGGCAGCATCACTTTGCCAGTAATAATGGCTCTACGCGAACCGCGACACGCTACGGCAGAACCAGCTTGGCCACCGTCGGCTCAGCCAGACGCTCAAAATCCTTGTAGTCAATCTGAACCAGTTCCGTGTGCGTGCCAGCGTTGAATGCAATCGTTTCGTCGTAGACCAGATGGGTGTCAACAAAGACATCCATGCCATAAAGGTTCCCGAAGGGTGGCATAGCGCCCGTCTCACAACCAGGAAACAGTCCCCGAAATTCCGCTTCGGCCGCTAGCTCCACGTCGGCTCCCCCTGCGGCTTCTCGCATCAGGGTCAGGTCAAGGGAATGCGACGCGGGAATTACGGCCATTGCCATCTTTCCGTCCAGCTTCACCATCACTGTTTTGGCCAATTCATCGCCTTTGATGTGGGCACTCGCCGCGACCTCCTGGGCGGTGAAGGCCCGGGAGTGCCAGATCGTGACATATTTCGCGTTGTTCGCGTCCAGCAATTGAGTTAGTTCTTGTACGGGCATAGTGGACTCCTCTTAGCCGGGAGGAAGCCCACGGGCAACTACCGTCGAACAGACAGGACGTAAAGCAGAAAAAAGGAAGGTCGCTCCGAAAGGCTCGGGTGCGACGCCCCGCTGCTCCCTCCCGGTATCTCCGGCCCCATTGTAACGCCGAAAGTGTGCATTTTAGCCAGGAATCCGACCAGAAATCGCTAACCCGCAAGCACCATCGCCTCGCGGCTGCGGTGCAGGAACCACTGGCTCAGCAGGTGATCCTGTACAAAACCAGGACGGCGCATCAGGCGGCGTATCAGGTTCCTGACAATAAAATCTGGCAACCGTTGCGCTGCCCTCGTGGCAAAAGACGGCTCGCGCGAACCAAGCCGCTGCTGAATAGCAGTCGCGTAGCGTGAAAGTTGTGATGCCCGGTAGTCCCCCTTTGCCGACAGAACCGCCTCGGCAGCAAGTAATCCGGATTCAACCGCAGGCAGAATCCCCTCACCGCTAGTGGCAAACGCGAGACCCGCCGCGTCTCCCACCAACAACGCACCGTCATGAACCAGGGCTCGGCAGGACGTGGTTCTCAGCAGATAGGCGTGGCCACGAAAGTGTTGCGGCAACACGGCTCCAATACAGCGACGAGTCTGCAAATACCCGCCAAAATCCTCCACCTGCTGACGGACGGACTCATGGGCCAAGTGCCCATAACCAACATTCAAGCGCAGTCTCTTGCGGAAGCACCATCCATAGCCCCTCATGTCCTGGCTGAAGTAGAGCTCAGGCGTGTTGCCCCGAACGGAACACACGTGGGCGGTGACGAGGTCCATTTCCCACTCTGCTTCCTGGGCGGTAACCGCACGCTCCATCGAGGGTCTAGACCCAAAATGCCGCGCCACCGGGCAAAAGTGACCGCCCGCGCCCACCAGCATTTTGCATCGCAGATTCCCATTCACCATCCACTCGCCTCGCTGCCACGAGAGGCTGCGCACAGCGAGGTTCTCCGCAGTCCTTGCACCAGAGCGGCGCAGCAGGAAGTCGTCAAATTCCCGTCTCCAAATGCCGTAACTGACAATCTCCGGATAACTCGTCTCCAGTGTGGGACCACCCATTACGCTCGTAAGAAAGCGGGTGACCGGCTGCAGAATGCGCCCCTCACCATACTCTTCCGGCCTGAGATTCAGCGTCGTGAACACATCAGGAGTCACCCATCCGCCGCAGACCTTGTCCCGAGGAAAACTCTCTTTGTCGGCGATCATCACATCCAGCCCGGCATCACGCAATCGCCAAGCGCACGTTGACCCGGCGGGACCACCACCAACAATCAGGACATCGCAGCCATCCATGGTTCCCTGCTCCCGTGTTTGTTGTCTGTAATGTCTGCGGGGGCGCTGTACAAGTGCTCTCTGGTCCAAGGAAGGCAGGGATAATCCGGCCCCGCGAAGGCAACTTGGAACAATTGGAGGGCGCCTGCGCGGAATCCAGCGATAGACCCTGCCAAGTAGAGTTGCCAGGCCCTCAAGAATTCCTCGTCCTCCTGCTCGCGCAGGGCGGGAAGTGCTGCTTCAAACCGAGTCAACCACTCCATGAGAGTCCGCTCGTAATGCGGGCGAAGGTTCTCAACGTCCATAATGGCGTAGTCACCACACTCCAGAACGCGAGCACTTTCTCCCACGGTTGGCGGGTACGCTGCCGGGAAGATTCGCTCCCGAATCCAGGTGCTCAATGGCTCTGCATGGCTGCGTCCGATAAAATGCAGCAGACCCCGCCCACGTCGCCCAATGCTGTCGCGAATCACCTTGCCTAGTTCGGCGTAGTGCTCTGGACCCACGTGCTCCAGCATCCCTACGGAAACGAACGCATCGTAGCTGCCACTGATGTTCCGGTAGTCATCCTCGATAAACTCTACCCGCTGTTGCAGCCCTTCCTCGCGAGCGCGCCACCTCGCATAGCGGATCTGCTCTCCTGCAACGTTGAAGGCCCTCACCTTCACGTCACGATGACGGGCCATGAACAGGGATAATGCGCCCCAACCGCATCCGGCCTCCACTACAAGCTCACCTGCGCGCAGCTGTAGTTTGCGGCAAACATGATCCATCTTGGCAATTTGCGCCTGCTCCAGCGTCAAGCTGGGCACCGGGTAGTAGGCACAGGTGTACACCATCTGGCGATCAAGCCATTGGCTGTAGAAGGCTTCGCCACGGTCGTAGTGATGCCGGGCATTGCTGGCCGCGGCGCCCAGGCCGCGAGGCTGCAGAGTAGCAAGCCCCGCGGAGATCAACCCGCTCAGCCACCCGCGCTGCTGTCTTAGCGTCATGGTGCGATAAGTGGCAGCCAGCGCACCCACCAAGTCCCCTTCTACCGTAATTTCACCCCTGGCGTAGCCGTCGCCAAAGCCGGTGTCGGGGTCAAGGATTAGCCTAAAAAGGCTGTTGCGGTTATGGAAACGCACTGTGGCCAGGAAGGAGCCACCCGCAGGACCAGCCACCGCACCGCTTCGCGCCAGGAAGCGGATGGGCGGTTCACCGGTGACCTCGCGCACTTGAGCCAGCAGCCAGAAATCGAGAGCCGTGAGAATATCGCGCCCCATTGGACACCTCCCCACTCGATCACCGGGTTCAGAATATCACCGGCACCTGTGGGTTACCAGCCCTCGAAATCGATTTTGCGAACTCCCTTATTCCGGGTCCTTCACGCAGCGGAAGCCGATTGCGGGGTCCGCCACTCGGGCCGGAATTGAGGCGAATTCTACATTCACGTCCCTCGGCAGGGGGGTGTTAAACGCACCTCCGCGGATGGTATACCAGGGTTCACGAATAGTGGGTGGCGGGTCTAGCACTTGTGTGTAGTGGGCCATCGCCTCTTCGCCGGGGGTACGCGGTTCCTTGATGAACTCCCACACATTACCCGCCAGATGCAGAACGCCGTTCGGACCCGCACTTTCCGGATGAGTGCCAACCTCTACCGGCCCATCCGGTTTCAGTTCTGCGTTATCCGCCACCACGGCCCGCGAAGGATCGTGTTGCTCACCCCAAGGGTACGAACGTCCGTCCGTGCCGCGCGCAGCTTTCTCCCACTCCTCCGGGGTTGGCAGGCGCTTCCCCGCCCACTCGGCAAACTCCTGCGCATCCAGATATGTAATGTTGGTCACCGGAAAGTCTGGCTGGTCAGAACGGAAATTCTCCGGCAACGGCTTGCTGCGGGCAGCACAAAATGCCATGTACGCACGATTTGAAACCTCGGTCTCGTCGATATAGAAATCGGGTAGAGAGACCTCCTGATCGGCCGCGCCAAATTTGAACGCTCCGGCGGGCACTAACAGCATGCGGCCCGTAGAGGTGCTGATCACCGGAGCAAGCTCCTTCGTCGGTGGAACAGGAGTTACCTCTGGACCGGCTGTGCGAAGCAGCGTCCAGATAGACACCCCCAGAATCACCACTGCAAGCAGCCCAGCCACTGCGTAGATCCAGGTGCGGCTGGCGGGCGCCGGGGCGGGCGTTGGAGTGGAAATCGGTGTGGGAGCAAGCGGCGGCGCCACACCAGCGGCGGGCGCGGATGCCACGGGAGGGGCGGGTGGAGCGCCTGGACCTGCCTTCGTGGGCACTGCCCCTGGCTGAGCGGAGGCCAGCGTTGCTGGAGAGGACGTGGCCGATGGGGACATCGCGGTTGCCTGGTCCGTCGCCTGCACTCCACCCTGCGTGGCCAGGCGTGTCTCCATCTCGCTGGGACTCAGCAACATGCGGGTGGCGCTCAAACCGGAAGCCGCCATCTCACCCGTCGCCACCTGCTGAATGCGACGCAGGTGCTCAATCACCTCAGTGAAGCTCGGCGGTCGCTTGTCCTTTTCTTTCTCGGTGCAAGCAGCCACCAGTTCCATCAGACCCTCGGGTGGATTCACATCCAGCAGCGGAGTCAGATTCACGGGCTCCTTAAGAATCTTGTAGAAGATCTGCTGTGGACCATCACCATCAATCGGCCGCTTTCCAGTGAAGAGTTCAAAGAGAAGGATTCCGAATGCGTAGATATCCACAAGGTGCGTCACACCCTGGCCGGTGACCTGCTCCGGCGGCATGTAATAGACAGTGCCTACCGTATAACCCACCTTGGTGATGCCAAGGTCATCTGACTTGGCGATACCGAAGTCGATCAACTTCACCACGCCGGAGTGGCTAACGTGGATGTTATCGGGCTTAATGTCACGGTGGATAATACCCTGGCTGTGGACAAACTCCAGAGCCTTTGCTGCCTCGATGGCCATCTCAAGCTTGCGGGTGTCGTTGCCCGTCTCTTTGCGGTAAATAAGATGGCGGAGGTCATGGCCCTTCAGGAACTCCATCACCATAAAGGGACGGCCCTGCTCCTGGCCGTAGTCATAGACGGAAATCACGTTCGGGTGACTACTGATTTGTCCCGCCGTTTGTGCTTCACGCAGAAAGCGCTGCCGCACATCCTCGTTGGACGCGCCATCCGGCGTCAATACCTTCACGGCCACAATACGGCCAATCACGGTATCTCGCGCACGGTAAACGTGCGACATCCCGCCGCCGAGGAACTCGACGAGTTCATATCTGCCGAACTGGTGGGGCAGGGGCCAAGTGCTCATCGTATTCGCTGCGTCTTCCCTTTGGTGGCGTTAGTGCCGGATTGCCGGATCCATCTAGTGTGCCAAACCTGACGTGCGCCTCTCTACTGCGCCACCCTCGGCATACAGCGGAGTCCGCTCAAATAGCCCTTTCGGAACACCGGCGGCGCTCCTTTCATGTCCAGTTGATACCGAACCGTAAGGGGCTTTCCCTCCACCATTACTGGCCCTGCTCCCGTTCGAATAACCATCGAAAGATTGTTATTGGCGTCCCAGGTATCGAAGTCGCCGAAGAATTGGAACACGCTCCAGAGGCCATCCTTGCGCAACAAATCCAGGCTGCTGCCACCAAGGTCACCGCGCAGCACCACTCCATAAGGGGCGCGACCTGGCCACATGAAGTCGCGAGACTGCCCGCCTCGCCCACTCGCCTGCAGGGTGATGCCACTCATAGCCAGATCCATCGCCCGTACGCCCTCCATCGGCTGAGCAGTCAGCTTATAGTTCAGCGCTGGCGACATTGCTCCGCCCGGATACAGTGCGTTGCTCAACTGCGCCGCATTGTTGAAGAAAGCCAGGAATTGCGGATTCACCCGCACCTCGGCATCGGGCTTCGGAACATAGCGCCCGCCCTGGTTCTGCAGTACCGCTGCCAGGCTCTCCTGGTAGAAGGTCCACAATGCGCCAGTACCGGGTTGGAAGACGCCGTTCACATCTTCAAGGCTCGCCTGCGGGCTGGACGGGTTCCCGCTGAACGGATACTTCTGCCACAGGGAGTTGTAAACCTGACAGAAACCGGCGCCCTTTCCATTCAGTTGCGCGGGCCCCAGGGCCCGGATAAGCGCTTCTGCATTGAGGATGGGCTCCTCCAACAATCGCTGGGAATTCGCATCCACCTTACCCTCGGCATCCACGGCAAAGTTCTGAGCAATTTGCCTCGCCGCCACCTTGCCTTGCGTAGCCTCGTTCAGTGTTGCCTGGGCTGCTGTCTTGTCATCCGGCGGAGCAGCCGCTGCCGTTTCCACTGAGGTCTGCAGCCCTGTCAGCGCACTCATGTAAGGCTGGTTAGCCGGCCCTACAAATCGGTCTACCGCGTCAGGAGCCACCACAAATTGAGGAGGCTGAAATGCGTCCGCAATTGCTTTATCCTCCACCGCGGTGTTTCGTGAGACTACCGAGAAGAGAGCCAGCAGCGGTGACGAATTACTGGCAAAAACAGAGAGTTTGGTGGCTGCATCCTTCAGGCTGGCGTAACGCAGAACGCGTGCCGTCGACACAAATTCGCGCCACTCCTTCAGGAAGTCGCCCTGGTATCGTGCACGTAGCTGTGCCTCCAGTTCCTTCGGGTCTGGCTGCGGGCCACTTTGTTCGCCCAGCACCCAGGTCTCTCCACTCAGGTACTGCTGCACGTTACCCAGCGCCTGCTGCATGAACTCAAACCCTGGCTTGGTAAAGGCACCCGACACTACCTTGGTTACGCTCAGCACGCGTCCGGCATCGGGATACAACTTCGGGAAGTTCACGTCGGAGGACTTCTTCGCCGCCTCAGAGAGCATGAACTGGTAGATGCGCTCCAGTGGTTGCGAACTAAGCAGGTAGCGGCGGGAACGGCCAATCGCATCCTCATCGTTTACCGTCGTGTAGGGATTTTCATACTGCAATTCCGCGGAATAGAAATCAAACTGGCGTCGGGCCAATTCGGAACGCTCGGCGTCCAACTGCTGGCTCATCTGCCAGCGATCCATGAGCACCGGAGGCAAAAAGCTCTGGTTCTCTTTGCTCTTGTCAGCATGCGAGGTGGTAATCAGATAGCTCTTGAGGGTGTCGTAGGTATACCGGAAGCCTTCGGCATCAGGTTCACCCATCCGCGAATTCAAATGCTGCACCATATTCTGCTTGGTGCCGCTGAGCATCAACTGGTCAAATTTCTGGAAGTAGGCTGTGCGCGCAAGCGGATACAGTTTGTCACCGGCGTAGATGCCCCACCGCATCATCAGCGGTTTGCCCTCTCTCTGGTGACGGGTTAGCTCCGCCAGCGCGGCGCGCACCTGTTCCAGGCGCTGCAATTGGTCCAAAGTGGCGAGCTGGCCACCCATTGTGGGCGTGGCAGGCAACTGACGCACTGCCAGCACCACCTCCTGCTCAAGTGCCCTGTTCTTGAAGAAAGAAACTGTCAGGAATATCCCGTAAATCAGCAACAGGGACGCGATGGAAGCATATACAAAACGTAGCGCCACATTGTTGCCGGTACTGGTAGAGGAAGCGCGCAGGGCATTTTGATCGCCCAGCAGAATCCGGTTGAAGAACTGCGTCACAAAAACCCACTGCGGCACCCTCCTGGGGCCGGTGGCCTTTGGCGCCTGCATTTCCTGGATGGCTTGCTGCATCTGCGCCGCGTTAAACATGCTGGTGGCTTCACTGAAGTCCATCTGCTGCTGCGCCTGCTTGGGTTGCGAAGGCACAACGTCGGTGATGTAGACAGGGCGCACTCCCGTAAAGTAGTAACCGCGCAAGAAGGGACCAACGCTCAACTGGCTGGGGCGGCACAGGTCCACCAGGAAGCTCACCAGCGCGTTCTGCACCTTGCGGAACTCGCGTGGGAACTCATACACGTTGGCTTGCTGAGCTCCCTGCGGCTCCCGGCGGATGAGCGTTGGGCGCTTGTCTGCCACGCTGCGGAACAATCGATTGAAGGTATCGGAGACACGGCGAGTTTGCTCTTCCGCATATACTCCCATGCTGGCCGGGTCCACATAGGGCAAAGTAGCGCCCACTACCTGGCCGGCTTCCTCGTTGCTCAGATGGCCCACATACTCGGCAAAGTAGGCAACCCGGTCTACCTTTGTGAAAAGCACATACACGGGGAAACGGATGCCCAGCGTACGCGCAATTTCCAGCAGCCGCTCATGCATCTTGCGGGAGAGTGCGGCAAGCTGATCCTGAGCGTTGGGCTGCAGGAAAATCTCACTGTTCACGCAGAGAATGGCTGCTCGTGGCGCTTGTTCGCCGCCGCCGGTAGCCTTGGAGGCACGGCCCGGCTTCAACCGCTGCACAAACTTCACCCAGTTGGCTGGGTTTTCCAGGATGTGTCCCGCAACCTCGGCAAACACGGCGCCCCTGGCAAACCAGATATTGGCAAGGCGTGTGGGGATGATGCTGGTTTCCTGATACACCAGGCCGGAAAGCAATTCCGGCTCCAGGCCACTGTGGACAATCACGCTGGTTTTCGTGCTGCCGGTTTCCCCCATCACAAAGTAAAGGGGAAGTTCACTCATTTTCTGGCCTTTGGCAGACTGGCTGGCCGCCAGGCGCTTCTCTGCCTCCTGCACCACGCCAATGAGCTCCGCAACGCCTACGCCGGTCTGTACCTGGGCCGCCTGCCTGGTCTTGGCCTCCTGCTGCCTCTTCATCCGCAGCAGCACCACCAGCAAAGCCGCCAGCACGCCGATTACCGCAAGGCCAGACCGCAGCACCCACAGCCCCGTGCCTTCCAGCCCCACCCAGCCTGGGATAAACCAGGAAAGTACCAGCCAAATCAGCAGCGACACGCCAACAAGAATGTAGAACAGCATCTTTGGAAACCCCTTGCTCTTCCAGGCTCGCAATCACACACAGGTCGCCGAGGCTAGCTTTTCGCTGCCGAGGCAGTTAGCGCCCGCAGATCACCCGCGCCCCCATCGAGCACAAACCAATAAACACCAAACAGAATCAGAACCAGTACGAACACCCCGATCGCGGAAAACAGCAGCGGCTTCAGCCAGGGGTCGCCCATCTTGCGCGGCGCTACATCCCCTGCTGGAACGCTCTCCGGCGATATCAGCATGGTGAACGGACGAATGCGGTTCCGCTTTTCTTCAATCTGGTTCATGATGTTCGCTAGCTCTGAACCACCGCTCAGGCCATATCGTCCCCGGAAGCCCATCGACAGAGCCAGATGGTACACCTCCAACACGTCGTTCACTTCCTCGGAATCCGGCTTATTCAGCAAATTGCGAAGGTACTGAAAGAAGAATTCACCCGCGGTGTGATGCCCGTAGAACTCCTCCTGCAAGGGACGCCGCGGCCAGTCGTTAAACACAGGATTGCCGGAGTTCAGGATGGATTCGTCAAGCAGGGCCACCATGGCGAACTCTGCCAGGCGCGCATCCTCTTCGCCATAGCCAGAGCGCTTGGCATTTTCCTTTGAGCGCTTCAGGGCCTCCCGCATAATGCCACGGAACTGCTCCGCGTTGGTCACCTGCTGACGCTTCGCCTTCAGACGTGCCACCACCGTGAACACTTCCTGGAACGCCAGCGCCATGTTCTCTGGACGCGCCAGTAGACCCTGCCAGTGGCGGGCCGCCGTTGGGCTTTGGCTGCTCATCTTCCCCTCCCCCTCTTAGCGCCGCCCCATGCGAACGGCGAAGTCACCCCGATGCATCTCAGGATCCACTGTCCAGAATCACCTGGATCTCAATCTCCGGATCCGGAATGTCGGAGGGTACATATACCCCCACTACTTTGGTTTGCGTGAGGTGGTCCCAGCAGGGTCCAGTTTTTGTAAGTGAAAAGTACTGTGCCTCCACCTTTTGCCTCACGGCCGCCGGGGGCACGCTAAGGTGCTGCATCGGCAACCCAGGCAACGCGCGGCGAACCAGTTCCGGCACAAACTTCTCAGAACAGACCTTGACCAGTTGATCCGTACGGCGAATCAGGTCTGCTTCTCCCATCTTGGCGTGAATCCCAAACATCCACCGCGAACGGCCAAAGCAGCGATCATCTGAGACATCCGCAGACCAGAAATTCGGCTTGGTTTGCCGAAATTTCAGGTGAATCACATTGGAAGGCACCACGTACTCAAGATGCCGCCGAATATGATCGTCCAAACCCAAAAACGACATTTCCGGGTTCATGTGGTCGTAAAGGGGCAATTGCCGTGGATGGGTTTCTGTGCCAAACGTACAAAGCGCGCCAGCCAGCCTCGCCATCTCTTGATACAGCAACTCGGGATGTCCGCGCCGCGACCGGAACAAATGCCGAAAGGCGGGAATCGCACTATGAATTGCGTGCAGGAACCAGAACGTAGCAATATCCCTGCCCGACATGGACTGCTGGAACCGGCTTCCAGTCTGCAATTCGCCGCTCAACATGCGGCTTTTCTCTTCCATCATTTCCGACAAACGCCGAACGATCATTAGCAGGGTTTCACTGGCTGAAATATCCAGCAGCGGCGGAATGAAATTTGCGTCGAACACATAATTGCCCGCGCCGTCACGAAGAATGCGTGCAAGTGGCAGGGTTTCGTATCCCGCAAGGCTCTCGGTTTCCAGCAGCAGACAGAAATTCTTCTTGCCGATGAAGACCGGCTTTTCGTCGCGCCCAGACACTTCATCCACCATCTTGCGCTCCAGCGCCTGGTAGCGTGCGCCGTCCCCCACGGCCTCGCCGGGAAGAATGCAGTTTCGGTCGTTCTCCTTGCGTTCAGGGATTGCCAGATAAGCCATCAGCGCGGTGCTGGTGGGAGGGAAGAGTTCCTTAATCTCGCGGGCAGCGGGAAGCGGATCCGCCTCCGGCATCTGGAAGGGAACCCCATCTCTGGTTAACCCCCGGGCGTGCAGCAGCGAAAGCGTCCCATTACGCAGGGCGTCAGCATCCGCGAGCAGTCCCGCGAAGCCGAAGCCCTCAAAGAAGAGGCTCTCAGCCGTGAAATGAATCGCATCCTCGAGATAGCGATTCTGGGCCTGAAAATGGTGGGGACCCAGATACATCCCCTCGGCCCATACCACCTTGCTCAGCTGTTTCATGAAATCAGCATTTCCCCGAAACCCTTGCCGCATGCGCCATCACCACCATCAGTGGCGTGAACGTCTAGTCCGGAAAGCCCGGACGCTTCCGTATCAGTATTATATAGACCCTGTGCAAACTCCATCCTGGGAAGCGAAAATCGGTACAACCCAGGTGCAGATTTCTGTAGTTGTGTCGGTTTTTCGCCTGCCGGCCAATCTGGCAGTCGCGTATCCATTACACTAAGTCACATGTGGAATTGGCTGGCTAGCCTCCTTGGACCAAAGGCAGAGGAACCGGGCGCATACGTCCCTCTTTCGCCCACAGGCGCCCAGAAATCCCAGGACGATATGGCCAGATTGCGCCGCATTCTTCAACGCCACCGCCTTGAACTGCACCCGGTTCACATGGAGCCGCTGCTGAAGGATCTCAAGGAAGGCCGGAAAATCGAAGCAATCAAGCGAATTCGCACCAAAGGCAAACCCGGCCTTGGTCTGAAAGAAGCCAAAGACCTCGTGGATTCGTTTTAGATCCAGTAACAACTGCGACACTTTTTCCGAGAGCCGGGGTTCTAACTAGCGAGGTGCCTTGTAATGCTCCGTAGATCCCTGCTCACCACCGCTCTCTCTGTCGGAACTTTAGCCATGCCATCCCGTGCCGCCGCGCAGCGCGGCCGCCGGGGATTCGTTTCTTCCACGGCCCTGTCTCCACCTAAAGACGATACCGAAGCCCGCATCCAGGAGGTCATCCGCGATATGGTTACCCGCGGCGGCACCTGGGCTAGTGTTCCCGTGGATGATGGCCAGTGGCTGCGCATTCTTACGGAGTCCCTGAATGCAAGGCGCGTCATTGAGGTAGGTACCAGCACAGGATTTTCCGGCCTCTTCTTTGCGATGGCTCTTAGCAAAACCGGAGGCCACCTCACCACCCATGACATAGACCAGGGCCGTGCCACGCAGGCCAAAGCCAATTTTGAGCGGGCAGGCGTCAGCCAACTGGTTACTCAGGTAATGGGAGACGCACGCCTGACGCTCAGAAAGGTGCAGAGCCCCGTCGACGTCGTGTTCCTGGATGCGGACAAGGAAGGATACGTGCCTTATCTAGAGATCCTATTGCCGCACGTGCGCCCTGGGGGCCTGATTCTCGCCCACAACACCGGCATGGTACCTGCGTATCTGGAGCATATCGGCAAGAGCCCCTTGCTGGAAACGGTCATCTACGGTGGGGGCGGAGGACTCAGCGTGACGCTAAAGAAGCGTTGACGCCGCTCGCTGCTATCGCCCCCGGTCGAGACCGAAGTTTGGTTCATCACGGCTTCCGGTAATGGCAATCTTGAACTGTGCGCCTGCCCCGTCTTTAGAAAAGAACGGGTCCACCGGCTTCAATAACCAGCGCTTCCAGCGGCTTTTCATCATCTGCGACAGCTTGGCATCCGTTCGCAGAATGCCATGAAAGTCCAGTACGTCTGTCGCCAGGTTGAAATTTCCATCCAGGTTCACTTCCGCGCCGGGAATCAGGAACCGTAATGCGCTCAGGTTCAGTACGCGGTCTTTCAAGACGAAATTCCCGTCAAAATCCGTGGTGACGTCGTCATCCGGCACCTCATTGGGCGTACCGGAGGCACGGCTGCTCATTTCATTCAACTTGTCTCGGGTTTCCTTGTTGCGAAATTGCCCGTCTTTCAGGACGAACTTGCCCGACACCTCCAGGCGGTCCGCATAGTCCTGCTTCCCTGGGGGCACCTTGAGGTCAACATCCAAAGACAGCTTTCCCGCCAGTGGCAGATTACTGTCCTTCATTGCCAGCGTGAGAATATCCTTGAGGTCACCCTCGTCCGATTTCACTTTAAGCGCAACGGTCTTGCCATTTTCGCCAGGAAATCGAGCCACTGCACCCTCACACACCAGCTTCGTGGAACCAATTGTAGCCTCCACCGGACGCAGTTCGGTGTTCCCGTTTGTGCCGTCCACAATGGCGTAATACTTCGTCTGCAGGCGGATGCGGTTCTTGCTGTAGGAAAGTCCGAAATCCGGCGTATCGCTCACACCTTCCGCCACGATGCGGTTCAACTGGCCGCTGAACTTCCCGGTGGATTCCAACATCCCGGTGATTCCTTTGAACACGCCAAGGTCTGCCTGTGCAAACGTGTAGTCGCCCCCCAAAGCAGACTCGCCAGGTTCGTCCACATTGAAGGGCCCAAAATATCCTGTGCTGTTGATCAGCCCCGGGGGCTTTGGGTTGGTCAATTCAGCCTGATACCGCATGGGTTCGCCCGCCGTTGTGTGAAAAAGCCGCAGGGTTTTCATGTCGAATACCAGTGGGGCTTTTTCTGGATTGCCGGGCAGAATCGTCAGGTTCATGCCGTCCGCAACAATTTCATCAATAATTACGTTGGGTATCTTCGAGCCAGACGAGTCGCCGGGTTCCGCTTCCACATTCTCCCTAGGTGTCTCCGACGGAGGCAACTCTTGCGCCCTCTCCGCCAAACGAGAACGCCTTCCCTTGGGAGGAATGGTGAATGAGAAGCCGCCAAGTTTCACCTGATGCACCATCACTGTGTCTTCAAACAGCGTTGGGAAATCGATGTCTACAGCTAGCGTATCCATCAGTAGCAGCGGCGGCAGGTCCTCCATCCCTGTCTGGACGATCTTCAAGTCGTTTACCGCCATCCGGAGAGTCTTCCCCTTACCCTTATCGAGCAGAAATTGGATAGGGTTGCCCACCGGCATCGAAACATCCAACCGTCCAATTGAGACCTTGGCTTTGTACCGGTCTTCCAGGTAGGCAACGAACTGCTCGCGGGCATAGGGTTCCCATTTCGATGCGGCAATCCGCGCCGTAATCCACACCCCAACCCCAACCAGCAGCACAACTACCAGCAGGATTTGCCACCAGCGGCGGCGTAAGAAGGACCTTTCGACATTCGACATCAAATCACCTCATTTTCCCCACCGCCGACGCAGACGCACCCCCAGTCCCGCGGATCTCGGCCAAATCACCAGCCGCTCCGTGGACCTTGCGATCACGCTAGCCGATACGGCGAGCCTATCAAACTTGCTTTTAACAGTCAGCACCAGTGCTGTGACAACCCAGCACCGATTATTGGCGCCGTTCACGTCCGCGAGACGAGATCTCTCCAGACGAACAGCCCTAGTCCAATTGATGATAACCGCCCAGGCGCAGCAGGCTTTCCCAATCGCGCACGCCCAGCTCACGCTCCCACTCTGCATGGCGCCGCGCCATGCTGCGCACCCGGTCAGGATGCACCGCCGCGAGGTTGCGCATCTCCGTGCGGTCTGTCGCCAAGTCATAGAGCTCCCAGGCCCCCGTCCGGCGCCCGGTACCCACACGGCCCATTTCTTCGTGAATCTCGTTGAAGACGGATACCAGTTTCCAGCTCCCGTCGCGCATTGCACGGTTGCCTTCATGCTCCCAAAAGATTGTCTGGTTGCGGTGATATGTGGAGTCCCGCATGGCGGACAGCAGGCTCAGGCTATCGCTTGGCTGCGCTGCCCGTCCAAGGCGGGTTCGCGGCTGTGGCGATGCCGCCGCTTCCAGGCAGGTGGCCATCAGATCCTTCACATGGCCCACGTGCTGCCGCTGTATGGTGCCGGCAGGAATCTGCCCCGGCCAGCATGCGATTAGCGGCGTGGCGATGCCCCCTTCATGCATCCAGTGCTTGAACAGCCGGAACGGTGTATTGCTGACATTGGCCCAGGGAAGATAGTAGCCCGTATTCGATTCCGCCGGTCCCGCGGGAGTCTGGTTGGCAGAGTTACGACCGTAGGGCTCCGCGCAACCACCGTTATCGCTTAGGAATAGCACTAGGGTGTTGTCTGCCTTTCCTGTTTCGCGTAGTGCAGCAAGAATCGCGCCCACGCCCTGGTCCATGCGGTGAACCATGGCAGCATACACCGCCATCCGCAAGTCCATGTCTTCCTGGTTCGCTTCTTCCCACGCATAGCTTTCCGGGTGCCGCGGCGTAAGCCGCGTGTTCGCCGCAACGATGCCCAGGGACTTCTGCTTCGCAAGACGCTGGCGACGTAACGCATCCCAGCCGATCTTGTACCTGCCGCGATACCGGGCAATGTCCTCCGGGTGCGCCTGGATAGGCCAGTGCGGAGCCGTGTAGGCTACATAGCCGAAGAACGGAACATCTTGCGACCCTTCCCGAATGCACCGGACCGCGAAGTCGCTGAAGGCGTCTGTGCTGTAGTACTCCGCGGGCGCTTCCACGCGCTGCCCGTTCTCGTACAAAGCAGCACCCGGACGGAAGTGATTTCCCGCCCCGCCCAATATGCCGAAGCTGCGCGTGAATCCGCGCTCCCACGGCCTTTGGCCTTCGGCCGCTCCTACGTGCCACTTGCCGGCCATCCACGTCTCATAACCGGTGTCCCGCAGCGCCTCCGGCAAGGTCACGCAGTCCTGCCTTATTGCCCCCTGATATTCTGGCAACCCCATCTTTTCCACAATGGGTCTGTTGTATCTATTGCCAGGTTCCATGTAGCCAATACCCGCCCGGTGAGGATACATTCCAGTCAGCAGCGAGGCCCGCGTGGGACAGCAGCGCCCGCAGTTATAAAACTGGGTGAAGCGAACACCGCGCGCAGCAAGGCCATCCAAGTGTGGCGTCTCAATCTCGCTGCCATAACAGCCGATATCGGAAAAGCCCATATCGTCTACCATCACCAGCAGGATGTTCGGCCGGTCCGCCGCCCCCCGCTGCTGCCCCCAACCAGCGCCTGCAAACGCGCTCATGCCAAAAGCAGACATAAACCCTCGCCGTGTTGGAGCCTTGGGCAGCATGGAATACCTCATTGCGGAATCATACACTTTCATCTCTATCAATTGCTGCCGCCTTGTTCTTGTTCGCGGACCTTTTCATAGGGTTGGTATAGTGAAAACGATTCAACGTGACAACGGTTCCCAAAATGCATAACGCGATCTTACGGCCCATTCAGGCCTTTTTCAGCCTTCAGGCAGCGAGCGGGATTGTTCTGCTCTTAAATGCTGTCGTGGCCCTTATCTGGGCCAACTCTGCCTATGCGGATGGGTACTTCGATCTTTGGGAGAACACAATCACCATTGATCTCGGCATCCTCACGCTCTCGAAAACCCTTTCCCACTGGATCAATGATGGCCTGATGGCGATCTTTTTTTTCGTGGTGGGGCTGGAGATCAAGCGCGAACTGTTGATTGGTGAGCTCTCTGACATCAAGCGCGCGATGCTGGCCGTGGTGGGTGCCATTGGTGGCATGGTGGTTCCCGCCGCCATCTATGCCTACTGGAACATGGGGCTGCCCAGCCTCCGAGGCTGGGGTATCCCTATGGCCACCGATATCGCCTTTGCCATTGGCGTCATCACCATCCTGGGTTCGCGTGCCCCTCTCGCCCTGAAGGTCTTCATCACCGCTGTTGCCATCGTGGACGACCTGGGCGCAGTGCTTGTGATCGCCATCTTTTACACTGCCGATCTCGCCACACAGCCGCTCATCGCCGCCGCCCTGTCCATGGGAGTACTGGTAATCTTCAACCGGGCAAATGTACGCAGCCCATGGCCGTACTTGCTCGTAGGGGTTATCCTCTGGATCGCGGTGCTGAAGTCCGGCATCCACGCCACGGTAGCTGGTGTACTACTGGCCTTCACGATACCAGCGGACCGAGACATGGATGCTCCCTCGTTTCTGGAAAAGGCTAGGGATTATCTGGACAGGTTTGCTCGCGACCTTAAGCCCGGACAGTCTGCCCCCACTGCGGACCAACGCGATGCCATCCACGCATTGGAGAAAGCCGCGGAAGGGCTGCAGGCTCCACTGGCCCGCCTGGAGCATGGTCTTCACCCCTGGGTGGCCTACTTCATCATGCCTGTGTTCGCGCTGGCCAACGCCGGTGTTTCCTTCCAAGGTGGCGATGGCGGTTTGTTTGAGGGACCGGTGACGATTGGCGTCATCACAGGTCTCCTGTTCGGTAAGCAGATCGGCATTCTCCTCTTCGCGTGGATCACCATGAAGATGGGCATCACCGCTATGCCGGATGGGGTGAACTGGCGCCAGATGTGGGGTGTCAGCCTTCTGGCGGGCATCGGCTTCACGATGTCGCTGTTCATTGCTAACCTCGCCTTCGACAACCGAGCGATGCTGGTGGATGCGAAAATCGGAATTCTCACGGCATCCCTGATCGCCGGCATTGGCGGCGCCGTGGTGTTGTTACTGGCCGGCGGCACTTCTCCTTCGCGGGAGACCCGACAAGTTACAGGCGATGGCCAGGCTTGATGAGTTGCCAGAATACTGCCCCGCCAACATCTCCGAGTGGCGTGATTGGCTGCGCCTTAACCATGGATGTTCGCCCGGCGTATGGCTGGTGTACTTCAAGGCAAATTCCGGCAAGCAGCGGCTAAGCTATTCGGATGCCGTCGACGAAGCGCTGTGTTGGGGGTGGATCGACAGCAAGGTGCAATCGCTTGACCCGGAAAGATACCGCCAGGTCTTTACCCCGCGCAAGCCGCGCAGCGTGTGGAGCGCCGTCAATAAGAGAAAGCTCGCGCGGTTGGAATCCGCAGGACGTCTGCAGCCTGCCGGTGTGGCCGCTATTACCCTCGCCAAACAAAACGGAGCCTGGGAGTCGCTGGATGCCATTGAGTCTCTGCATGTACCCAGTGAGCTGGCCGCTCTGTTTGCCCGCCGTCCCGACTTGGAGAAGCTATTTGCTGCGCTGGCTCCAAGCAAACGGAAGGCGCTGCTTTCCTGGCTAGCTGCTGCAAAACGACCCGTTACCCGGGAGAGCAGGCTGATAGAACTGGAAGCGGTCTTGCCGGCGGGCAGGCTGCCCGCAGCATTCTCCACTATCCCAGTAAACCGGAAGCCGACACAGAAGCCGTAGCTCCGTTAACCGTCAGGTGGGAACCGCCTTGCAGGTGCTCTGCGCGCAGCAGCGCATAGGCGATCCCCTTGCCTAGCGCAGGCGAGAAGACAGCACTCAGCACCTTGCCGCTTTCGGCCTCCCCGGCCATCACCACGCTCTCCACCGCAGGCACATCCTGGCTCTCAATCACAAGGCGCGTCAACAGCCGGTTAACATTGCCGCGGCTGCGCACGCGCTCGACAATTTCCTGGCCCAGATAACAGCCCTTGCTGAAGCTCACGTAATCCAGCAACTGCGCTTCATGCACCAGATGCTGTGCACTGTATTCCGCTCCATGCCGCGGCTGGCCATACTCCAATCGCACCACTTCCGCGGTGGCTTCGTCGCAGGAAACAAAGCCACCCAGCCGTAGCCGCTCCCGCCACGAGGCAGCACCCTGCGCCGGGGCGTAAAGCCGATACCCCGGTGCACCGGTAAACGAAAGCTTCGCCAGCATGGCATCCTGCCACAACACATGCGATCCGTCGTTGCCGGGCAGCTTAGCGCCCATTGCCAGCAGTGTTGCTTCTGCTTCCGGCCCCTCCAGCGCCAGCACCTCCCAATCACCGCTCAAGTCCGCCAGTTCCACCTCGTCCATGATGATGTAGTGGTCCAGGTGCTGGTAGACCACCTCCCGCGTAGCCGCTTCCGTATCAAGCAGCAGGTCCTCGTCACGACAAAGAACGTGGAACTCCGCCAGAATGCGACCCTTGTCATTCAAAAAGAGCGCCTTGGTTCCCTCCCCTGGTTTCAGGTGGTCCACCGCATTGGTGCACATGGCGTGCAGCAGCCGGACGCGGTCTTCATCGCTGAGGCGAATAAGCCCCCTGCCCACAAGCGGAATGCAGGCTGCATGGTGGCGTAGTGCGTGGTAGTCTTCCGTTTTCATGAATATTCCAGGAGCTACCAGGCCCGCCCGGCAGCCGCCATCCATTGGATGTTCTTGATGAACCAAAAGGTCCCCGACCGCCTCAATTGTACAATCGAGTGATGATACATCGCGTCTTTTCTTTGGGTTTGCTTGCCTGCAACGCTTCGCTCGTGGCCGACGAGGAAACCCGCGATGCCCTGGTGATCGACCCCGGTGACGACCCGCAGCCGCTGCTTGAAACCATCCAGCGCGAGAACTGGCAGGTGCGCGAAATCCTTTTCACCCACGCACACATCGACCACGTCGCCGGAGCCGCAGAAGTCCAGCGCCTCACTGGCGCACCCGTGGCTATGCATCCCCTCGACCGGGATCTCTACGATAGCCTGCCTGAGCAAGCCGCCTGGGTGGGAATGCCTGTGCCAGAGCGTGTTGAAATTACCCGATGGCTGGCGGAAGGCGACGAAATCACGTGTGGACGCCATCGCCTGAGCACCCTCTTCACTCCTGGACACGCTCCGGGACACGTGAGTTTTTACTGCCCTGAGGAATCGCTCCTCATCTCGGCCGATGTACTCTTCCGAGGCGGCATTGGACGCACTGACTTGCCCGGGGGCAATCTCAACCAGCTCCTCGAGACGATCCACACCCGGTTGATGCCCCTGCCCGACGCCACCCGGGTGATTCCCGGCCATGGTGACATCACCACCATTGGCGAGGAGCGTCACTCAAACCCCTACCTTACCTGGGCATGGGCACCCCAAGGCAGCATGCGTAACTAACTCGGTTCGCAACAGTGGCGCACTCACGCAACCAAAGACATCGTCTCAGAAGGGGCAGTGTCTTCAGGCGGGCACTCCAGGCGTATTCGCCGACGGGCGATTGTCCCCAGAACCACCCCGTAAACCACGTGCGCCCACATCAGATGCGCGTGAACACCATAAATCACAATGTAGCTTGAGATCTGCTGCCACCAGATCCGGTCACCGGCCATGAAGAGCGCAATCGCGAAGAACACTGCCACCAGGTAAGGGCCGCTGCCTTTGCGCCTGCTAGGGAACACAATCGCGAACACCAGTCCGCTGGCGACAAAGTAAAGGAACACCAGCGCAAAACCCGCGGCGGTGTGATAACCAGGTGCCGTTTCCAGTGCATCCGGTGAGTACAGCACGGTGGAGAACAGATTCCCGTAAGCGTGCCAAGGCATTCCGGTGAAGCGTCCCAGCGTGATCAACAGCAGGATGGCCACCACCGCCCCCAGCACGGAAACCTCCAGGCCCGCTACCAGGGAACAGCGTACATAACGGCCGAGGTTGGGAGCAACCATACCAATCAGCCTATACTAGTGCTTCGGTCCGGTGCGTGGATAACCGCGTGTTCCGCCGGAGCGGCCATGAAAGAGATCGAATGAATCTACGAAGAGTTGTCGTTACCGGGATTGGAGCCATCAGCCCAAATGGCATTGGGCGGGAAGCCTTTTGGGAAGCCACCAAAGCGGGTGTTAGCGGTGTAAAGCGCATCTCGCTGTTTGATGCATCCGCCCTGCAATGCCAAATTGCCGGGGAGATCACCGGCTTCGATGAATCGCAATACATCAGCGCAAAGGAGCGCCAGCATGTGTCGCGCGTAACTCCTCTGGCAATCGCCGCCGCCCAGGAGACCCTGCAGGATGCGGGAGTTGATACCAGCACCATGAGCCGCGATGAACTGCGACAGGTGGGTGTACTGGTGGGCTCCGGGGGAGGCAGCCAGGAGTTCACTGAACAGCAGTATCGCTATTACTACACTGGCCAGCAGAAGCAGTGCAGCGTCTACGTGATTCCCACTTCCACCATTGGTACGCTGGCCAGCGAAGTATCGATGCGCTTTGGCCTCCGGGGCTTAAGCCATATCGTCAGCACGGGCTGCACCTCGTCTACCGACGCGATCGCCTATGCTTACCGACACATCCAGATGGGCTTTCTTGACCGCATGGTCGCCGGCGGCGTGGATGCGCCCCTGGCTCCGCTGATCATGCGCGGCTTCCTGCTGATGCGTATCATGAGCACCCGCTGGAACAGCGAACCCACCCGCGGCTCCCGGCCCTTTTCCAAGGATCGAGACGGCTTTGTGATTGCCGAAGGCGCCTGGTTTTTCATGCTTGAAGAAGCCGAGTCCGCAAAGCGGCGCGGTGCAAAGATCTATGGCGAGATCGCCGGCTATGGCTCCACCTGCGAGGCTTACCACCGCGTGCGTCTGGAAGAGTGCGGTGAGGAACCTGCCCGCGCTATGGGCATGGCCATGAAGGAAGCGGGCATTGGCCCGGAGCAGGTGGACTATGTGAACTATCACGGCACCTCCACCGAGTTGAACGACCGCATTGAGACCCGCGCGATGCACATCGCTTTTGGCGACCGTGCCGACAAGGTGCCGGGTTCCGCCTTGAAGAGCTTAATCGGCCACCCGCAAGGCGCCTGTGGCGCCGCGGGGATGGCGGCAACGCTGCTGGCGATGCGCGATGGCGTACTGCCCCCCACCATCAATCTTGAGGAAGCCGACCCCGAGTGTGATCTCGATTACGTCACCGATATCGGCCGCAAGAAGCACATTCAGCACGCCGTGTGTAATTGCATTGCCTTTGGCAGCAAGAACTCGGCCATGGTACTGAAGCGCTGGGAGGACTAGCGGCAACCACTAGCCTGCCCTCAGGCCAAGCACAAGCTGAGCTATGCTTATCCCAGCGGGGCGCCGCGGTGCCTCCCGCCAGAAACCGGAGCACAATGACCCGTCGCACCTGGCTAGGCGCAGTTGGCGCCTTCCCTGCCCTTTCCATGGCCCAGACCTCCCAATCCTCGGCTAGCTTGAAGACACGCATTCGCCGCCTGCAACTGAAGCACACGTGGACCACTGTGATGTCGTCGAGCACGCATCGCGACACCTTCTTTGTAGAGTTCCACAAGGATGGCATTACAGGCGTGGGCGAAGGCGCGCCCATCATCCGGTACAACGAGTCCGCTGAATCGGCGAAGGCCGCTATCGATGGAATTGCGCCCTATCTGGAATCCTGCGATCCCGGGCAGTACGCCAAGGTGATGCACGAGGTCTTCGCACGAGTGAAGGGCGAGTGGGCAGCGAAGGCGGCTGTGGATATCGCTATCCTCGATTGGGCCTCGCAGCGGCTGGGCACACCATTGCACCGCATGTTCGGGCTCGATCCCGCGGACGCACCAGTCACCACGTTTTCCATCGGTATCGATCGGCCAGAGGTTATCCGGCAAAAGGTGGCCGAGGCAAAAGATTACCCGCTGCTGAAGATCAAGGTGGGGCTAGACAACGATGAGGAGATCATGTCCGCGGTGCGCGCGGTTACCAACAAGCCGCTGATCTGCGATGCCAATGAGGGATTTCGCTCCAAGGAGGCAGCCGTTGAGAAAATCAACTGGCTGGCCAGCCAGGGCGTGCAGTTGATTGAGCAGCCCCTGCCGGCGGCCAACCTCGGCGACATGAACTGGATCCGCGAGCGGGTGAAGATTCCCGTGATCGCGGACGAAGCCTGCCTGCATCCAGAGGACATCCCGAAGCTCGCGCCGCACTTTGATGGCGTAAACGTGAAGGTGGATAAGTGCGGAGGCTTGCAGGAGGCCCTGCGCATGATCCACATGGCGCGGGCGCTCGGGCTGAAAGTAATGATTGGCTGCATGGTGAGTTCCAGCGTGGCCATCACTGGCGCCGCCCAGCTATCCCCACTGGTGGACTACGCAGACCTCGACGGCAATCTGCTGATTGGTAACGATCCCTATACCGGCGTGCTGGTGCGCAACGGCAAACTCGTACTGCCGCAACGGCCAGGCCTCGGTCTTGTGCCCAACGATGCCGCGTGAAGGTTAACCCAGAACAAAGCACAGGCCGCGCCGCACCTCCGATGCAGCCACGCTCCGGCGGGCATAGAATAGGGGCGCTATGCGCCGCACCGTTTCTTTCCTGCTCTTCCTTGTCTTTGCCGGTTCCCTGCTTGGCCAGGCGGTCCGTTTTGACGAAGACCGCAAGTTCTGGCTGCTCACCATGGGAGAAAGCAGCTACGCCATGGGCCTGGATGCCAACAATCGCTTGCGTCACCTCTATTGGGGGCCTCAATTGTGGCGGATGGAGGACCTGACACCGCCCCGTCCGATGCGGGATGGGTCCTCGTTTGATCCTAAGGAAATGATGGAGAACGAGGAATACGCGGGGTGGGGTGGCCCTCGATTCTATGAGGCCGCCTTGAAGATCCTCCGGGCGGATGGCAACCGCGACCTGGTACTGCGCTACGCTTCGCACACGGCGGACGGGAACGAACTCCAGATCCGCCTGAAAGACATTCGCGACGACATCCAGATCACTCTGCACTACCGGGTGTATCCGGATGAAGGGATGCTGCGGCGTCATGCCACCATCGCCAACAACACTCTCGCACCCATCACGGTGGAAAGCGCTCAATCCGCCACCTGGCACCTGCCCGCGGGCGAAGGCTACAACTTGCGCTATCTTACTGGCCGCTGGGCAGCGGAAACCCAATTGGTGGAAGAGCCGGTACACGTGGGCATGAAGGTGCTCGAAAGCCGGAAAGGACACACCAGCCACGGCATCAATCCCTGGTTTTCGCTCGACGATGGCGCGGCCAGCGAAGAAAGCGGCCGCGTCTGGTTCGGCGCACTGGCCTGGAGCGGAAACTGGCGCATTACGGTGGAACAAACCCAATACCGGCAGGTGCGTGTCACGGGCGGCTACAACTCCTTCGACTTTGCCTACTCGTTGGCGCCGGGCGAGTCACTGGAAACACCGGCTTTCTTCGCTGGCTTCACGGCAAGCGGCTACGGCGCGGCCTCGCGCACCCTACACCGCTTCGAGCGCCGTCAGATCTTCCCTGGCGGACTTAGCGCGCGTCCGCGGCCTGTACTTTACAACTCCTGGGAAGCTACCACCTTCAACGTGGATGAGCCTGGGCAAAAGGCGCTCGCCGATAAAGCGGCCAGCCTGGGAGTGGAACTGTTCGTGATGGATGATGGATGGTTCGGCGCGCGTAACCACGACCGCGCCGGGCTGGGCGATTGGACCGTAAACCCAAAGAAGTTCCCGCAAGGGCTGAAGGGGCTGATTGACCACGTAAACGCCAGGGGCATGGAGTTTGGCTTATGGGTGGAGCCGGAGATGATCAACGCCGACAGTGACCTTTACCGCGCGCACCCGGACTGGGTGATCCACTTCCCAGATCGTCCTCGCAGTGAACTCCGCAACCAGATGGTGCTGAACATGGCTCGCGACGATGTGAAGGAACACATCTTCCAGGTGCTGGACAAACTGGCCACCGACAACAACGTGCGCTACTTCAAGTGGGATATGAACCGTGCGGTGAGCGAGCCAGGTTGGCCCGGGCAGCCTGTCGCCGACCAACGCGAATTGTGGGTGAAGTATGTGCGAAACGTCTACGAGATCATTGACCGGCTTCGCGCCAAACACCCCAGGCTGGAAATTGAGTCATGTTCCGGTGGCGGCGGCAGAGTGGACCTGGGCATCCTGGCACGCACCGACGTGGTATGGCCGTCAGACAACACCGAAGCCTTTGACCGTCTGCGCATCCAGGAAGGCTTCACACAGGCCTACGCACCGCAGGTGATGTCCGCCTGGGTTACCGATGTGCCGAACATGAACCGGCGCAGCGTACCCCTGAAATTCCGCTTTCTGGTGGCCATGCAGGGCGCATTGGGAATTGGCGCAAACCTGAACGAGTGGAAAGAAGACGAGTTCACGCTGGCACGGCAAATGATTGCGCTATACAAGCGCATCCGGCCCACGGTGCAGCAGGGATCGCTCTACCGGCTGCTGTCCCCGCGCGATGGGGAGATCACCGCCAATGAGTACGTAGCTGAGGACGGCAAGCAGGCGGTGCTGTTCGTCACCCGCCATGCGCAGCAATACAATCTACCGGTGCCTGCCATTCGCTTGCGCGGTCTAGACGCGAAGGCCATCTACAGGGTAGAAATGCTGGATGGGCCGCCGGCGATTGGCCGCCAGCAGCAGTCACAGGCATCCGTAGCACAGGAGGAGAGTGGCGCCTATCTGATGAGCCAGGGCGTGACAGTGTTTCTACGCGGGGACTACGACAGCACAGCCGTGGTGCTGAAGCGCGTACGGTAGACGCTTAGCCCGCAGATCCGCAAACCTGCCGGATGCGCTCGAGTTTTTCGTCGCTCAGGTAGCCATAGCGGTTAACCCAGATGCGTCTGCCGGAGGCCTGCCAGGCTACACGCAGCCGCGCCTGGAAATCGTCGGGCGGGCCGTATCCATGGGCAAGTGCGTTCACAGGCACCTCACTTCCGGTGGCCAACCGCGCCTGTAGGATCTTGCGCGCCAGTGACTGCGCCGACACCGGATGCGGCACGTCCGGCTCGGGGTAGGAGTAACGCTCCACCGCATCCAAGGGCCGCTCATCGATATCCATCAGCCGCACCAGCACCGCAGCCAACAGTTGGCTCGATAACCCAGGGTTCGCCTTCAGCAGGGCATCGCCATAGAAGCGCAGCATCATCGGCCAGTGCATCGTGTAGAGCTTCACGCTGATGGCGCTGGAGTGGGCTGCCACCTTGCCGTAATCCAGGCCGGAAACGGTGGTGAACGGCGGAGGAAAGGCGTTGGGCACGAGCTTCTTATCCGCTCCTCCCGCCCTGGTTAGAGCCTCGCGAAAGCCAGCCAGCAGTTCATCTACAAGCAGAGCTTTGAATCGGCACAGCTGGAGAAAGCCTGGCCATTGCGCCAGCAGACCCCCTAGCCCGTAGCGCCCGCCGTCGTCTGTCAGTAGCAGTTCCAGGTGCCGGTTGGTGAGACTTCCATGGAGTTGTTTCCAGGCCGCCAACGCCTCTCGCCGCATACTCTCGGCCGGGAAGCCAAGACGGTCAGCGGCCTGGCGCGCAGGCGCGCTGAAATCAAGAAACAAGGAATCGAGCAGATAGGGCGGGTACTCCGGCCAGTCTGGACGCAGCCCATCAATGTCCGGATACGCACGGCAGAGATCAGCGATCAGCGCTTGCGAGTAACTGCGGATATGCTGGCTGGCAAGG
This sequence comes from uncultured Solibacteraceae bacterium, assembly GCA_964618435.1. Taxonomy (GTDB): domain Bacteria; phylum Acidobacteriota; class Terriglobia; order Bryobacterales; family Bryobacteraceae; genus JACTMJ01. Next base: position 34,204 of record CAZUAX010000022.1, read on the forward strand.
CTCCCGTTCTTATCCACCCGGCGCGCCGGAACACTGCCATCGGGCAGTTGCGGCTGGTCGTCGCCCGCACCTCCACCGAACTGCACGCGGTACCCAGGGGGAATGGCAGCCTGGAACTGCAGGTAGACCTCAAGGCCCGCCGACTTCGCTGCCTTTACGAAGTCACCCACCATGGCGCCGCTTTGCCGGCTGAGTGAGTCGGGAGCCACGGGTTGATAGCGAAGACCCTGGTAGAGGCGTGGATCGGGCGTAAAGCTGGGGGCGGTGCGCACGAACAGTTCGCGTCTGCCCCAGAGCGGCCGGTCAAGCAGCCGCACGCCTCCTGCCCCGGCATCGGCGGGAGGCTCACGGGAACCTTCACCTTCCGACGCGGGCTCCATCACATAGGGAGACGTGCAGACCGCGGTGGCACCCATCCGCTTGAGGTTTCCAATCACGCCATCAATGCCCTCACTCTGGATGTACTCCGGCATCACGGTAATACCAAGGAAGGGCACTGCCTCGGCAGCTCTCGCGAAGGGAGCGCCGGCAGAGGCGGCAAGAAAGAGGCGACGGGTGATCATGACGTTACGGTGGAGTGTATCAGGGATATGCCACCAGCCAAACGGGCGGTGTTGCGATTTTTGGCTACCGCATCACTCACGCAAGGATCTGCTTCACCAGTTTGCCGTGAACGTCGGTTAGGCGGAAGTGACGGCCCTGGTATTTGTAGGTGAGCCGTTTGTGGTCAATGCCCAGGCAGTGCATCACGGTGGCCTGCATATCGTGGACGTGGATAGGGTCCTTTACCACGTTGTAGCAGTAGTCGTCCGTCTCGCCGATGGTGATGCCGGGCTTAATACCGCCGCCCGCCATCCAGATGGCGAAATTGCGCGGGTGGTGGTCGCGCCCGTAGTTGCTGTCGGTCAACGGCCCCTGGCAGTAGGCGGTGCGTCCGAATTCCCCGCCCCAGATGACCAGCGTATCGTCGAGCATCCCGCGCTGCTTCAGATCCAGCACCAGGCCGGCGGAAGCTTGGTCAGTTCCCTGGCATTGGAGTGCGAGGTCGCGGGGAAGGTCGCGGTGCTGGTCCCAGCCACGGTGGTAAAGCTGCACGAAACGCACATTGCGCTCTGCAAGACGGCGGGCCAGCAGGCAGTTTGCGGCATAGGTACCCGGACGTCGCGCATCCTCTCCGTAAAGGTCAAATGTAGATTGGGGCTCTTTCGAGAAGTCCACGAGGTCGGGCACCGAAGTCTGCATGCGATACGCCATTTCGTATTGCGCAATGCGGGTTTCGATCTCCGGGTCCGGGTAGTCCTCCATCTTGATCTCGTTCAGCGTCTTCAGGCTGTCCAGCATGTTGCGACGTGACCCAGCGTCAATGCCGGCGGGATTGTGGATGTGCAGAACGGGATCCTTGCCGGAACGGAACTTCACGCCCTGGTAACGGGATGGCAGGAAGCCCGCGCCCCAAAGACGGCTAAACAAAGGCTGATCTGTGTTCAAGGCGTTGGCCTGCGACACCAGCACGACGAAGCCAGGCAGATCCTGGTTTTCGCTGCCCAAGCCATAGCTTACCCATGAGCCCATGCTGGGCCTTCCGGGCTGCTGAAAGCCCGTCTGGAAGAAGGTGATGGCGGGGTCGTGATTGATGGCCTCCGTGTGCATCGTCTTGATGATGCAGATGTCATCGACAATCTTGCGATGATGCGGGATGAGTTCACTCAGCCAAGCGCCGGACTGGCCGTACTGCTTGAAGCTGAAGATGGAACGCGCGACCGGAAAGGCGCTCTGGCCGGAAGTCATGCCGGTGATGCGCTGCCCCTGGCGAATACTGTCCGGCAGCTCCTGGCCATGGTACTTGTCCAATTCCGGCTTGTAATCAAATAGGTCCATTTGCGAGGGTGCGCCAGATTGGTGCAGGTAGATTACGCGCCTGGCCTTAGGCGCGAAATGGGGCAGAGCCTCAAGGCCGCCAGTGAGCGCCGCTGAGGCTGCATCCCCACGCAGAAGGCTGGGGTTTAGAAGCGCAGCAAGGGCTGTGGTGCCAATGCCAGCCGCGCTCTTTGAGAAAAAGTGCCGGCGGCTCACCGGGATATTGACGGTTTCCTTCAGCACGGGTTCAGTTACTCCTTGGTGATGGCCTCGTCAAGATTCAAAATCACGCTGGCGACGGTTGCCCAGCCGGCCAATTCGCGGGGGTCGAGCTTTTGGTCATACGGAGATTCGCCCACCGTCAGCAACTTCCTGGCTGCTTCGGGATTGCGCCGGTAGCGTGCGGTCTGGGTTTCCGCAAGGTCGCGCAACACCTGCAATTCGCGAGCATTGGGCTCGCGCGCGGTCACCAGACGGAACGCGTAGCGGATACGCGCACCGGGGTCTGAGGATGCTTCCTTCAGCACGCGCTGGGCAAGTCCGCGCGCGGCCTCCACATAGGTGGGGTCGTTCAACAGCACCAACGCCTGCAGCGGTGTATTCGTATTGGTGCGGCGCGCCGTGCACTTCTCGCGGTCGGGGGCATCGAAAGTTACCAGCGAAGGCGGCGGCGCGGTGCGCTTCCAGAACGTATACATGGTACGCCGGTACAGATCCTTGCCATGGCCCTGCTCATAGCGCTGCATGGAGTACACATCCCCAAAGGCCATGTCTTCCCAGACGCCATCGGGCTGGTAAGGAAACACGGAGGGCCCACCGATGGGGCCATGCAGAAGTCCGCTGGCGGCGAGGGCGCTGTCACGGATCATTTCCGCGGGCAGGCGCACGCGCGGCCCGCGGGCCAACAAGCGGTTCTCCGGGTCGCGCTCCATCAGAGCCGGAGTGGCCTGCGAAGACATCCGGTAAGTGGACGACGTGACGATGGTGCGCATCATGTGCTTCACATCCCAGCCGGATTGCGTGAACTCCGTGGCCAGCCAGTCCAGCAGATCAGGATGCG